>VGQX01000021.1 GCA_016882305.1 Cyanobacteria bacterium K_Offshore_surface_m2_239
GACAAGGCCGTCGGGAAACCCCGGTGGTGCGGCCTGGACAACCCCTTGCGGGCCAGTTGACATGAAGCCCCTGCGGGCCAGTGGTCACGAAGACCTTGCGGGGCGGTCATGACGACCTTGCGGGGCCAATCGCGAAGGCTGTCAAGGCGGTTGTTGGTGGCAGGGGAACGCAGACTCACAGACACTTGCATCCGTTGCCCTGGGATCTGTGGCCCTTGGATTCGGTGGCCCCTGGATTCCGTGGCCCCTGGGGTCAGCGTGGGCGCCGGCGTGGGTCGCCGTGAGCTCAGGACTCCTCTTCCGCTGTCTCCTCCACCGGATATACAAAGCCGCGGGCACGGCCGCTGAGCACGGCTTTGCCGATGGACATCGCACGAAGGGCAGCCTCACCCGCCTTGGCTTTCCAGCGGGCGTGACGTTGATTGCGCTTGCCCTTGGAGGTTTTTTTCTTGGGAACAGCCATTGCTTCGCCCGACGAGTCAAACGGTGATCATCCGGCTTCGGGCGACCTTCCGTCAAATCGCTAACATCCGTTTTCCACGAGTTGAGCAGTGGATTCCCAGCCACCTCCCCTCCGACCGCTGTTCTCCCAAGCCCCCGTGCGAGGCCAGGGAGCCACCGGTTCGCCCCCCGCGGGGTCTGAGACCCAACGGGACGTCGTCGGTTCTTCCCGCAACGAAGGGCTTGCCATGGGTCAACTCCAGGGGTCTGCCGCTGGCGGGCCGCCCAGCCAGGAGAGCGGAGCGCTCTCTCCAGCGGGCGGGGAGGGCGGCCGGAGCAACGTTGAGGGCAAAACGCAGAGTGGCGAGAACCGGCCGTCCGGCAAGGAGGCCCAGAGCGAGCGGCCCGCCGAGGTTCGTGGCGATTCGCCCCGTCTGAACCTCGGTTTCAGCGGCTCCCGCACAACCCCGCCCTCCTACAGCCAGATGTTGGAGTCCATCCGGCAGGGAAGGGTTCGCGACATTTCCCTCTCCCCGCGTCAGCGGGTGGCCACCCTGACCTACGCCGATGGTCAAACGGCCCAGGTCGCTCTGTTCAATGACAACCAGACCCTGCTGCGCACGGCCCAAGAACAGCGGGTTCCCCTGTCCGTGCGAGATGAGCGCCAGGAGGAAGCCGTGGCGAGCTTCGTCGGCAATCTGTTGCTCGCCGCTCTTCTGCTGGGAGGCCTGGCCCTCCTGATTCGCCGGTCAAGCCAGGTGGCCAGCAAAACCCTTGGCTTCGGTCGCAGCCAGCCCCGCGTTCAGCCCGAGGGCACGGTCCCGGTGCGCTTTGAGGATGTGGCGGGCATCGCGGAGGCCAAGGAGGAGTTGCAGGAGGTGGTGACCTTCCTGAAATCCCCGGAACGCTTCACCTCCATCGGCGCCAAAATCCCCAAGGGGGTGCTGTTGGTGGGCCCGCCGGGCACCGGCAAGACCCTCTTGGCCCGAGCCATCGCTGGCGAGGCTGGCGTGCCGTTCTTCTCGATGGCGGCCTCGGAATTCGTGGAACTTTTTGTCGGGGTGGGCGCCAGCCGGGTGAGGGATCTCTTCCGCCAGGCCAAGGCCAAGGCGCCCTGCATCATTTTCATCGATGAGATCGATGCCGTTGGTCGGCAACGGGGAGCGGGCATTGGAGGGGGCAACGATGAGCGGGAGCAGACCCTCAACCAGCTCCTCACGGAGATGGATGGATTCGAGGACAATTCGGGCGTCATCCTCCTGGCGGCCACCAACCGACCTGACGTGCTCGACACCGCTCTGATGCGACCGGGACGGTTTGATCGACGCATTACTGTCGACCTCCCCGATCGCCGGGGTCGGGAGGCCATCCTCGCGGTCCACGCGCGCACGCGCCCCCTGGATGACATGGTGTCGCTCGCGGATTGGGCCGCGCGAACCCCCGGCTTTTCCGGGGCCGACCTCTCCAACCTCCTCAACGAGGCCGCGATTCTCACCGCGCGTCGCCAGGAGAGTCGCATCGATGATCGCGCCATCAGCGACGCCCTGGAACGCATCACCATGGGCCTGACAGCGGCCCCTCTGCAGGACAGCGCCAAGAAACGTTTGATCGCCTACCACGAGGTGGGTCATGCGCTCCTCTCCTGTCTCGTGCCCCATGCGAGTCGCTTGGACAAGGTGACCTTGCTGCCACGGGCTGGAGGGGTTGCCGGTTTTGCCCGCACCGTGCCCGATGAGGACATCTTGGATTCCGGGCTCATCAGTCGGGCCTATCTGCACGCCCAGCTGGTGGTCTCTCTGGGCGGTCGGGCGGCCGAACTGCTGGTCTTCGGTCCCAGCGAGGTGACCCAGGGGGCCGCCAGTGACCTGCAAATGGTGAGCCGCATCTGTCGAGAGATGGTCACCCGTTATGGCTTCTCCAGCTTGGGTCCCCAGGCTCTGGAAGGCGATGGCGCGGAAGTGTTCCTGGGGCGGGATTGGATCCGTTCGGACCCCCACTATTCCCAGCACACGGGCAAGCGCATTGATGCCGATGTGCGAAGCCTGGCCCGGCAATCCTTGGACATGGCCCTGGCGGTGCTGGCCCCGCGCCGCGCGTTGATGGACGTTCTGGTGGAGCGGCTGATCCGCGAGGAAACCATCGATGGGGACAGTTTCCGACAGGAGGTGGAGGCCTGGGGGAAGGCTCATCCGGAGGTGCCCCTGCCGCAGGGTCCCCTTCAGGCCTCATCGTCTACTGTCGTCTCACCCCTCTCCCGTCCACCCTCCCGCGAAGCGAATGTCCAAGCTGCGCAGGTAGGTGTGCAGTCCAGCATCCTGGATGGGCAGTAGGCGGGCGGGGCGATCCCCGTTGTTGACGTGCGCATGCCAGTGTCCCGGCGGCGTGACGAAGACCCCGCCGGGCTCCCAGTCGATGCGTTGCGGACGCAGGATCTGACCATCGGCGTCCAGCTCGGTTCCCACAAGCGTGGAACACCCAGGAGGACAATCCACAATCAGATCCAGAGCTACGGATTGATGGCGATGAGGGGGCTGCTTGGCTCCCGCTGGCACCAGGCCCACCATCGCCCAGAGGGTGGGACTGATGGTGCGACTGGCCGGCAGTTCCGCATGGGCCAGCAGGATGCTCAGACGGTTGCCGCGGGCGGCCGCTGGATCCGCCAGCAAGCGCTCCAGCGCGTCATTCAGGCGATCGGCCGGGAAGTGACAAGGGGAAAAACGGGCTCCCGCCGGAACGGCTCCCAGATGGCGCAGCAGCGGACCATCATGCACCCAAACCAACAGGCTGGGCTCTTGGGCCTCCAGCTCGGGCCCGGGGCCATGGGGGAGGAGAACCACATCCCCCGCACCCCAGCTCAGAGAAGGCGGATAGGGCGGGCCCGACATCGCCTCCTCCTCGTCCCGGGGCGCCCATCCCAGGCGACCCGAGCCCCGCAGCACCACGAACAGGGAGCTGCTGGCTGAGGCCACGGGCCGCAGGGGATCCCCCGGGAACACCTGGAGAAAGTGGGCGGCCAGGGCGGGGCTTGTGGCCGGTCCAGGACACCCCAGGGCGTCGCTCAGGTCCAACGGAAGGATGCTGGATCGGTGGAAGTCCAGGGTGGGTGGACTCCACTGGCGGTAGGGAATGGGGTCCGTCAACCCCTTGCGGATGGGGTTGGCCGCCTGGCGATAGTCGTAAATCAGGGCTGGAGCTTGCCAAAGGCTCGCGGAATCCGGAGGGGGCTGCTCGGGAAACACAACCGGAGGAAACGGGGAGATGGCCATGACGCCTTCGTGTTCAGATCCGCTGACCTTAGGAACGGCAGCCCGGGTTCGACGATGGTGGCTCCCTCCCAGAGAATCCTCTCCAGACTCCGGGGTTGGACCGGTCAGCCTCCGGCCACAGCCGGCACGATGCTCACCTCATCGCCGGCTTTCAAAGGCGTGGCTTCATTGTCGAGGAAGCGAATGTCCTCGCTGTTGACGTAGTAGTTGAGAAAGCGCCGCAGATTGCCTTTCTCATCCCGCAACCTGCCACGCACGCCGGGAAACGATGTCTCCAGAGCCTGGATCAATTCCCCCACGCTGCTCGCCTCGACGCTGACGCTGGCTTGATTGTCGGTATGGACCTGCAGCGGGGTTGGAATCAGAACTTGAACAGACATGGTGGATGGGAAAGGGAGCTGGAGGGCGTGAGCGAAGTGGGTTAGGTCAGGTGGGGGTGGGAGGCCTGAGCCTGTTCCCAGGCGGTGTGGAAGCTGGCCAATTGCGGCTCGATGGTGAAGGGCTGGCCGATGGATGAGGCCACGGCTTCTGTGGTCTTCAGGCCATTGCCGGTGATGTAAACAACGGTCAGCTCGTCGGGTTGGATGCGGCCTTGTTCCGCCAACTTCTTGAGAACGGCAACCGTGGTTCCTCCCGCTGTTTCCGTGAAGATCCCCTCGGTTTCGGCCAATAATTTGATCCCCTCCACAATCTCCTCATCGGACACGGCGGCGATGTTGCCACCGGTGCGATTGGCAATATCGATGGCATAGGGACCATCCGCCGGGTTGCCGATGGCGATGGACTTGGCGATGGTCTGAGGTTTGACCGGTTTGATGAAATCTCGTCCTTCCTGGAAGGCCTGGGCTATCGGCGAACACCCTTCCGCCTGAGCGCCGCTGAAGCGCACGGGTTTGTCATCGACGAGGCCAACCTGAACGAATTCCTGAAATCCCTTGCGGATTTTTGTGAAGAGAGAGCCGGAGGCCAAGGGGGCCACAATGTGGTTTGGCAGTTGCCAACCCAATTGCTCGATCACCTCATAGGCAAGCGTCTTGGAGCCCTCGGAGTAGTAAGGACGAAGATTGATGTTGACAAAGCCCCAGCCGTAGGTGTTTGCCACCTCGGAGCACAACCGGTTCACTTGATCGTAATTGCCTTTGACGGCCATCAAGATGGGGTTGTAGACAAGGGTTCCCAAGATTTTGCCGGATTCCAGATCTGAGGGGATGAAGACACAACAATCCAGGCCGGCATGGGCCGCGATCGCGGCGGTTGAGTTGGCCAGATTTCCTGTGCTGGCGCAGCTCACGGTGGTGAAGCCAAGCTCCCGGGCCCGGCTGAGGGCCACCGAGACCACCCGGTCCTTGAAGGAGAGGGTGGGCATGTTGACTCCATCGTTCTTGACGTGAAGATTGTTCAAGCCCAGAGCGCGGCCCAGGCGCTTGGCCCTCAACAGAGGTGTGAAGCCCGTGCCCACATCAATGGGTTCCTCCGCCACCGGCAAAAAGTCGCGATACCGCCAGATGGAGGTGGGACCGGCCTCGATGGTGGCCCGGCTCACGCGGGAGCGGATGCGGTCGTAGTCGTAAACGACCTCCAGCGGCCCGAAACAAACGTCCTCACAGACGTGGCGGGGACCCAGTTCGTACATGTGACCGCACTCCTTGCAACGCAGACCGGTAAAGGTCTGCTCGCTGACATGGGGAGGGGCAAGGCTGATGCTCACTTCCGGGCCGTGATCTGCTTTAACGCTAACAGCGGCGACGGCTTGGCTGATTAAATCCGACTTCCAAGGTCGGATATTTGGTCGATTGGTGCTGGTGGTGTTCGTGGCCCGCTCCGCTTGCGTACGCTTCCGCTGTGGCACGTCCTTCCCTTTCGCTCTCCCGCCGCTGGCCTGGCCTCGCCCTGCTTGGTGCCCTGGGCCTCGCGGCAGGCGCGGTCCTCCTGGGCCGTCTGCTGGTGGAGTGGCAGTGGTTCGCGCAGTTCGGTTTTCAGGCGGTCCTGCTGCGGCGCTGGCTGCTGCAGTTGGGGGCGTTTGTGGCCGTCCTCGGCCTTGGCTCCGCCCTGCAACTCAAGCAGCTCCAACGCTGCTGGCGGCTTCGTCAGGGCCATTCCGTAAAAGCTCTTCCGCCGCGACCGATCCTGCGGCTGAGGGGGGTTCGACTGGTGCTCAGCCTCCTCGCCCTGATGCTGCTGCTCGGCGCTGGCCTCTGCTTCCTGCTGGTTCAGGCCCGCGGTCTCATCGCCGCACCCTTCAGCGGTGAGGTGATCAGCGGTTTTACCCTGCTGCGCGATCTTCCCCCACCAGCTTTCGTCGGGGTGATGGTCCTGCTGATGCCCCCGCTTCTGCTCTGGCCCCTCTCCTCTCTGCGGATCATTCTCACCGCGGCGCTGGCGGCGTCGGCCACCGCTCTGGCGCGGGGTTGGAGCCTGTGGCTGCCCGCCCTGCTGGCCACCCCGTTCGGGACGGCGGATCCGCTGACGGGAATGGATCTGTCCTTCACCGTGCTGCGCCTGCCGGCGATCCATCTGCTGCTCAGCGTGGCCATCGCCCAGATTGCGGTCGGCTTGGCGGCCTGCCTGCTGCTGACCTTGAGCGAGGGCAGCAGCCTCTCCGATCTCGCTTTTCCCGGCCTCTCGCGTCAGCAGCACAGGGTTCTGCAGCCCCAGCTGGCGATCTTGGCCCTGGTGGCCGCCGCCAGCGCGGCTCTGGCGCCCTTCGCGCTGATGGTCGATGGCAGCGGGGTGGCGGCGGGCGCGGGGTGGGTGGATCTGTATGTGCGGTTGCCGCTGCGCCTGATCCTGGCGCTGCTGCTGGCGCTCTCGGCGGCCGGGCTGCTGGTCCCCGTCCCTGAGGGTTGGCTGCGCCGTGGCGTGCTGATTCCCCTCGCGCTGAGCACCGCCAGCGTTCCCCTGAGCGAGTGGGTCGTGGCGCCGCTTGCACAGCGATTTTTGGTGCAGCCGCGGGAATTGAGCCTGGAAACGCCCTATCTGGAGCGCAGCATCCGGGCGACCCGCAAGGCGTTCGGCCTGGAACGGGTGCGCACCCTCACCCTCGAACCCCGCCAGAAGGTGACCCGGGAGGATCTGGCCTCCTCCCCCGGCACCCTCGACAACATTCGCTTGTGGGACAGTGAGCCTCTGCTGGCCGCCAATCGCCAGCTGCAGCAACTGCGGCTGTACTACGCCTTCACCTCGGCCGCCGTGGATCGCTACCCCCTCCAGGGCCTTTCCCATCGGGCGACCAGCCAACAGGTGCTGATCTCAGCGCGCGAGATGGACAGCCAGGCCTTGCCGAAGGCTCACGCACCTGGCTCAACAAGCATCTGGTGTTCACCCATGGCCATGGCTTCACCGTCTCCCCGGTGAATGCCACCGGGCCGGACGGGCTGCCGCTGTTTCTGGTCAAGGATCTGGGCCGCGGAGCGCGGGTGCAGGGGATCCCCCAGCTGGGGATCAGCGAGGCGGAAGCGAAATGGGCGTTGCCGATCGGGCGGCCCAGCTTGTATTTCGCTTCTGGTCCGGCGCCCTATGCGATCGCCCCGACCCGCGTGAAGGAGTTTTCCTATCCAGAGGGTGATCTGAATGTTTATACCCATTATGATGGCTCTGTCGGCATCTCTTTGGCGAGGAACTGGCAACGCTGGGCCGCTGCGGCCTATTTGCGGGAGCCGAGGCTGCTCTTCACCGGATCGCTGACACCGCGATCACTACTGCTGCTCCGCCGGCAGGTTAACAAGCGGCTGCAGGCCCTGGCTCCATTTCTCAGCTTTGAAAGCCAGCCCTATTTGGTCACGGTGCGGGTGGAGGGTGGGAAGGGTTACCGACCCGAGCAACATCAGTATTGGATGTTGGATGGCTTCACCACGAGCCGTTCCTATCCCTACAGCGATCCAAACCCGCAGGGATTGCGGTATTTTCGCAATCCTGTCAAGGCGGTGGTGGATGCCCATGATGGGCGCTTATGGCTGTATGTGAGTGATCGTGAGGACCCGATCCTCAAAACCTGGATCAAAGCGTTTCCCGAGCTTTTCCAGCCTCTCGACGCCATGCCCCAGGGACTGTTGCGCCATATTCGCGTGCCTCAGAGTCAGTTTGACATTCAGTCGGAACGGTTGCTGCGCTATCACGTGACCGATGTGCGGACGTTCTACAACGGTGATGATGTATGGAGCGTGCCGCTGGAGATCTATGGCAACAGCAATGTTGCTGTTCGACCCTATTACGTCACCATGGAATTGCCGGGAGAAGATCGTCCCGAATTCGTGATGTTGCTTCCGTTCACCCCCTTGAAGCGCACGAATCTGGTCGGCTGGTTGGCTGCACGCAATGATCCTCTTCACTATGGAGAGCTCTTGTTGGTGCGCTTCCCGCAGCAACGTCTCCTGCTCGGACCTCAACAGATTTCCGCTCTGACCGATCAGGATCCTGCGATCAGCCTGCAGTTTGGTCTTTGGAACCGCATGGGCTCCCGCTTGTTTCGTGGCAACATGCTCGTTCTGCCAATCGGCCAAGGTTTGCTTTATGTTGAGCCCATTTATCTGCAATCGAAAAACAATAACTTGCCCACCCTGGTGCGTGTGGTGGTCACGGATGGTCGCAAATTTGTGATGGAAAGAGATCTGAACACCGCCTTGAACAAGTTGGTCGACCCGACCTCCAGGCCTGAACCACTCAACAGTGAGCTGACACCTCCGGTCGGAGTGGAACCAGCCGCCGGCGCTGGCCCTCTTCCCTAGCGAGGCGATCAGGGCCCCGGTCAGGCCCAAAAAAAAGGGGTTCCCGAAGGAACCCCAGGTCGGAGACGAGTGCGCTGCGGAGCGGATGGACTCAGGCGGCGACAGCGGTCTTGGGGTCAAGGGCGCCTTTGGCGTAAAGAGCGGCGTAGTAGTTGATGTCGCGCTGCTTGATCTTGCTGGCGTTGCCGGCACACCAGAACTGCTGATAGCGGTCCAAGCACACCTTCTTCATGTAAGAGCGGGCGGGCTTGTTGAAGTGGCGGGGATCGAAGTTGGCGGGGTCCTTGGCAGCGGCTTCCCGGACGGCCGCGGTGAAGGCCAGGCGATTGTCCGTGTCGATGTTCACCTTGCGCACGCCATTGCGGATGCCTTCCTGGATTTCCTCCACGGGAACCCCGTAGGTTTCGGGGATGGCGCCACCGAATTGGTTGATCATGTCCAGCCACTCTTGAGGCACGGAAGAGGAACCGTGCATCACCAGATGGGTGTTGGGGATGGCCTTGTGGATTTCAGCGATGCGGCTGATGGCCAGCACTTCGCCGGTGGGCTTGCGGGTGAACTTGTACGCGCCATGGCTGGTGCCGATGGCGATGGCGAGGGCATCCACCTTGGTCTTGGCCACAAAGTCGGCCGCCTCTGCGGGATCGGTGAGGAGTTGGCTGTGATCGAGCTTGCCCTCGAAACCATGGCCATCCTCGGCCTCGCCCATGCCGGTTTCCAGGGAGCCGAGGCAGCCGAGCTCGCCCTCCACGCTCACGCCCACCGAGTGGGCCACATCCACCACCTCTTTGGTGACGCGCACGTTGTAGTCGTAGGTGGCTGGGCTTTTGGCGTCGGCTTCCAGGGACCCATCCATCATCACGGAGGTGAAACCGTTGGTGATGGCGCCGAAACAGGTGGCGGGGCTGTTGCCGTGATCCTGGTGCATCACCACCGGGATGTCGGGATAGGTCTCGACAGCGGCGAGGATGAGGTGGCGAAGGAAGTTTTCGCCGGCGTACTGACGCGCGCCACGGGAGGCCTGCAGAATCACGGGGCTGTCGGTTTCGTACGCCGCCTCCATGATCGATTGCACTTGCTCCAGGTTGTTGACGTTGAAGGCGGGAATGCCATAGCCGTTCTCGGCGGCGTGATCAAGCAGCAACCGAAGTGGAACGAGCGCCATGGGAAAAACCTCGAGGGATGGACATGCGACAGCGGTTCATTGAACCACCGGGTCTGCGCGGGAGTCTAGGGGATGCCCTTGCCCGTTTCCCGTCGCGCCAGGAGCGACGCGGACCACGAAAAAGCTCCGCCGGAGCGGAGCCTGAAGGGTGAGGCCCGAGAGCGGGCCAGGCGGTTGTCGCGGAACGCGCTGAATCAGTCGATCAGGTGCTCGCGGCGAAGGGCGGTGACGAGATACTCGTGCTCCCGGGCGGCGCGACGGGCCTCTTCAGCCTGACGGGCCAGTTGGCGGGCGGTGGTGATGGACATGGAAGTGCCTCCTGGAAAAGCTGTCGTTGGTGACAGGTGTGGATGGCGCGTTGCTTCGTGAGGGCAATCCCCCCTACTTCCGCCGAGCGGGGGAGGGCGAGCCACCCCCGACGGTCAACGATCCCAAAATGGTAGCAACCGCTACTGAAGTGGAGTTGTATCTTCGCGCACCTCTTCCAGGGTCTTCCTGTTCCCTTCCAGGGGGTGATCCAGCCGAGGCGCGGTCATTCCGCCGTCCTCGGGGCCGACCTGCTCTGGTTCTCGGGCTGAGGACCGCGGTGGTCAGAGAGGCTGAGGGGGAACCGCGGGTTGACGGGCCGCATCACACACGCGCTGACTGGCCACCCCCTCCGCCAGGCCCGGCACCATCGGGGTTCCTTCCCGGATCGCCCGCTCCCACCAGCCGATCAGCCGCGCCACCGGCGCGATGCGCCCGTCTTCCCCGGTGCGGGGGAACGCCAGGGCGGGATCCGGGGCAAGCGGACGCAGGGTGCGTTCACCTGGCTCCCCCCACCAGAGCTGGAAGCCGTGCACATAATCCGTCTGGTTGCTGGAGCCGAGGACCAGAGTGCCTTGGCTGCCGTAGAGCTCCAGCCAGCAGCCGCGGCCGTGGCGGGCCACGGAGGCCAGCGTCACCTGGGCGGGCACCGCGCGACCCTCCGCATCCTCCAGGAGCAGCTGCAACAGGGCGATGTCATCGGCATCCACCGGCGCCAGTGTGCCTGTGCCGGGCAACGGGCGTTCCGGGATCGCTGTGCTGAGCCCCGCCACCACTTGGCGACTGGGACCCACCAGCCAATGCAGCAGATCCGCCGCGTGGGTGCCCAGGGCGCCCAGCACGCCCCCACCCGCCGCCGCGCGGGAATACCAGCTCCAGGGGCGGTTGGGGTCGGCGCGGCTGCTCATCAGCCAGTCGAGCTTCACCAGCCAGGGCGTGCCCAGAACCCCCTGCCGCAGCAGGTCGCGCAACTGTTGGAACAGAGGAACGGCCCGATATTCGAAGTCCACCGCCACCGCGAGGCTCCGCTGGAGAGCCAGCCGTCGCAGCTCTTCCGCGTCCTCGGCCCGCAGGGTGACCGGCTTTTCCAGCAACAACGGCTTGCCCGCCTCCAGCGCGGCGCGCGCCAGGGCCAGCCGTGGCTCCGGCGGTGTGGCCAGCACGAGCGCCTCGATGGAGGGATCCTCCAGCAGGGCCTCCAGCGAGGGGGCGCCGGGCAGGTCCACGGTCGCGGCCGCCGCCCGCAGACGCTCGGCATCCGGATGCCAGAGGGCCACGGGTTGGGTGGTGGGGCAGGCCCGCAGGGCCGGCACATGGACCTGCAAGCCGAACCCGAGGCCCACCACCGCCACGCGCAGCGGCGACGCCTCAGCCACCGACCACCTCCCCCGCCCCGGGGGCCGCGGCCGCGAGCGGGTTCGCCCCCGCCCGGCAGGCGGCGCGCAGGACGTCCCGGCTCAAGGAATCCCCGGCGACCGCTTGCCACTCCGCCTGGAAGCGGGGCAGACCATTGACGGAGATGTCGCGATAGAGCTCCTGATCGCAGTCCAGCTCCATCACGTACAGCGTGCCGGCGGGGGGCCGGCCGCCCGCAGCCTCGGACCCCTCGGGCGGAGCGGGGGGTTGGAAGCGGCTCAGCACGCTCAGCCGTCCCTGGCGGTTCCGCCGCAGGCTCCCCGCGTCCCACCACTGGCGTCCCTCCGCCGTGGCGGGCACCTCCTGCCAGGACACCGGACCCGCCCAAACCGGAGCCACCCCCGTCCCGACGATCAAGAGCAGGCCGGCCAGCAGGGCCAGGAGCGGCGCGAGGGCCGTGGAGCGCGTCATGCCACCACCCGCTGGGGGATGGGCTTGCGGCTGTGGAGGCGCAGGAGGTTGGCCAGCGTGGAGCGCAACTCGGTGCGAGGCACGATCAGATCCACGAAGCCATGGTCCCGCAGGTATTCCGCTGTCTGGAAGCCCTCCGGCAGCTTCTCCCGCAGCGTCTGCTCGATCACGCGCCGGCCGGCGAAGCCGATCAGGGCCTTGGGTTCCGCGAGGATCAGATCGCCGAGCATGGCGAAGCTGGCCGTGACGCCGCCGGTGGTGGGGTGGGTGAGGAGGGGAAGGTAGAGCAGTCCGGCCCGGCGGTGGCGCTCCAGGGCGCCGGAGATCTTGGCCATCTGCATCAGGCTGAGCATGCCCTCCTGCATGCGGGCTCCTCCCGAGGCGCAGACCACCACCAGGGGAACAGCGCGGGCGGTGGCCTCCTCCGTCAGCCGGGTCAACTTCTCGCCCACCACCGAGCCCATGGAGCCCCCCATGAAGCGGAAATCCATCACCCCGAGGGCCAGGGGTTGCCCCTCCAGCCGACAGAGGCCCGTCACCACCGCGTCTTTGAGACCGGTGGCCTGCTGCGCGTCGCGGAGGCGGTCGCTGTAGCCGCGTCGGTCCTTGAACGCCAGGGGATCGATGGGCGCCAGCTCGGAATCCAGGGCTTCGAACGATCCGGGATCCGCCAGCAGCCGCAGCCGCTCCTCGCTGTCAATGCGGTGGTGGTGACCACACCCCTTGCAGACGCTCGCGTTGGCCTGCAAGTCCTTGCGGTACATGACCAGGGCGCAACGGGGGCATTTGCTCCACAAGCCATCGCCGTCCTCCGGCTCCTGGGTCTGATTGCCGCGAGCCACAGGGAGGGTTTTGCGGCGGTCGGCAAACCAGTCGAAGAGCGACATCGTGAAGCGCGGGGAAGGAGTGGGGAGCCGAACGGCCGAGGGGAGATGGCGATCGCGGCCCGTGCGGGCGACAACCGGGACGGGACCCATTAAAGGCCTCCAGGCCGCCCCTGCCCAGAGCGGGCCGGAGTCTTCAAACCTGGCCGAGGACCAGCCGCAGCCAGGGTGTGGTGCCCGTGACCCAGAGGAGCGCGCCGCCCGTCGCCAGAAACGGCACGAAGGGAACGGGTTGCTGGCGTCGAATCGCGCCCGTGGCCAGGGCCAGACCCCCCACCACAGCGGCCAGAAGGATGGCCGCGAAGGCGGCCAGGGCCAGGCCGGCCAAGCCCAGCCAGGCGCCGAGGAGAGCGGCCACCTTGCCGTCCCCGGATCCCATGGCGGGGCGACCCAGCCAACGGGTCCCCAGGGCGCTGAGAAGGTCGAAGCCGATCAACCCGAGGGCGGCGGCCAGGAGATGGGAGCCCAGCACCTCGCGCCCCAGGGCGGCGCTCTGTTGCCAGCCCACGCTGGCGGTGACCAGCCAACCGGCCACCACCCCCCAGCGACAGATCGGTTCCGGAATCCAGAGTTGATCGCCGTCGATCAACGCCAACACCAGCAAGAGGCTCACCAGCAGCCAGCCGGCGATCACCACCAGGAGACCGGCCGGTCGGGGCCCCAGACCATCGGGACGGGCCATGGTCATCAGCACCCAGAGGCCAGCGCAGAGCAGCTCCGTGAGGGGATAGCGCCGGCTGATGGGGGCCTGGCAATGGCAACAGCGGCCCCGCAGGCCCACCCAGGAGAGCACCGGAATGTTTTCCAGCCAGCTCAGGGGGGTGCCGCAGCGGGGGCAGTGGCTGGAGGGCCAGAGCACCGATTCCTCCCGGGGGATGCGCCAAACGACGACGTTGAGAAAGCTCCCGACGCAAGCGCCCAGAAGCGCGGCCACGAGAATCGGCTCCGCTCCCGGCCAGGGGAGGGACAGCGACGGGACGACCAGGGGCGTCGGGAGCAAAACGTCAGGGAGAGGGGGGATCAGGCGAGGAGCTTCTTCTCTTCGATCATGCGGTGGATGATGGGGGTGAGAATCAATTCCATGGCGAAACCCATCTTGCCGCCGTTGACGACGATGCTCGTCGGGCTGCTCATGAAGGAATCATGAATCATGTCGAGGAGATAGGTGAAGTCGATGCCCCACTTCTCGCGAGCCCCTTTGCGGAAGTGGATGATCACAAAGCTTTCATCCGCCGTGGGAATGTTCCGACAGATGAAGGGATTGGAGGTGTCCACCGTGGGAATGCGCTGGAAGTTGATGTCCGTGCGGCTGAACTGAGGGCAGATGTGATTGATGTAATCCGGCATCCGCCGCAGGATGGTGTCCACGATGGTTTCCGCTGAATAGCCCCGCTCGGCGTTGTCGCGGTGAATTTTCTGGATCCACTCCAGGTTGGCGATCGGCACCACGCCGACCAGCAGATCGGCGTTGGAGGCCACGTCGTAGGCCTCACCCTTCACCCCGCCGTGGAGTCCCTCATAGAAGAGCAGGTCGGTGTTGCCGGGGAGCTCCTCCCAGGGGGTGAACTGACCGGGCTCCAGGTCGGTGCCGAGGCGGGCGTTGTGATCGGCGGCCTCCTCCGTGGAATGGAGGTAGTAGCGACGCAGGCCGGAGCCCGTTTCGCCGTAAGCGCGGAACAGCTCTTCCAGCTTGTCGAAAAGATTGGCTTCCGGTCCGAAATGGGAAAAGTTCTCGCCCTTGGCCACAGCCGCCGCCATGGCCTCCTTCATCGGACCGCGCTCGTAGCGGTGATAGCTGTCGCCTTCCACCACGGCCGGCACGATACCCTCCCTGGCGAAGATGTGTTCAAAGGCGCGCTTGACGGTGCTCGTGCCCGCGCCTGAGGAACCGGTGACCGCAACGACCGGGTGACGCTTTGACATCGGACACAGGAGGGGAAGGCGTTTGAGAGTTTGGCAGGTCGTCGGTCCCGCCCACCCAACAGCGGGATCAGGCGGGGCTGAGGCGGCCCGCCAGGGCAGCCTCCAGCTGGTCGCCCATCGCCTGACAGCCGACGCGACGCAGGCCCTCGCTCCAGAGATCCGCCGTGCGGAAGCCCGCCGCCAACACCTGATCCACCGCCGCTTCCAGGTCGGCGGCGGCCTGCTCTTCCTTCAAGCCCAGCCGCAGCATCATGGCGGCGGAGAGCACCATCGCCAGCGGGTTGGCCGCGTCCTGGCCCGCCAGATCGGGGGCGGAGCCATGGATCGGCTCGAAGAGCCCGGGACCGCTCGCGCCGAGGGAGGCCGAGGGCAGCATGCCGATGGAGCCGCTGAGCATGGCGGCCTCATCGCTGAGGATGTCGCCGAAGAGATTGCTGGTGAGCAGCACGTCGAACTGGCGCGGCGCGCGCACGAGCTGCATGGCGGCGTTGTCCACGTACATGTGGCTCAGGCGCACGGAGGGAAACTCGGCGTGGATGGCCTCCACCCGCTCGCGCCACAGCTGGCTGACGTCCAGCACGTTGGCCTTGTCCACCGAGCAGAGCTCCCCGCGACGGCTGGCGGCCAGAGCGAAGGCCACCCGGGCGATGCGATCCACTTCGTCGGCGAAGTAGGCCATCGTGTTGAAGGCCCGCACCCGTCCTTCCGCCTCCACCCGCCCCTTGGGGGTGCCGAAATAGACCCCGCCGGTGAGTTCTCTCACGACGAGGAGGTCCACGCCCTCAATCACGGAGCGCTTGAGGCTGCTGGCCTCCAGAAGGGCAGGGAAGATCTTTACCGGCCGCAGGTTGGCGAACAGCCCCAGGGAGGAGCGCAGCGCCAGCAGGCCGGTTTCCGGCCGCTTCTCCCGCGGCAGGTGGTCGTGGCGAGGGCTGCCGATGGCTGCCAGCAGCACGGCATCGGCCCCGCGAGCCGCCTCCAGGGTCGAGGGCGGCAGAGGTTCGCCGCAGACGTCGATGGCGGCTCCCCCGAAAGGATGCTCCTCCAGCCGCAGGGTGAACCCCCGGAGCGCGCTGACCCGCTCCAGAAGCCGACGGGCCACAGCCATGATCTCCGGCCCGATCCCATCGCCAGGCAGCAGGGTGATCCGATGGGTGGTCGTCATCAGCAGGGACGGGGAGGGAGAGGGCGAGGGGCGCGCCGGAGTCCCTGGCGGCCGCGGCTCAGGCTACCCAGCCGCGCCGCGCCGCCCCGTCATTGCGGCTGTTGCGCTTTCAGCTGCCGGAGGCTGCGGGCCATCTCCGGCAGTTTGCTGAAGGCTGCGGAGCAGCGCAGCCAGAGCCTGTTGGGGATGGCCGGGTAGCCGCTCACCACTTCGCCGGCGGGCACATCGCCATGGATGCCGGATTTGGAGGAGGCGATGGCGCCATCGCCCAGGGTGGCCCGGTTGGCGACGCCCACCTGGCCGGCGAGGATCACGCCGTTGCCCAGGCGGGCTCCGCCGGCGAGGCCCACCTGGGCGGCCAGGGCGCAGCCGCGGCCGATCGTCACCCCGTGGCCCACATGCACCAGGTTGTCGATTTTGGTGCCGGCACCCACGCGGGTTTCGCCGACGGCGGGGCGATCGATCATCGAGCCGCAGCCGACCTCCACGCCGTCCTCCAGCACCACCCGGCCCGTTTGGGGCATCTTGCGCCAGCCGGCGGGAGTGGGAACAAAGCCGAAGCCCTCGGAGCCGATCACGGCTCCGGAGTGCACCACGCAGCCCTCCCCGAGACGAGAGCCGGGATGGATCACGGCGTTGGCATGGATCTCGCAGAACCGCCCCAGGTGAACATCCTCGAGCAACACCACGCCGGGGTGGAGCACGCAGCCCTCCGCCACCTCACAACCCGGGCCGATCACCCCATGGGCGCCGACATGGACATCGGCCGCCACCCGGGCCTCCGGGCTGACCACCGCGCTGGCGTGGGCGCCGGGGGCGGGGCGGCGACGGGGAAAGAGGGCGTCGAGGGCCTCGGCGAAGGCGAGGCGGGGGTTGGGAACGGCGACCCAGGCCAGGCCTCGGGCGCTGGCCTGCGCCTGCAGGTCGGGATCGGGAAAGAGCAGCACGGCCCCGGCGCCCGTGGCGTCGAGGGCGGCGGCCGGGGCGTGGCCCGGCTCCAGGAAACTGAGCTGACCGTCGCCGGCCCGCTCCAGGGATTCCGCTCCCACGATCTCCGGATCAGCGGCCAGATCGAGGGGACAGGCCTGGCCCACCGCGGGAAGCTGGCTGAGCAACTGGCTGAAGCGCATGGAGAGAGGCGTCCGCCCGGGGGATGTGGGGCGGATCGTAGGCCGCCGGGATCGGAGGCCTTCAGGCCACGAGCACCAGGTGATCCCGATGCACGATGGCGCCTCCGTCGTCGCCCAGCCGTTGGCGGATCGCTTCCCGTCCGAGCCCCAGGACGGCGCGCACCTCCTCGCTGCTGAGGCGGCAGAGGCCGCGGCCGATCTCGCGGCCGTCGCTCCCCGTGAGGCGCACGGGCGCCAGGCGATCGAAGTCGCCCTCCACGGCGGTGACGCCAACGGCCAGCAGGGAGGCCCCCTGGTGGCGCAGGGCGTGCTCCGCCCCCGCGTCCACCGCCAGGGTGCCGCTGGGCACGAGGGCGTGGGCCAGCCAGCCCTTGCGATCCGGCAGGGGGGTGGGGCTCGGTTGGAACACGGTTCCCACCGAAACCCCCGCCAGGAGGGCCTCCAGCACGGCGGGGTCCCGTCCGTCCGCCAGACGCACGCGGATGCCGCTGGTGGTGGCGATCCGGGCGGCGGTGAGCTTGGTGGTCATGCCCCCCGTGCCCCACTGGCCGCCGCCGCTCGCCCCCTCTCGCAGGCGCTCCAGATCGGCGGGATCGCTGACCTCCTCGATGGGGACCGCCTCGGCGTTCGCGCGGGGATCGGCGGAGTAAAGGCGGTCGACATCCGTGAGCAAGACCAGCTCGTCGGCGCCGAGGGCCACCGCCACCAGGGCGGAGAGGGTGTCGTTGTCGCCGAAGCGCAATTCCTCGGTGGCCACCGTGTCGTTTTCGTTGACGACCGGCACCACATTCCAGGCCAGGAGCTGCTCCAGGGTGAGACAGGCCCGGCGGTAGCCGCGGCGCGAGGCCAGGTCGGCCCGGGTGAGGAGCACCTGGGCCACCGTGAGCCCGCGCACCGCGAACGCCTCCTGGTAAAGCGCCATCAAGCGGCCTTGGCCCACGGCCGCCGCTGCCTGGAGAGCGGCGATGTCGGCGGGCCGGGAGGCGAGGCCCAGGGCGGTGCACCCCAGGCCCACCGCGCCGCTGGTGACCAGGGCGATGCGTTCGCCGGCCCGTTGGGCGCGGGCGATGGAGGCGGCCAGATCCATGATCACGGCCGCCGTGGAGCGCTCGGGCTGGCCCCGCAGCAGGCTCGTGCCCACCTTGATCACCCGCCGGGGCTGACTGCGGTTCACAGCCACTTTTCCCAGAGCGGATGAGCCAAGTGGTGGGCCAGCCCCAGCTCCCACATCTGCAGGCGATCGTTGGGATGGGGCAGCCCTTGGGCATCGATGGGTTTCACCAGCACGGTGTACAACCCGAGGCGATTGCCGGCGAGCACATCCGTGAACACCCGATCTCCCAGCAGGGCCACTTGGGAGGCGGGAAGCTGGAGGTCCTGGATCACGCGACGCAGGGCGCCACGCCTTGGCTTGGCGGCGCTGACCGTGTACGGAAACCCCAGGATTTCAGAGACGCTGCCAATGCGGCGTCTGGAGGGGTTGTTGCTGAAGAGATGGATGGGCATCCGGGCGCCGGCCTGGCGCAACCACGCCTCCGCCGCTGGCGGCAGGTCCGCGCTGCGGCGGGGGAGCAGGGTGCGATCGACATCGATCACCAGGGCCCGAACCCCTCCCGCGACCCGGTCCTGGAGTTCGTCGAGGGGGAGCTGCGGCAAGGCGCAGCCCGGGGCCCAATCGGGCATCAGCAACTGGCGCATCATGAGCGGCGTTCAGCCTTCCCGTTCCCGTTCATCCAATTCCGCTTCGATCCGCGGTTGGATGCGCTCGAATTCCTCGCCTTCCACCACCACCGCTTCCGATCCTTCGATGCGGGCGACGACAAAGAAGGGATCGAGGGGGATATAGAGCCCATACTCTTGATCATTGGCGCGGAAGGCAATTAATAATTCATAGAGATCACTCTCATCGTCATCCTCTCCATCCTCGATGTCATCCTCCAGCTCATCGGGATCGGGTTCCTCCAGCTCGCCGCTCACGGTGAGGGTGACGGCCGAACGCACAAGGGTGAGGTCGTGCTCTTGGAGGACGACATCCGCCACGGAGAGGATGGGCTCGGCGCCTTCAAGACTTTCGATCACCTCATCCTTCTCATCCTCTCCTTCGGCCATGCGCACCAGGCAGACCGGGGTGTCCACGGGGGTGAGGAGGGCGTAATCCTTGCCATCGAGCGGAATCAGATGCTCCAGAAAACACAGGATTTCGCGATCGGCGTGATCCTTCACCAACACGGTGGGCACGTCTCCCGAACCGATCAGTTCAGGGGGTTCAGGGGTCATGGGGTTGAGGGGGGTGGGGTGATGGAGGAAGCCGGATCAGGGGCGAGAGCGGTGCCCTCACGCAACCATTGTTCCAGCAGCAGGGCCGCGGCGGCACTGTCCAGTTTCCCGCTTCGATCGCCGCGCAGCCCGAAGCGATCGGCCGCTTCCCAGGTGGAACCATGCTCATTCACCCACACCAGGGAAAGGGGGCGTCCGCGAGCGGCCAGGGCCTCAGCCAGCTGGCGTCCGTAGCGCAGACAGTGGCGCGCCTGAAGCGTCAGCCGCTGGTTGTCATCCAGGGGGAGCCCCACCACCATCACGGTGGCCTGACGGCGGGAGGCCAGGGTGGCGAGGGTCTGGGCATCCTCGTCCACCCCGCGGCGCTGAAGCGCCGGCAAGGGGGTGACCGTCAGCCCGAGGGGGTCGCAGCCGGCGAGGCCCACACGCTTGCGACCCACATCCAGGGCAATGGCGGAACAGGGGGGACGGGGCGACACTCAGCGCTGGCCGGCCGGGGTGGGCAAGGAGCGGGGGGACGGCTTCCAGGGCTCCAGCATGGCCTCCAGGCGCCGGCTGGCCTGCCGCGCCGGCTGGACCTCCTGGCGGCGCCAGACCGTGCGCGCCATCAGGACTTGCTCCCCGAGAAGGCTGGCCCCCAGCGTCTCCAACCAGGCACGGCGCTGGACATCGTCGCGGTCGGTCCGCAACACCAGCGGGGTTCCGGCCCGAGCCAGGCGATGCAGCAACCAGGCGCCGGCGGGACCCAAGAGGTCGTCGCGGCCAGGCTGGAGGCTCAGCTCCGCCACCATGCCCACCTCGGGATGGTGGATCTGGTGGCGAATGGCCGCCACGGCTTCGTTGCGGTCGTGATCGACCAGGAGCCAGCCGCATCCCCCGGATTGGTCGAGGAGATCCTCGATGCGGCGATCAAAGATCTGGCGCAGGTGGGCCGGGCAGCAGGATTGCTCCAGATGCCACATCAACGCGGCGGACTGACGATCCAGGGCGTGGGCCCGCAGCCCGGCCGGAAGGGCGGGAGCTGGCTCCCGGGGTTGCCACCGCCAGAGCTGATCGGAGCGCACCCGCTGAAATCCCTGGGCGCGCAGGACGGCCAGGCGTTGGCCATCAAGGATGGAGGCGGTGGCGATCCAGCTCGACACGCCGGAGGCTCCCTGGAGCGCCACGCGCATCAGGGCTTCAGCCACTTCCGGCCCGGAGGGGGCGAAGGGGGGGCGATCCATCGCCAGGGCCAGATGGTCGACCTCCCAACAGGTCCCGCGGCGGTTGAGGCGCCGGGTGACGACCAGGCCGCGGGGTTGGGGGTGCTGGGACGGGTGACGGGACAGCGCCACATGAACGACGGGCCCATGGGGGAACGAGGGGAGCACGGCTCCCAGCAATCGCTCCGGCAGTTCCAGGATCAGAGCGCGTTGCAGCTGGGGGAGGAGGGGAACGAACGCCTGGTCCTGCAACAAGGGCAGATGCCACCCCTGCAGCCGTTCCACAGTCAAACCCTGGGGCGCGGAGCCCCGCAACCGGTCCATGCTCAAGCGCAGTTTCTCAACGTGTCTCAAGCCTATGGGCATGACGGAAAATGGCCGCACAAAAGACCGGGGGATCAACACGTGGCCGCCGATAGTCTAGGCGGCTGTTCGCTTGGGTCCAAGGCAGCCAACCATCAAGCTGGGCGAATGAGCACCACAGGGGTGCGCTCGTTGGCGTTGCCAGCCGGGTTGGGCCGGAGAGCCCGTTCGATCAGGGCGAGATCGCTGCCGCGGCTGGCGGCCAACACCTTGACCCGACCGAGGTCATTGACGTCCACCACCGCCACGGCCACCCCGAAGGTGGCCGCCATCTGCTCGCAGAAGCGCTCCGGCTCCGCCGGGCCCAACACCAGGGTCTGGTCGTAGGGCGGCGTGGTGCCGGTGACATCGTCGATCAGGCGCGCCTGCGGACCCGCCAGCCGATAAAACCCTCCCTTGCTTCCCAGCACTTTGAGGGCAAAGCCTCCGAGCCAGGCGCACAGCACGCGGGCGGGTCCAGTGATGTCGATCAGGGTCTGCAGTCCGCAGGCGGTGGCCAGGCTGCTGGTGGGGTGGAAGGCCCGACAGAGCAGGCGGGAGAGCATGGAGGGCTCCACCGTCTCGGGGTGGTGGTAGCGGCCCTGGATCACCGCCAGGGGGGTCTCGCCGATGGTGAGCACATCCCCGGGTTGGATCAGGGCGCCGCAGTAGCGCTCCAGCACCTCGGCGGGGTCGTCCAGCACGCCGAGAAGGTGCGTTTTCACCGGCAGGACACGACAGGCGTCCCCCTGGCGCCAGGAGGCCATCGCCGGAACGGCTGGCTCGGGCTTGCGCAGCGGCACGAGCACGCCGTCGCGACGCCTGAGGCGGCCGAACGGTCCGTAATGGATCCAGGTGATGTCCAGCCAGAGGGTGTCGAGGAGGGTCGAGGCGTCCTGTCCGGGGGGAGGGGTCAGGGTGACGCGCACGCCGGCGGCGGTGGTCTTTCGCCCCTTGACGATGTACGCCGCCCAGTAGCCGTCCGGTCGTGCCGGTTCATCGGGATGCCGAGCCGTGATCCGCACCTGTCGGCTGACGCCGGAGAGCTCGGCGCGACCAAGGAGCACGGGCTCCACCTGAAGTTCAGGGACGAACACCTCCATCTTGGGATGGGGGTTGTGGATGCGGATCTCGCCCTCCACCACCAGGGCCTCGCCCTGGCGGATCACGGTGAAGGGGGCGGCCTCGAGCCGGAGGGGCGAGGCGGGTCGGAGGCGATGGCGCAGCTCCAGCCAGAGAAGCGTGAGGCCGAAGAGCAGCAGCCCGATCAGCGGCACGGTGAACAACGGCGACAACGGCTCCAAACGCGGGCACCCTCAAGACCTTTGGTGCAGGAGCGTAGGGGCAGGTGCCGCCGTAGGTTTCCTGGAATGGCACCGGCCTGGACACTGGCATGCGGAAAACCTTTGTTCTGGACACCAACGTGCTGTTGCACGACCCCTTGGCGCTGACCCGTTTTCAGGACAACGCCGTGGTGGTGCCGATCGAGGTGGTGGAGGAGATCGATCGGTTCAAGCGCGACCCCTCCGAAAAAGGACGCAATGCCCGCCAGGTCTCCCGACTGCTGGATGAGCTGCGGGAGAAGGGGAATCTGGCGGAGGGCGTGACCATCGACGCGGCGAGCGGCGGCACGTTGAAGGTGGTGTTCTGCCGGGGCGAAACGCTGGCGCAGCTGCCCCCGGAGCTCAAAGGCGGCAATGGCGACAACAACATCCTCGCCGTGGCGTTGGAGCAGCGGCTCCAGGAAGTGATGGGCAGCCATCTGCCCGTGGTTTTGGTCACGAAGGACACCAATCTGCGGATCAAGGCCGACGCGGTGGGCTTGACGGCGCAGGACTACACCACCGACAAGGTGGACATCGCCGATCTCTATCCCGGGTTCTGCGAGGTGTGGACCAGCGCCGAGCGGATGGACCGGGTGAAGAGCCAGGGGGGCTTGCCCGAGGCGGAGCTCCCCGCGGGCCATCCCCCGCTGGTGGCCAACGAGGGCGTGACCCTGGTGGACCAGGCCCAGCCCAACCACACGCTTCTGGCGCGCTTTCATGGCGCCAGCGGTGCCTTGCAGCCCCTCCAGCGGGCGCCCAAAGTGCGGCTGGGCCCGATCCAGCCGCGAAACAGGGAGCAGACCTTCGCCCTGGATCTGTTGCTGGATCCGGAGATCCAGTTGGTGACGCTGATCGGCAAGGCCGGCACGGGCAAGACCCTGCTGGCGTTGGCGGCCGGGCTGCACATGGTGGCCGATGAGCGGGTGTACGACCGGCTCCTGGTCACGCGACCGGTGATCCCCCTCGGGAAGGACATCGGCTTTTTGCCCGGAGACATCGAAGAGAAGATGGGCCCCTGGATGCAACCGATCATCGACAATCTTGACTACCTGCTCGGGGCCAACGAGGGCCATGGCGGAAGCCGGGGCAATCCCCGCACCCAGCGCAACAGCTGGACTGATTTGAAGGGAATGGGGCTGTTGGAGGTGGAAGCGATCAGCTATATTCGAGGCCGCTCCATTCCACGTCAATACATGGTGGTGGATGAGGCTCAGAACCTCACGCCCCATGAAGTGAAAACCATCGTCACACGGGTGGGTGAGGGCACGAAGATCGTGCTCACCGGAGATCCTTATCAGATTGACAATCCCTACGTGGATGCGGAGAGCAATGGGCTGACCTGGCTGGTGGAGCGCTTCAAGGGGCAAGACCTGGCGGGCCACGTCACCCTGCTGCGGGGAGAACGCTCAGCGCTGGCGGAACTGGCGGCGAATCTGCTTTGAGCCCAACTCCTCTTCCAGCCCGGCAGTCCTCCGATCCCGCCAGCCGCCGGGCGAGGGTCCTCTTCTGGGGTGCCGCCGCCCTCTTCGCCATGGTGGGACTTCTGGTGCAGTGGTGGCGCCTCCACTCCCTCACCGCCTCCTATGACCAGGGCATCTTCACCCAGGTGCTCTGGAACGGCCTTCACGGCCATCCCTTCGAGAGCACGTTGTCGTCCCAGCTCTCCACGAATGTGATCCATGGCGGGGAGGCGCCTGCCCTGGGCTATCGCCGCCTGGGTCAGCATTTCACGCCCCTGCTCGCGATCTGGATCCCCTTCGTGGGACTGGGGGGGCCGGGAGCGCTGGGGGTGATCCAGGTGTTGTTGATCACCGCCGCCGGCCTCTTGCTCCATCGCTTGGCTCGCCTGTGGCTGCCGGAGTCGCTGGCGGCGATGGTGGGCATCAGCTTCTTCGGCGCCAATGCGGTGCTGGGTCCCACCTGGGGCAATTTCACCGATCTCTGCCAGCTGCCGCTGCTGGTGTTCGTTCTGCTGCTGGCGTTGGAGAAACGCTCCTGGATCCTGGGGCTGCCAGCGGCGCTGCTTATCCCCCTGGTGCGGGAGGACACGGGGGTGGTGCTGGTGGGGATCGGCGTGTGGCTGCTGGTGCGTCAGCGACGCCGCTGGCCGATCGGGCTGGCCCTGATCGCCTGGGGTGGGACCTGGCTGGTGCTGGTGACCACCGTGTTGATGCCGCTGTTCAGTGAGGACACCTCACGGCGCTTCATGCTGGAGAACTTCGGCCAATACCTTGACGGCCAGGAGAAAGCCTCCAGCCTGGATGTGCTGCACGCCAGTCTGAGCCAGCCCCTGCTGCTGCTGCGGGAGCTGGTGAGCCCGCCCGATCAGACCGTTCGCTATCTGCTGGGTCAGGCCCTGCCCCTGATGTTCGTCCCCCTGGTGTCGCTGGACAGCTGGCTGCTGATGGTCCTGCCGCTACTGGGCTTGCTGCTGGCGCAGGGCACCAATAATCCGCTCTCGATCAACATTCGCTACACGTTTCTGGTGGTGCCTGGACTGTTTGCCGGGGCGGCCCTCTGGTGGCGTCACCACACGGGCCTGTTCGCCCGGAGGCGGTGGCGGGCGCTGTGGGCCGGAGCCCTGGCGTTGTCGCTGCTGTTCACCCTCACCAGCAACCCCAACCGCTCTCTCTCCTGGCTGATTCCGGACAGCGTGTCGCCCTGGGTGCATGTGTCGGTCGGGGAGAGCTGGCGCCATGCGGCCGCCGCGCGGGAGGCCCTGGCGCTGGTTCCCCCCGGGGCCACCGCCTCCGCCACCACCCAGCTGGTTCCGTCCCTGGCGCGACGAGAGGTGCTGGTGCGCTTCCCGAACGCGATCAGCTATCGCGACCGGGAGGGGCTCACGCGGCCTGTGGACTGGGTGGTGGCCGATCTTTACCGGCTGCGGCGCTACGCCCCGGCGTTCGCGGAGGATCAAGACGTGCTGGAAGGGGCCCGCGAGCGGTTGCGGGACATGGGTGGGCGGTACGGCATCCGCTTCCTGCGGGACGGCGTGGTGGTGTTGCGGCGGGGGGCCGGGGATCAGCCCGGCAGCCGGGAGGCCCTCCAGGTCTGGCTCCGCTGAGGGGGCGTCGCGCGCGAGGGCTCAGGGGGAGCGTGGCGAGCGAGGGCTCAGGGGGAGCGTTCAGATCATCTGGCGCGGATTGACGCAGCGGTCGAAGTCGTCGGCGCTGACGCCGCCCAGGGCCAGGGCGCTCTCCCGCAGGCTGAGGCCATGGAGGTGGGCATGGCGGGCGATGGCGCAGGCCTGGTCGTAGCCCAGCAGCGGCGTGAGGGCCGTGACGAGCATCAGGCTTTGCTCCACGTGCTGGGCGATGCGGGCTTCGTCGGCCCGCAGAAATTCGACGCAATGCTCCCGCAGGCCCGTGCAGGCGCCCCGCAGGAGTTCGAGGCTGTTGAGCACATTCAGGGCGATCAGCGGCTTGAAGACGTTGAGTTCAAAGTTGCCCTGGCTGGAGGCCATCTGCACGGCGGTGTTGTTGGCCAACACCTGCACGGCCACCATGGTGACCATTTCGCACTGGGTGGGATTCACCTTGCCGGGCATGATGCTGGAGCCCGGTTCGTTTTCCGGCAGGATCAGCTCGCCGAGGCCGCAGCGGGGGCCGCTGGCCAGCCAGCGGATGTCGTTGGCGATTTTCATCAGGCTGCCGGCCACCACGGCGAGGGCGCCGTGGGTGGCGGCGAGGGCCTCGTGGCCCGCCAGGGCCTGAAAGGGGTTGGCGGCGGCCGTGAAGGGCAGGCCGAGGCGTTCCGAGAGCCGGGCCGCCACCGCCGCCCCGAACCCCGCCGGCGCGTTGAGGCCGGTGCCCACCGCCGTGCCGCCGATGGCCAGGGCGCGGACGGCGGGAAGGGTGGCCCGCAGGGCCTGGAGTCCGAGCTCCAGCTGGGCGCGATAGCCGCTGAATTCCTGCCCCAGGCTGAGGGGCACCGCATCCTGCAGATGGGTGCGCCCGATCTTCACCACCTCGGCGTAGCGGATCGCCTTCTCCTCCAGAGCGTCCATCAGGCCTTGGAGGGCGGGGAGGAGGTGCCGTTCGATCGTCAGCGCCGCGGCCAGGTGCATGGCCGTGGGGAAGGCGTCGTTGCTGGATTGGCTGAGGTTCACATGGTCGTTGGGATGCACGGGCGCCTTGCTGCCCAGCACGCCGCCGAGGGCGTGGATGGCCCGGTTGGCGATCACCTCATTGACATTCATGTTGGTCTGGGTGCCGGAGCCCGTCTGCCAGACCTTCAGGGGGAACTCCTCATCGAGGGCGCCGCTGGCCACCTCTTCCGCCGCCGCAACGATCGCTGCGGCGAGGGCGGGATCAAGGCGGCCCTCCCGGGCGTTGATCTCCGCGCAGGCGGCTTTGAGCTGGCCGAGGGCGTGGATGATGGCGAGGGGCATGGGCTCGCCGAAGGGGAACAGCCGCAGGGAGCGCTGGGTCTGGGCTCCCCAGAGGCGCTCTCTCGGCACCGCCACGGTGCCGAGGCTGTCCCGCTCCTCGCGGGTGGCGGCGAGCGGCGGATCCGTCATGGGGTGGCGGGGGAGGGCGCCAGGCTGGCGTTGAGCTCGTTGAAGCTGAGGCCGGCGTCAGGGGCGAGGGCGGGGGGAAGGGGAAGGCCGGTGGCCTGGCTCAGGGCGCCGTTGAGGGTCCCCAGGGGCACGGCACCGGCGCCGCGGAACACCACCTGCCCCTCGGTGCCGAGGACCACCACCTCCGGAATCGTGCCCCGCCAGTAGTGCAGGGGATCGGTGGGCCCGTCATCGGCGCGACCCTGCAGGGGATCGGTGACCAGGGGCAGCAGTTCGATGGTGCCGCCCCACACGCGCTGCAGCTCGGAGACGATGCCCGCGAAGCGCTTGCTCACGGCGCTGTCGTCGAGATAGAAGACCAAAACGGTGACGCGCTTCTCCGCCAGGGCATCGGCCAGGGTGACGCGCGGCGGCACCAGGGAGCCGTTGCCGGCATAGAGGGCGAAGATGTTGCCGTCGTAGCGGTCGTTGTCGAGGCTGGCCCGGGCGGGTTCCGGCCCGCTCAGCAGGCCGAGGAGGAGGAAAACCGCCGTCAGGAGTGGCAGCCCCCGCCGCCAGAAACGGGTGAGCGCCGCGCGGGGAGGGGCCACCCGGGGGAAGCCCGGCACAGATCGGGGAGACAAGGGCTGGAGGGGGCTGGGCGTTGAAGCCCATTATCGACATCAGCGCTCGAGGCTTCGTCCCATGCCTTGGGCGATGCCCCGGCCCACGAGGCCGATGGCGCGCCCCACCACTCGGGTGAGCAGCACCACCACCAGATTGCCGAAGGCGCGCGTCAGGCTCTGCACCTGGGGGGCGAGGGCGTCGCGCAGCTCGAGCAGCAGGGTGACCAGCTGTTGCGTCCCCCGCAGGCGCTTGAGTTCGCCATCGCGGGGCTCGGTGAGATCGAGGCGCTCGATGCCGCCGGGCTTGAGGGCGAAGAGCGCACGCTTGCTTTCGTAGAGGCCGATCGGCCGCCGCACCCAGCTGAACCAGCGCTCCTGGGCGTTGAGTTGATTGCGCAGGCGCTCCAGGTTGCGGGTGGAGACCAGGGTGTCCTGGAGGAGATAGCGGCGCAGTTCCGGCCAGTCGGCGCTGAGGGCGAGCACCTGGCCGCTGATCTGCTCGGCGCTGCGCACCAGCCAGTTGGCGAGGAGGAGCTCGAGGTAGAGGACGGCCTGAGGTTCATCGGCGGCCCGCAGGCGGCCGTCCACCACGAGGGGCCGGGCCTGGACCAGGGCGGCCAGCATGGCCCGCGGATCGGGAAGCTCGGGATCCTCGCCGTTTAGATCGCTCTGATCAAGGAGGGTATCGGCGACGGGGCTGAGGCGGCCCTCCCGGGGGAGCTGGACGTAGGGACCGGCCATTTGGCGCAGGGCCTGCTGCCGCAGGGCCGGCTGGAGGGCGCGCCAACGCTGCGGGAGACTGTCGGCCGAGGGGTTTTCGGAGCGCAGCGACTCCCGCAGGGCATCGAGTTGCTGGAGCAGGGCCAGGAGCAGATCCCGGCGGCGGTCCTCCCGCAGGCCATCCATGGCCAGGAGCTGGCCGCTCTGGTTGTGAGGCCCCGACAGGAGGGCGGTTTCGAGGCGCTCCCGCAGGGTGCCCCAGATCCCGTCCGCGTTGCGCTGCCGCAGGGTGAGCGCCAGGCCGGCCTCAGCGGGTTGAGCCGAGGGAGTCGAGCGGCGCGGCACGAGGGCGCCGCCCGCCGAAGGCGCCGTGGCCGGGGCCGCGCTGTCCGCCAGGCCCCAGGCCAGGGTCAAGGGACCCCAGAGCCAGAGGAGCAGGGCGCGAGCGGCGAGGAGTTCCCGCCGTCGTCCGGCCAGGAGCAGGAGCGCCAGCCCGTTGTCGGGAGGGGGATCGAGGAGGCGTTGGCAGACCCGCAGCTCGGCGTCGATCTGCTGCAGCCCGCTCACCAGCAGCCACTGCCCCAGGCCCATGGGCAGGGTGTCGCCGCCGGCTGGTTCGGGCCTCGGGCCGCCCACCTCCACCACCCGCCCCCCGGCGAGGAGGGTGGTGACGGCCTCGCGGAGGGTGTCGGCATCCGGTGTTTCCAGGACGCCTTGGAGGGGGAGATCGAGAAGGAAGGAGCGGGGATAGGGCGACGCGACGGTGAGGACGAGCAGCACAGGCGCGGGATGCCAGCGGTCCTGGAGCTGGCGGAGCTCCTCCAGGAGGAGGTTGGCGGGGGGTGGCGTCGTCAGGGCCCAGAGCACGAGGCGGGGCGGGCCGTCCAGGGCGTCGGCGGCGTCGACGAGGCGACAGCGGGGGGGCTCGAGGGTGAGCCAGCGCCGCAGGCCCTCCCGCGGCAAGGGATCCGCCAGCAGGAGGAGCTGGGGAAGGTTTCCACTGGGGGCTGAACGCAGGGAAACGCGCATGGTCGCCACACCGATCGAGCGGACCATACCGAACGAGGCGGCGCGGGGGCTGTTCAGGTGGTCAGCGGGGGCTCCGTCGACCGAGCAGGTTGAGGGTGTAAGCCTCGATGCGAAAGCCGGTCTGCCGCTCGATCTGTTCGAGGAGGGAGGGGGGCAGGGACACATCAAGATCCTCGATGGCGCCGGTGTCGAGGCAGGTGAGATGGCTGTGGGGATCAGCGCGGTAGCCGTAGAGGCGCCCGCTGGCGCGATCGAGACACTCGATCACCCCGGCGGCCTGGAGGGATTCGAGATTTTGATAAACAGAGGTGTGGCCGATGTTGCGGCCGATGTTGTTGAGCTTCTCAAAGATGTCGCGGGCGCTGAGGTGGGTCTTCTCCGCCCAAAGGAGTTGCAGCACCATGCGCCGCTGCTTGCTGAGCCGCAGCCCCAGCTCCCGGCAGCGGCGATAGGCGCTGTCCACGGAGTCCGGCAGGGGGGCGGGAGGTTCGGAGGGCTCCAGAGCGTCCGAGGGCGCTGGGGCCTCGGGGGGTGTCCGTGGCGGCGCGGTCCGTGCGGGTGGGGGATCAGTTGCGCTGCGATGAGCCACAGATCTGGCGGGGAATGGAAAAAAAGCGATTCCAATTTCCTTTATAAGAGATTTGCCGCGATCTGGCTCGTGGGCGGGGGGCGATCAGGCCACGGGAAGCGGACCTGGATCCTGCCAGCGCTCCGGCCCGATCGCCTGCAGGGCCTCCACCAGCTCGACGCGGCCGTCATAGAGCGCCCGGCCGACGATCACGCCCTCCAGCCCCAGGGGGGCGAGGGAGAGGAGGCTGAGCAGGTCGCTGAGGGAGCCCACCCCGCCGGAGGCGATCACGGGAAGCGGGCTGGCGTCCAGCATCGCGCGGAGGAAGGCGAGGTTGGGCCCCGCCAGGGTGCCATCGGTGGCGATGTCGGTGGTGATCAGGGCGGCGACGCCGGAGCTGGCGAAGCGTTGCGCCAGTGCCGTGGCCTCCAGGGCGCTGTCCTCCAGCCAGCCGCGGGTGGCGACGCGGCCCTCCCGGGCGTCGATGCCGACGACGATCCGCCCCGGATGGCGGGCGGCCAGCGCGCAGACCAGGGCGGGATCCTCCACGGCGAGGGTGCCGAGGATGACGCGGTCGAGCCCGAGGGTGAGGAGCTGCTCCGCCCGCTCCACCGTTCGCACGCCGCCGCCGAGCTGAACGGGGATGGAGAGGGCGGCGGTGATGGCGCGCACGGCGTCATCGTTCACGGGCAGGCCTTGGCGGGCACCGTCAAGATCCACCAGATGGAGCCGCCGCGCTCCCTGGCGTTGCCACTCCACGGCCTGCTGGACGGGGTCGTCAGAGAAGGTGGTGACCTGGTTGTAGTCGCCCTGATGCAGGCGCACGCAGCGACCATCGAGGAGATCGATCGCGGGAATGACGTCCATGGCCGTTTGCCACTGGCGCCATCATCCCTCGCACCGCACTGTGGGGGACCTCGTCCCGCCGCGATGGAGCCGCCCCTTCCCCCGACCCCTCCGCTCCGGATCGAGCGGACCGTCGCCCCGATCGCCTTCCCCGATCCGGCCGTGGAAGCGGCCCTGCGGCAGGTGCTCTTTCCCCCTGGCTCCCCGCGCGGGGCTTGCCAGCGCCTGGGCGGGGCGCGCTATGTGTTCAACCGCTTCGACCTGGATGGCGACCGCCAGCCGGAAACCCTCGTGGCCCTGCTGGGTCAGCGGCGCTGCGGCCCGGAGGGCTGCCCGCTGCTGGTGTTGAAGCGCGACGGCGCCCGGCTGGTGCCCCTGCAGCGGGTGCTGGGTCTGCGCTCCGCGCTGGTGGTGTCCGAGCGGCGCAGCCAGGGCTGGCTGGATCTGCTCCTGCCTTCGGGGGAGGGGGCGCCGGCGGGGGGGGGCGGC
>VGQX01000022.1 GCA_016882305.1 Cyanobacteria bacterium K_Offshore_surface_m2_239
ATGGCGGACGAAGGCAGGCAAGTATCTATTTTCTGAACGAAATCTTGCCAAAGTGTTTCGAGCCAAATGGTTTGATGGGATGCGCCGACTAGGACTGGAGGTAAGAGCTGATCTTCCCGATGAGTGGGTCGTCGATTGCGAGGAAGTTGGCTACGGCAAGGCAGCCTTGACTTACTTGGGCCGATATTTGTATCGGGGTGTTCTGCCTGAAAAGCACATCCTCTCCGATAAAAATGGATGCGTTACCTTTAAAGTAAAGACCAACGATGGAGAGGAGGTCATTCGAACATTGTCCGGAGCAGACTTCCTCTGGCTTTTGATCCAGCATGTGCTGCCGCGGCGCTTTCGCAGGGTTAGGGATTACGGACTGTTGCACAGCCTGGCCAAAGGGCTGGTACGACTGCTCCAGCTGCTGCTGAAGGTGGTAATACCACCTGCTGCGGAACCCAGGGCCAGACCTCCGGTGTATTGCCCACACTGCGGCGTACCGATGCGGATCCTTGCGGTCAGAGTCCAACAACACACGCCCCTGCTCTGCTGAAGGAAACGGGCTGAGCAGCGACATATTCCTATCGATAACCCCTACTTGGATTTCAGGCCATCTGCAAACGCAAACGCCGAAAGGTGGCCTGCCGCTTTGCTGCGCCCCTATGCTGATGGCAGCAATACCGACCCAAGCATATGCCAGCCATGATGAGCATAAATACTTACCGCTGAATGGAAGCAAACCTGTAAAACGGCCCGACTTTTCTGCAGTATGCTCAAAACCCTAGAGCTGAGGGCTGGTCCAACTGCGGATAGATCGTGGCTTCGCACGATCTATCCTTATTCGTTGGGCAGCGCCGCCTTTCGATACACTCGGTTGGCTGTTGGTTAGGATCAGACAACCCTTGTAGGCATCAACATCAGACATGAAGGATATGCCTACCTCTGTCATGGCTGAACTTCGGCGTAACGGCTACGTGTTTTTCCCCGAGCTGGACCCGTTACGCTCGTCACTTGAAGTGGCGGAATGCATTGGCTCAGTTGTAGATTTGCATGCTGCCTATCCTGGGGAAGGACTGAAGACAGTCCATCCTCTTAGGGCGATGAAAGAAGCCGAATCAAGGCCGAACACGTACAGTGCGATGTTGGGCCTCAAAGAATTCCCTCCGCATACAGATTTCGCCAACTGGGCGTCCCCACCCCGTTACCTGATGTTGCGCTGTATCGTTGGCTTCGATCATGTCTTTACGAGCATCATTCCAAGTCATGCACTTTTGTCATGCTTAGGGGAGACGATATCAAGACGCGCGCTCTTTAGGCCTCGGCGCCAAGTCTTGGGGAAGCCAGTATCAATACTTCCAATGTGCTTTTCCATAATGGATACTGAAGCCATTCGGTGGGATCCTAGATTTTTAAGGCCCCTCAACAATGAGGCGACAGAAGCTTTGAGCAAAGCTCCTGGGTCAGTAGTCCTGCAAGAATCCATAGTTCGTATTCAGCTTTCTTCTCCTGGAGACACACTCCTAATCGATAACTGGAGATGCCTGCATGGGCGGAGCGAGATCGGATTGGTAGCACTCAGCAGGCACCTTGAGCGTGTGCTGCTAGATGAGGTCAGGGCATGAGCACCTCTATTGAGAGCCATCCTTGGTCTAGTGACGCTTGCCTTCAGAAGTCAAAGTATTACCTCCAGCTAATGGAGGACTTGACTGCTGATGAATGGCAGTTCGGATTTTGGTCAGCACTATCGTTGGAGCTTCTCGCACGTGCAGCTTTGGCGCATATTTCACCTTCATTGCTTGCAGACTTGAGGGATTGGAGAAATATTGAATACTCACTAGGTCGTGCGCCAACTGCAAAGAAGTTTAAGCCCCGCTCGATCCCAACGGCAGAGGTTTTGTTGCGGCTTAAAGAAATGATACCAGAGTTTACGGAAGAGATACAAGGTTTTTGCTCGCAGCATGCCGACAAACGAAATTCAGAACTTCATACAGGGGAGCTAGCCTTCGCAAGTTACAAGACCTCTTTATGGCTGCCAAAGTTTTATTTGTCATGTAGAGTTCTTCTGGCTTCAATGGGTCAACAGCTTTCTGACTTTGTCGGAGATGCAGATGCAGCCGAAGCGCTGATTGTCTCCTTAAGTGAAGCGGCTGCAATGGCAGTTACTCAGGATATAGCTGCGTATGCCAGGGTCTGGCAAGATAAGACAGCTGAGGAGAAGGATGAGGCTTCATTAGCAGCAATGAATTGGGCTCTCCGTCAATCAGGTCATCGTGTTGAATGTCCTGCATGCAAGAGTCATGCACTAATTCACGGAACGCCAAGTGGATCGGTGATAAGAAAACTGTCTGATGATTTGGTAGAAGAGAAGCAACGCGTCATTCCTGCATCATTCGAATGTATTGCGTGTGGTTTGCGCATTGCAGGATTCTCAAAACTTTCGGCATGTGGTTTGGGCGATGCATTTACATCAACTTCTCGATACACGCCAGCTGAGTTTTTCGGCCTCTACTCTGAAGATAATCTTGATGAGGCACGGAATGAGGGCTATGAAGAAGGCCTTGAGGAAGGAAGAGGCGAAAACTCCGACTTTGAACCAGACTGGAATGAATGAGTAGCTTTCTATTACTCGGCGGTGCAGGTTCTGGTTCTGCCCAGCCTGCCCAACAACCAGATTCAGAAGACGGGGCCACACATTTCTATATCACCAAATGCACTTCCGCCCGCTTCTGATCTGGAGCGTTCGGGTCAGTCAGCAGCGCTATCGGAAAAGCTATCCTCGAAGCCTGATCAGCGTAGTCATGCCTGAACTCAGTCGCTTTTACGGAATCATCATTCGCATGTATTGCGAGGTGGGGCCACATCACTCACCCCATTTCCACGCCTACCATGGTGACGATGAGGCCCTGTACGGCCTTGACCCCATAGAGTTGCTCGCTGGGAGTTTGCCCCGGCGGCAAGCTAGACTGGTAGAGGCTTGGGCCGAGTTGCATCAGTCGGAATTGGTCGCCGATTGGGGCCGGTTGCAGGCCGGGTCAGAACCCCTGCCAATAGAACCTCTACTGTAAGTGCCAAACATGATTCACGTTCTTCATCGCGTCACGGATTTCCAGGTTGTTGGCCCGCATCGCTTACGGGTTGCATTTCGTGACGGCATGGTGCGTGAAATCGACTTTCGGCCGGCCCTGGGTGGATCGCTGTATGGCCCGCTCCGTGATCAGAGCCTGTTCAATCAAGTTCGGTTGGACCCCGAGGTTCATACCCTGGTCTGGCCGAATGGCGCGGATTTCGATCCAGCCACGCTCCATGATTGGCCGGATCTGCTCCCAGCCATGGAAGAACGTGCAAGATCATGGGAGTCCGAGGACGTCCCAAACAAAGCGATGCAGCGGTCTCGCGATGAAGCCAAGCGGAACGGATGACCGTTTGGTCGCAAGCCGCTGTTCTCGGCGTCAGCCAATCGCTCCCCATCCCCGCCTGATTCCTTGGCCCCTCAGGCAACGCGAAACAGTTGCTGGTTGAGCCCCAGTCCATCGGATCGTCAGCTCAACAGCTACCCCCTTGCCTTGCCATCCCCAGCACACGCCCGGCCCGTCGACACACAACCACCCGCAAACCCTCAGAACCGCCCCCCCCGCAACACCCCACCCAACACCTCCCGCAACTCCCCCGGCGACCGAACCGCATCCAACCCCCAGTAGGGATTGAGCAGCGCCAACACCCTGCGGTCGCCAGCCAACACCCCGCGGTCGCTGGCCTCCCCCCCGGCGGCAAGGCACTGGGCCAGCTCCGCGCTGAGCCGTTCCCGCTCCGCCCACTCCCGCCGCTCCTCCTCCGCCTTCGGCCCCGCCAGCCGCGAAAGGTCCTGCTCCACCCCCACCGGAATCCAGTGGAGCCGCTTGCCCAGGGCTGTGGCATAGCCCAGGTGGGTGCCGAAGGCATTGCTCACCAGCCCATCGCTGAGCTCCAGCAGGGTGCGCAGGGCATCCAGAAACCAGGGATTGGCGCGATGGCCGTTGCAGGCCACGATCCAGCCCTCCGGCAGACCCTGCGGCTGGGGATCCTTCCAGTGGCGCAGCCAGATCACCTGCCGGTAGCCCCCGGCCCGGGCCGTGGCAGCCACCGCCTCCACGCAGGCCCCCAGCTCCATGCGCCGCTCCACCTGGTCCCAGCTGTGGGCGAGCACCACCAGCAGGGTGGGGCCCAGGGCGGCGCGGAGCTGGTGGAGCTCCTCGGGCGGCAGCAGGGGGCGGGCGTAGCTGATCCAGGGGCCGATCGCCACGGCGGGACGGCCAAAGCGCTCTCGCAGCCAGTCCGCCCGCCGCGGCCCCATGCAGAGATAGCCCCGCGCCCAGGCTTGGGGCCGCTCGAAGGTGGCCGTGGCGCTCACCTTCAAGCCATGCTCCAGCAGCCAGGGCAGGGGCGCGCCGATCAGGGGCAGGCCGGCATGGCGCTTCAGCTGCACGTCATGGCCGTAGTGGTGCGACGACGGCTCCAGCTCCCGCTCCCCCGGGCTGAAGAAGGCGCGCCGCTCGGCCGAAGGATGAAACGCCCCCGCCTCCCAGAGGTCGCTGCACACCTCGGGCGCCAGGGGCCGGGCCGCAAACGCCTGATGCGTCAGCCCCCGCCAGGCCGCCAGCGCCTGCCACTGCTCGCGATCCAGCCGGCCCAACGGCTCCAGGGGTCCGCTCCGCAGGACCGCCCGCAAACCGCGCCGCCAGCGCTCCGCCAGCCGCCACCGCAGCCGGGCCCAGGGCTCAATCATTGCGATCGCGCCAGCCCCTTGCCGCCAGCTCCGCCCAGTCGCCCCGCGCCTTCAGGAGCTCCTCCGCCAGCCGCCGCACGGCTCCATCGCCGCCGTTGCGGTCCAGCACCCAGTCCGCCTGCCGCCGCAGGGGAGCCGCCGCGTCGGCGGTGCAGATCAGCAGGCCGATGGCCGGCTTCACGGCGAGGTCATTGAGGTCGTCGCCCACGAAGGCGCTCTCCTCCCGCCCCACCCCCAACTCCGCCAGCAGGGCCACAAGGGCGGCGGGCTTGTCCCGCACGCCTGTCAACACATGCGCGATGCCGAGATAGCGGGCCCGCTGCTCCGTGGCGCCACTCTTCCCCCCACTCAGCCAGGCCACCTCCAGCCCAGCCTTCTGGAGCAGGCGAATGCCGAGGCCATCGCGCACATCAAACCGCTTGATCACCTCCCCCGACTCCGTGGTCCAGAGGCCACCATCGGTGAGCACCCCGTCCACATCCAGCACGAGCAGGCGCAGGCGCCGCAGCTGGGGGCGACAGCGTCGGGCGGCGCGGTGATGACGCCAGCGTCGATGAAACCCGACCCCCATGGCGATCCTCAGAGGGTGCTCACCGCCTCGTCCTGCTCCAGCAGGGGGGCGCGGATGGCCAGCAACTGCCGCAGCAGCGGTTCGAGGCGATGGAGGGGCACCATGTTGGGGCCATCGCTGAGGGCCCGATCGGGATCGGGGTGCACCTCCATGAACAACCCGTCCACCCCCACGGCGACGGCGGCCCGGGCCAGGGGTGCCACGAACTCCCGCTGCCCGCCGGTGCTGGTGCCGCGCCCCCCCGGCTGCTGCACGGAGTGGGTGGCGTCAAAGATCACGGGGCAGCCGAGGGCCTTCAGCTGCGGCAGGCCGCGGTAGTCCACCACGAGGGTGTTGTAGCCAAAGCTCGTGCCCCGCTCCGTGAGCCAGAGGTTCTCCACCCCGGCCTGCCGCAGCTTGTCCACCACCTGGGCCATGTCCCAAGGGGCGAGAAATTGGCCCTTTTTCACGTTGATCACCTTGTCGCTGCCCCGCACCACCTCCGCCGCGGCCAACAGGAGATCGGTCTGGCGGCAGAGGAAAGCGGGAATCTGCAGCACATCCACCACCGGTGCCACCGCCGCCGCCTGCGCACTCTCGTGGATGTCGGTGAGCAGCCGCAGGCCATGGCGCCGCTTCACCTCCGCCAGCACCGCCAGCCCCTCCTCCAGCCCCGGCCCGCGAAACGACCCGCCGGAACTGCGGTTGGCCTTGTCAAAGCTGCTCTTGAAGATCACCTCCAGGCCCAGGCGCTCCGCCAGGTCGTGCAGATGGGCGGCCACCTCGAGCACCAGCTCCGGGCTCTCGATCACACAGGGTCCAGCGATCAGGGTGAGGCGGGAGGAGGTCATCGGGGCGGGCGACAGGGCGAGGGGTTGGGCGTGACCGGAGAGGGCTCAACCGGCGGAGCGGGCTTCGAGGGACGCCAGATCGCGAAAGCTCTCGGACAGATGGCGCAGCTCTTCAAACGTCCCGTGGGCTTTGATGCGCCCGCCATCAAATTCATAGATGCGATCACAGCGCTTCACCGTACTGAGGCGATGGGCGATCACCACCGTGGTGCAGCGCCGACCCACCAGCTCCAGCGCTTCGATCACCTCGTTTTCCGTGCGGTTGTCCAGCGCGCTGGTGGCCTCATCGAGCAGCAGGAAGCGGGCACGACGGTAGAAGGCGCGGGCGAGGGCCAGGCGCTGCCGTTGCCCGCCGGACAGTTGCAGGCCGTTTTCGCCGATGGGGGTGAGCAGGCCATAGGGCAACTCGCTGACGAATTCATCCAGCTGTGCCGCGTCCAGGGCCTCCCACACCTCCGCTTGGTCGATCTCCTCCTCCGCCTGGCCGAAGGCCACGTTGTCCAGGATGCTGGCATCCAGGAGGTTGATGAACTGCGGCACCTGGGCGCAGCTGGCCTGCCAGGCGGGAAGATCCAGCTCGCTCACCGGGATGCCGTCCAGTTCCAGGCAGCCCCGCTGGGGCTCCAGCAGACCGAGCAGCAGGTGGGCGGCGGTCGTTTTGCCACCGCCGGTGGTGCCCACCAGAGCAATCCGCGATCCCACGGGAATGGAGAGGCTCACATCCCGCAACACCCAATCCTCGCTGTTGGGATAGCGATACCAGATGTTCCGCAGCCGGATGGAGCGATTCGGGAAGATGCCCTCGGGGGTCGGCACGCCTGGGGTGGCCAGGGTGGGGCGCGAGCTGGGGAGATCGAGCAAGGCCAGAATGCTCTCCACCACAGGCAGTCCGCTGCGCAGTTGGGTGAGGGCGGCGAAGAAATCCTGCAATGGCGGGGTGAGGCGCAGGGCGGCCACGGCCAGGGTGGCGAGGAAGGGAATGATCTGCAACACCTTTTCGCGATCTCCGCTCAGGAGCGCGGGAACAGCGCCAACGGCGAAGATGATCGTGATGCCGAAGGGCTCGATCAGGATGCGCGGGATGACCGGCAGCAGCTCAGAAGCCCAGGCATAGCGCCTGGACTCCTCGCCAGCCTGTAGAAAAGAGCGCTGAAAATAATATTCCGAATTACTCAAGCGAATGTCGCGAATCGAGCCCAGCGATTCCAACAGAATGTGCGCGGTGCGCGCCTCTAAGCGAATCTTTTGTCGCGAGGCATGACGAAGATAAGGGGTGATCAAAAGCGAAACAACCAGGTATGCGGCGATGAGCACGAGGATCAAAATCGCCGCCAGCGAACGCCCCAGATAGAGGATGCCAAAAGAAAGCATCACGATAGAGAAGATGCTACCCACCATGCGCAAGAGAGGACCGACGACCGAATTAGAAATCTTTTTAATATGACTCAACACCATTGCCGACAATTTTGCCGTGCTTTTTGAGAGATGATATTCATAATCTTGCGCCAGGACGCGCGAGTGAATCTGATTAGAGAAATCAACCCAGATTCTGGCCGTGAGACGTTGTTGAAAGAATTGCAGAACCAGCTTGGACAGCGCCGCTACCCAGGCAAAGACAATCAGCAGAAGAATCAACCACAAGCTCTGATTGAACGCGTCGCCACCAAACACTTTCACTCCCGGAAGATGATCCTGGAGCTTGCTGCCCACCAGGGCACCGAACAGCCGGCTCACCACCCAGACGGTCAGGAGATCCGCCAGACCGGGCACGATCGAAAGCGGCATCAGCATCAGCAGAGCACGTGTTCTCTGCGGAGGCAGGTAACTCAGCAGTCGCGATAATTGTTTTAGTGTTTTGCTCTGAAACAGTGGCTGACGAAGTGGCTGAGGACTGCTGGCCAAGTCTCTACGGGCAAAGCCTTTTCCAGCACGCTATGTGAGCGTTCACGCCTCGGCCCTTCGCGAGAGCCACCCCTGCAATCGCCCCAACCGCCCCCCCCAGCGCAGGCGCCACACAGGGAGCGCCCGCAGGGGCGTATCGCCCTCCACCAGGAAGCGGTGCCAATGTCTGTCGATGGCCTCCAGGGCCTGGCGCCAGCGCTCTCGCAGCACAGGCTCCGAACAGTCCCGCAGCAGGGCCGCCAGGGCACCAGGATCGGCGCGCCAGGCTTCCGGCTGACGGACGGCCGCCTGGATGCGCTCCACGTCGGCGGCCAGGGAACCGCAACCGATCTGGTGTCCCAGCTCACCCGGATCCAGCGTGTCGGCGAGGGCGTGGTTGAAACTGCTGAACACCACACATCCGCAGGCCAGGGCCTCGATCGGCGGCAACCCGAAACCCTCGCTCACACCACGCCCGCGCCAGTAATCCGCCGAGTCGTAAAGAAACACGCTGGCGCTGTTGAAGAGCTCCACCAGATCGTCCACCCAGCCGCGCTGCACCTCCACCCGCAGGCCGGCTTGACGCAGGGCGGGCACCAGCTCTCCCAGCACATAGGCGCTGCACTTGCGCTCCTGCACCAGCACATCCAGGGGCCGCCGGGCCAAAGGGCTCTCGCTCCCGATGGGGCGATCACCGGCTGGCGGTCGAGCGCCCCGTTCCAGCCATTTGGCCTGCAGCGCGTTGGGCACCAGGAACAGGGGCTGGCGCGGGGCCCGCGCGCCCCAGTAGCCCAGGGTGTCGCGGCTCACCGCCAGCACCGGCACGCCCGGCGGCAGGGAGAAGCCATAACCGCTGCTGTGGGCGTGATAAGCCACCGGGCGACCGCGCAGACGCCGCAGCAAGGCGGGCACGTCAAACCCCCAGCTGACCAGCCACAGCGCCGCCCCTGGCGCCGGTTCCCGCCGGAGCAGATCCTCCAGGAAGGGGTGATCGGCTTCCCGCTGCCGATAGGTCACCAGCTCCGTGGGCCGAAGCTCTCCCAACAGCCCCGCGGTCTGAAGCTCGACCAGCAGGCCGCCGCAACGAAACTTGCCCGTGGTGCCCGGCACCAGGACGCGGACGGGACTCAGGCTCGGAACACTCAGGGGAAAAAACGCCGGCCGGCGTGACGCTGACCGGCTGAGTCTGGCTCAGGAGCGGACGGGGTCAGGGGCGGAGACGGTCGTCAGGCGACGGCGGCTTCCGTGCTGCCCGTGCGCTGGCGGCGGGTGAGGAAGCCGAAGAGCACCTTGCCGATGGCCGCCACGAGATTGCCCTCAAGCTCCTGGAACATCTTCATGTTGCAGTGGAAGGCCTGATTGGCTTCCTCCACGATCCGATCCGCCGTCGCCTGATCGATTGGCAGCTGATCGAGGATCTCGCGGTAGTTGGCCTTGAAGGCTTTTTCGTCATCGATGGCGTCGAATTCATAGAAGCGCAGCCCATCGTGCTCACCCAGATTCATGGCTTTGCGAGCGATGGTCTTCAGCACCTGCCCGCCGGAGAGATCGCCGATGTAGCGGGTGTAGTGGTGGCCCACCAACAGTTCCGGCGCCTGGCGGGCCACCTCCTGAATCCGCGCGACGTACGCCTGGGCGCCCGGGGTGGCCTTGGCCTGCTGACGCCAGTCGGGCCCGTAGTAGAAGGCCAGGTCTTGCTCCAGGGAGTCGCGGCGATTGAGCTGGGGAAAGGCGACGGGCCCAACGATGGGATGGTCGGCCAGGCGGCCGATCTCCGCTTCCATGGCGCTGTAGACATGCCAGAGGTCGGCCACCAGGGTGCGGTAGCTGGCCTTGTCCACCACACCCTTGAGGAAGCAGCTCACAAACCCGGTGTTCTCAGCCATGGTGTGCGCTTTTTTCGTCCCCTCACGCAATTGGGAGGCCAGGGCGACAGGCATCGGTTCAGCAGGTCAAAAAGGCGTCTGCCAACCGTAATTGTCTCGTCGGCCTCCTCTCGGGAAGGTTGCGAAGGATTACGGGCTCAAGCGGCCCGCTGCCGTTCCTCGTGGTGGCCCCGGCCCTCGAAGAGCGTGAAGAGCTCGCGGCAAAGACCCTGCAGATCGGCGACGACCGCCGCCGAGGGCAGGTGGGAACCCGAGGGCCGCCAATCGCCCACCGTCGCCAGGCGCCAGCGCTCCGACTCGTAGGTCAGTCCCCGCAGCAGCACCCCCAACAGCCTTGGGCGCACGCCCTGGGCGCCGCGCGGCGGCTGCTCCAGGCGCAGCTGCACCAGCAGGGAGCGACACTCCAGACGCGGACTCCAGCCGGGAAAGTGGAAGGAGAGATCCAGGCTTTCCCGTTCGTCGAACTGCCGGGTCAGGGGGTCATCCCGCCAGGGGTTGAGGTTGGCGCGGGCATCGGGGAAAACGCCGCGGAACAGAAGCACCACGGAAGCGATGGCCTGAGCCAGCTCCACACTCCGCGCCTGGTCGGATGCATTCATGATGACCATCCTGCAGAACCTCGTCCTGTTTTGCTCGCCAGGTGTGTGCACGCCCACGAAGCCACAGCACACGGCGGGGGCCTGGCGCTGATCCGGGCAAACCTTTCCCGCCGCCACCGCAGGCCTAGCCTCCACCGTCATGCCCTTCCGCCGCCCCCATCGCCGCCATGGCCACCTACGAGAAGCTCACCGCTCCCAGCAGCGGCACGGCCATCCGATTTGAGGGCGGCCAGCCCATCGTTCCGGCGGATCCGATCATTCCCTTCATCCGCGGCGATGGCACCGGCGTCGACATCTGGCCGGCCACCCAGCGGGTGCTGGACGCGGCCATCGCCAAGGCCTACGGCGGGCAGCGTCGCGTGGAGTGGTTCAAGGTGTATGCCGGCGATGAGGCCTGCGAGCGCTACGGCACCTATCAATACCTGCCGGAGGACACCCTCACGGCGATCCGCACCTATGGCGTGGCGATCAAAGGTCCGCTCACCACCCCCATCGGCGGCGGGATCCGCTCCCTGAACGTGGCCCTGCGACAGATCTTCGACCTCTACTGCTGCGTCAGACCCTGCCGCTATTACGAAGGCACCCCCAGCCCCCACAAGCGTCCGCAGGATTTGGACGTGATCGTCTACCGCGAAAACACGGAAGACATTTATATGGGCATTGAGTGGGCAGCCGACGATCCGGTGTGCTTGGAGCTGATCGACCACCTCAACAATGTCGTGATTCCCGCCAACGGCAAACTGGGCAAACGGCGCATTCCGGAGGGGTCGGGAATCGGCATCAAACCGGTCAGCAAATTCGGCAGCCAGCGACACATTCGCAAGGCCATCCAGCACGCCCTGCGCCTGGAGGGCGACAAGCGTCACGTCACGCTTGTGCACAAGGGCAACATCATGAAATTCACCGAGGGCGCCTTCCGGGACTGGGGCTATGAATTGGCCACCAGCGAATTTCGCGATGTCTGCGTCACCGAGCGCGAGAGCTGGATCCTCGACAATGTGGCCCGCCAAGCCGACATCAGCCTGGAGGACAACGCCCGTCTGATCGAGCCGGGCTACGACGCCCTCACCCTGGAGAAACAGGCCGCCATCTGCAATGAGGTGAAAGCGGTGCTCGACGCCATCGGCGACAGCCATGGCGAGGGGCGCTGGAAGCGGATGGTGTTGGTGGATGACCGCATCGCCGACAGCATCTTTCAACAGATCCAAACGCGTCCGCAGGAATATTCCGTGCTCGCCACCCTCAATCTCAACGGCGACTACGTCAGCGATGCCGCAGCGGCCGTGGTCGGCGGGCTCGGCATGGCCCCCGGCGCCAACATCGGCGACACGGCGGCCATCTTCGAGGCCACCCATGGCACCGCCCCGAAACATTCCGGTCTGGATCGCATCAACCCCGGCTCAGTGATTCTTTCCGGAGTGATGATGCTCGAGTATCTGGGCTGGCAGGAAGCCGCCGATCTGATCACAGCCGGGCTGAGCGCGGCGATCGCCAACAAGGAGGTCACCTACGACCTGGCCCGCCTGATGGAGCCCCCTGTGGACCCGGTGAGCTGCTCCGGCTTCGCCGAGGCGGTGGTGCGTCACTTCGGCGGTTGAGATCCGCCATGGCTCCCGCCAGGTCATGAACGGACCAGGGGAGTCCCCCCGGGGGACGGGGGCGGAGGGCCCGCCCCCGTCGGGACAGCTGCTGAGCATCCTGGGCGTGGGCTTCGGGGTGGCCGGGGCCATCGGCGCCACCATCGGGGCGGGAATCCTGCGTACGCCGGGGCTGGTGGCCGCCCAGCTGCCCAGCGCTCCCTGGTTGCTGGGAGCCTGGATTCTGGGCGGCCTGCTGGCCTTGCTGGGGGCTTGCTGCGTGGCGGAGCTGTCCGCGAGCTTTCCCCGCGCGGGGGGCTGGTGCGTGTTTGCCGGGGAGGCCTTCGGCCCGCGCGTCGGCGGCCTGGTGGGCTGGGCGGACTGGCTGGCCCACTGCATCGGCCTGGCCTGGGAGGCCACCACGGTGGGGGAGATCGCCGGCGACCTCCTGCCCGATCCCTTCGGCCTGCCCCACCTCACCCCCAGGCTCCTGGCCCTGGCCAGCCTGGCGATCTTCCTGGCGCTTCAGCTCGTCGGCCTGCGGGTGGCCAGCGCCAGCCAGGACCTGCTCAGCCTGGTGAAGGCGGTGGTGTTTCTGGCGCTGGTGGCCGCCTGTTTCCTGCTGCCGCTCCCCGCTGCGGCTGGGGGCGCCGCCGTCGCCGCCCCCAGCCTCGGGAGCACCCCCTGGCCCGGCGCGACCCTGCCCTGGCGCGACCTGGTCGGGTCCTGCGCCTTGGCCCTGCAAGCGGTGATCACCACCTATGACGGCTGGGTGAGTCCCGTGTATTTCGCGGAGGAGTTCAGCGATCCGGCCCGGGATCTGCCGCGCTCCCTGATCGGCGGCGTGCTGCTCGTGCTGGCGCTCTACCTGCTGATCAATGCCGCCCTGCTCCACGTGCTTCCCCTGGAGGACCTGGCGCGCTCGCCACTGCCCGCCGCCGAGGCGGCCCTGCGGTTGCTGGGTCCCCCGGGAGGGCGACTGATCACCGCCGTGGCCCTGGTGGCCCTGCTGGGACTGATCAACAGCGTGCTGATGGCCGCCGCGCGCATCCTCTACGGCCTCAGCCGCGAGGGCCTCCTGCCCCCCTGGGTGGCCGCGGTGAACGCCGGCGGCACCCCCTCCGCCGCCGTGTTGCTCACCGCCGGCATGGCCGCCCTGCTGGTGGTGGCCGGCTCGTTCGAGCGCCTGCTCAGCCTCGGAGCCCTGCTCTATGTCGCCCTCCCCCTGACGGGGGTCGCCGCCCTGGTGCGCTTGCGGCGGCAGCGCCCGGAGGCGCCGCGCCCCTTCCGGGTCTGGGCCTATCCGCTGCCGCCGCTCCTGGTGGCGTTGGTGTCTCTGGCCTTTCTGGCCGGGGAGCTGCTGACGCATCCCTGGGACGGCCTGCTGGCCGGGGGTCTGGTGGGGATCGGCGTGCCCATTTTCTGGCGCGCCTCGCGCCCCGCTCCCGCTTCCGCTCCCCCTTGAACAGGCGCGGGGGGCGATCCAAGCTCCGTCCCCTTAGAATCACGGACTTTGAACGGCCTCCAGTGACCAACCTGCGGGTGCTCGTGGTTGGCGCTGGCTTCGCCGGGGCCGTCATCGCCAGAGAATGCGCGGAAGCCGGCCACGCGGTCCACGTGATCGATCGGCGTCCCCACATCGGCGGCAATGCCCATGACACCGTCAACAGCCACGGCGAGCGCATCCACATCTACGGCCCCCACCTGCTCCACGGAGAGCGGGATTCGGTGGCGATTCGCTGGCTGAGTCGCTTCACCGACTGGGTGCCCTATGAGCATCGGGTGCGGGCCCTGCTGGCCGATGGACGCACGACGCCGCTGCCGGTGAATCGCACGACGCTGGAGGACGTGTTCGGCGTGGCGCTGGAGAGCGAGGAGGAGGCCAAAGCGCTTCTGGCATCCCAGGCGACCCCCCTGCAGCCGACCAACACCGATGAGGTGTTCCTGTCCAATGTGGGCCCCCGCCTGGCCGACCTCTTCTTCCGTCCCTACACCCGCAAGATGTGGGGCGTGTGTCCCACCGAGCTGGAAGCGGCGGTGGGGGCTCGGTTGCCGGTGCGAAGCAATCGCGACGATCGCTACTTCACCGACAGCTTCCAGGCGATGCCCAAAGACGGCTTCACCGCCCTGTTCGCTCGCATCTTCGACCATCCCGCCATCGAGGTGACCCTCGGCGAAGCCTATGGCGAAGAACACGACCGTCATTACGACCACGTGTTTCTCAGCCTGCCGATCGATGAATATTTCCGCTTCCGCCACGGCCGCCTCCCCTACCGCTCGATTCGCTTCGAATCCGATCAAATGCCCGTTGATCAAGCCGCCACCGTGATCAACTACACCGACACCGGCGTCTACACCCGTTGCACGCAATGGGACCTGATTCCCAACTCTGGCCGCCGCACGGATGGGCAGCATACGATCACGCGCGAGATCCCCTGTGATGCCAGCGAGAACAACAACGAGTGCTACTACCCCGTGCGCAATCGCCAAAGCCTGGCCCTCTATGACCGCTATCGGACCCTCGCGGCGGCGGAGCCCAACAAGACCTTCATCGGTCGTTGCGGCCTGTTCCGCTACATCGACATGGTTCCCTGCGTCACGATCCACTTGCAGCTGGCCGCCCGTTTCCTGGCTGGAGAGCCCCTGCCCCGGGCCGCCTGATCCCCCGTCGCCCCTGAATTCCCTTCCGGCTGGCCATGAGCACCCCCTCGACGACCGATCCCTGCGTGCACTGCGGCTTTTGTCTGCCCACCTGCGCCAGCTACCGCGTGCTCGGCACGGAGATGGATTCACCGCGCGGCCGCATTCACACCCTCAAAGCCCTGGCGGCCGGAGAGCTGGAGATGGACGCCACCGTCGCCTCCCACTTCGACAGCTGCCTGGGCTGCTTCGCCTGCGTCAGCGCTTGTCCCTCAGGGGTGCGCTACGACACGCTGATCGAGGCCACCCGTCCCAAGCTGAACGCTCCCGAGCTGCGCACCCCCGCCCAACGGGCGTTTCGCGGGCTGCTGTTTCAGCTGCTTCCCTATCCCGGCCGGCTCCGCGCCCTGTTGCGCCCCCTGCGGGCCTACACGGGCACGCCGCTGCAAGCTCTCGCCCACCGCGTCGGCCTCCCCCGCCTCCTGGGCCCCCAACTGGCCGCCATGGAGCGGCTTCTGCCGCCCCTCCGTCCGGAGGCCTTCCGCGATGACCTGCCGGTGGTCCTGCCGGCGCGAGGGGAGCGGCGCTTGCGGGTGGGCCTGCTGCTGGGCTGCGTGCAGCGCCTGTTCGACCCGGACGTGACCCTGGCGGCGATTGCGGTGTTGCGCGCCAACGGCGTCGAGGTGGTGATCCCCCCGGATCAGGGGTGCTGCGGCGCTGTGACCCACCACCAGGGCGAGGAGGAGCAGACCCGCGCCCTGGCCCGCTCGCTGATGGCCAGCTTCGCGTCGGTGGTGGGTCCCGGCGCCGCCGCCGGAGACGCCCCCCTGGACGCCGTTCTCGTCACGGCGTCCGGCTGCGGCCACACCATGAAGGCCTATGACCGCCTCCTGGCGGAGGAGGCCGGGGCGAAGGCCGCGGAGGCCGCCGCCTTCGCCTCCCGCGTGGCCGACATCCAGGAGTTTCTGGAGCGGGTGGGGTTGAGCGAGGCCTTCCAGCGCCAGCTGCGACCCCTGACCCACGCGGATGGCACAGCCGCCACGGCCGACCGTCCCGTGAAGGTGGCGTATCACGATGCCTGTCACATGTTGCATGGCCAGGGGTTGGGAGAGCAGCCCCGGGCCCTGCTGCGGCGCATTCCCCATCTGCGGGTGCTGGAGGCCAGCGAGGCGGGGGTGTGCTGCGGCAGCGCCGGCATCTACAACCTGGTGCAACCCGAGGAGGCCGCGGCCCTCGGTCGGCTGAAGACCGACGATCTCAGCGCCACGGGGGCCGACCTGGCCGTCAGCGCCAACATCGGCTGCACGCTCCAGTTGCGCCGCCATTTCCAGGAGGGGAGCCGCCCCCTGGCGGTGGCCCATCCCATGGAGCTGCTGGCCCGCTCGGCCGGTCTGGTCTGAGTCAGGCCCCGTCCATCAGCCGCCAGGCGACCTCCAGGGTGGTGTCATCGCCGAGGTTTCCGGGAAAGGTCACCACGGGCAGGCCCTCCACCTCGGGGCCGGCCGTTTCCGGCGCGACAACCAGAGACAGCCCTGGCAGCAACTGCCCCCGCAACGCCACCCAATCCAGGCCCAGCCCTCGCGCCAGCAGGGTCTGGGTGGTGGTGCCCCCTTTGCTGATGACGTATCCCAACCGGGGCGCCAGCGCGGCGACGACCCGCGCCATGGAGGCGGCCAGGGCGGCGCCATAGGCGCGCTCCACCCGGCCCCGCGGCTCCACCAGCTCGCCGCGACTGGTGTGCAGCACGGGGGTGCGCCCCCGCGCCAGCACGGCGCCGACCCGCTCCGTCCACTCCGCCTCCAGCGACGCGAGGAGGCGATCCGGCAGGGGACCCTCCAGCACCCGCCACACCCGCGCCACCGGCACCTCCACCCCTTCACAACCCTCCTGGGCCAGAAGGCGCTCCAGTTGGGCATCAGCCAGGGGCACGTGGGAGCCCACCACCACCAGCCCCCCGAGGGGCGCGCCACCCGCGCGGCGGCGCAGGGCCGCCAGGGCCGGAGGCGCGAGGGGTTGGGGAGGGAGGGGAGCCAGGCCATTGAGGAGGCTGGCCGCGGATTGAAACAGGAAACGCCGCGGCCGCTCCCCGTTGCCGGGGGGCGAGGAGAGCGTCAGCTCGCGCGCCAGGACGCCGAACACGGCCAGATGATCCGGTCGTTCCGCGTCCACCACCACCAGGGCGTTGTCCCGCAGACCCGCCAGCCACCGCGCCAGGTCCCGCCGCGCGGGGAGGGAGCGCGCCGCGGCCTCCAGCTCCCGCCAGCCCAGCTGCCGCACCGCGGCGGCGGGACGGCGTCCGCCACTCTTCTCCTCGACCCAGTCGCGCAGAACGCTGGTGTGATAGCTGAAGAGACGATCGCGGGCGAACGGGGTCTCATGGACAGGCTGGCCATGGAGACGATGCACGCCATCGACCGTCGTCCGGCCTCCCTCCAGGAAGGCAGGCACCAGGAAAGTGGCGTCCACAGGCCCCAGCTCCCCGGCCAGGACATCCACCTCCAGGGGGAAATGGCCCCTCAGGGTGGAATCCCCGCGGCTCACCACCAAGGCGTCGTCCAGGCTCCCCTCCGCCTTGGCGGCCTCCAGAGCGGGCAACAGGGCGCGACAGATCTCCCGCACCCGCTCCGCCGCTTCGGCGGGGGCCAGGGCGCGGGTGTTGGCCAACAGGAAGAGGAAGGGGGAGGGTTGCCGCAGGCCGACGGCCAGGGCGGCGGGATCCCAGCGCAACAACAGGGGGCAGCCGTGGAGGGTCTGGGATCCGGTGGGATCGTCGTCCAGCACGACGATCTTCAAGCGGGGCTCGGCCATGGCACCATCGTGCCGTGAAGCAACCCTCCCGCGACGAGCTGCCCGACCTGGTGCGCGACCTGCACCGGACCGGAACCCCCTGGCTGCCCGCCGGGCTCGCCAGCCGCCTCGATTGGGGCCCGCCTCCGCGCCAGCCCTGCGAGCCCCTCAGCGTGGCCCGCCTGAGCCGCATCGTGGAGCACAATCCCGGCGATTTCACGATCACCGTGGAGGCGGGCCTTCCCCTCGCGGAGGCGCAACGGGCGCTCGCAACCCATGGCCAATGGCTGGCGGTGGATCCCCCCTGGGGGTGGCACCCGCAGGGCGATCCCGCCGGCCCACGGGGGGGCGGCAGCATCGGCGGCCTGGTGGCTCGGGGCCTGGCGGGAGGCTTTCGCCAGCGCCATCTCGGCCTGCGGGACCAGTTGATCGGCGTGGCCCTCCTTCGTGCGGACGGCACGGCGGCGCGGGCCGGGGGGCGGGTCGTGAAGAATGTGGCCGGCTACGACCTGATGCGTCTGCTGGCGGGCAGCTGGGGATCCCTGGCCCTGATCACGGAGGTCTCCCTGCGCACCATGCCCCTGCCCCCGCATCGGGTGGGGCTGTTGCTGCGGGGAGAGCTGGAGGCCTTGAGCGAGCTCCGCCGCGCTCTGTTGCGCTCCACCCTCGCTCCGGAGCGGATCGACTGGTGGAGCGCCGCCCTGGCGGGCGGGGCCGGCCTCGGCGCGGCGCCGGCCCTTCTGATCACCCTGGCCAGCGTGGAGGCGCGCTGCCTCCAGGATCAGCTGGACGCGGTGGCGGCCCTGGGCCCGTTGACCAGTCAACGGCTCTCCGCGACGGAGGTGGAGGGCTTGCTGCAGGAGGGTCGCGGCGGAGACCTTCACAGTCCCGCGCCCGCCTGGCTGCTGCGCCTTGGCGTGAATCCAGCCTCCACCCCCCGGCTTCTGGAGGCCGGCACGGCCGACGCGCTCAAGCTGGAACTCGGCGCGGGCAGCGGCCTGGGGATGGCCTGGAGCGAAGAGCCGATCCCGGCGAGCCGGGTCGAGGCCCTGCGGACCCTCTGCCAGGAGCTGGGGGGATTCCTCACGGTGCTGCGCCAGCCGCCGGACGCGAACCTGATCCCCTGGCGGGATGCCTCCGCCAAGACGCTGATCGAAGCTGTCAAAAGAGCGTTCGATCCGAAGGGTCAGCTGGCGCCGGGGCGCCTGCCGGGGGTGGCCGTTCCGGCTCAGTCCGTCGTGACGCGATAAGCGCAGCGGAGCTCGCGGCTCTCCCCGGGGGCGAGGGTGAGGCGGCCGTCGCCGCTGAGCAGAGCGCCACGGGGACCGCTCCAGGGTTCCAGGCAAACCATGGGGCGCGGGGGATTCGTCCACACCACGACCCGATCCAGCGGCGCGGTGAGCTCCAGCTGGAGGGTGGTGCCCGCCGACGGATCGCGGAGGGTGACGACGGAGCCGAGAGGCCGGGCCAGCAGATCCACGCCGGCTCCCAGGCGCTCCCACTGGCTGGCCGTGGCCACCTCCATCTGGCTGAGGTGGTCAAAACAGCGCTCCGGAAAACCCTCCAGTTTCACGGCGGCGGGATCGGCCACGCGGAAATAAGGGTGGAAGCCAAGGGAGAAGGGCATCGGCGGCGCGTCCGACGGGCCGGTGTGGCTGACGCGGGCGTCCAGGGTGAGGAGGCCGGGACTGAGACGCAGCTCCAGCCGCAGCGCGAAGGCGAAGGGATAGGCGGCGCGGGTGCTGTCGTCATCCACCAGGGTGAGCGCCACGCCCTGGCCGTCGGCCAGGGGCTCCAGGGTCCAGGGTCGATCACGGGCGAAACCGTGTTGCCGCAGGGTGGTGTCGCCCTGGGGAAGGGGCAGGCGGTCCCCGGGCAGATTGCCGCAGATGGGAAACAACACCGGGATGCCACCGCGCACCGAGAGGGCGGGATCGGCGAAGCGGGCCTCATCGAGATAAAGCCACTCCCGGCCGCCGCTGGTCCATCCCGTCACCAGGCCGCCCCGTTCCGGCACCAGACGCAGGGAGTCCCCACAGGTGGGATGGGTGAAGCGCCAGTGGGGGTAAGGGGTGGCTTCACGGGTCAGGGTCATGGCGTGCGGGGGGTGGCGGGGGTGAGGGTCCGCAGCCAGTCCAGCAGGGCGGCGTTCACCTGATCGGGGACCTCGTCGTGGGGGCAATGGCCGGCCTCGAGGATCACCTCGCTGGTGTGGGGCGGGGCGTGACGGGCGAAACTCGTGCGGCGACCCTCGGCGTTCATCCAGGGATCCCGCAGCCCCCACAACAAGAGAAGCGGCGCACCCAGGCGCGAGAAGAGAGCGTCGAGAGGTTCCCCGCGAGGGATGTCAAACACGGTGCGAAACACGCCGAAGGCTCCGGGATCACGGGAGGGCCGGAGGATCGATTCCACCAGGGCCTCATCCACATTGGTGCGGTCCACGTAGACCCGTTCCAGGGTGCGCCGCACCGTGGCGGGCCGGCGGAGGTTCTCAAACAGCAGGCGCTGCACGGGGGGGCTGGAAAGGATGGCCCCGCCGATGGCCCGTTGAGCGATGGCGCCCCAACCGTGAGGCTCCACCTGATCCTCGCTGAAGGGTCCGGCGGCGTTGAGGAGCACCACCCCGGCCGCCAAGGAGTCAGCGCTCAGGGCCGCTCCGGCCGCCAAGGCGGCGTAGCCCCCGAGGGAATTGCCGACCAGAACGGTGGGGCGTCCGATCCGTTCCCTCACGTAGGCCACCAGTTGATCGCGCCAGAGATCACCGCCGTAGGGCAGGCCCCGGGGTTTGGCGCTGCGTCCGAAGCCGAGCAGATCGAGGGCGTGCACCTCGTGACGACCCGCCAGGGCGGGCACGTTGTGGCGCCAGTGATCGGTGGAGGCTCCGAAGCCGTGGACGAGAAGGAGGGCGGGTCCCTCCGGCGACGCGGGGGATCGCCGCAGGGTGTGCACGGGATGCCCCGCGAACCGCCAGGCGGCGTCACCGGATGAATCCAAGGGAGCCAGGACCAGCACGCAACAGCGGCTGGATGCTAGGGAGAGCCCACCGGTTCGGGGGGAAGCCGGTGTCAAGCCCGCAATCCCTCGGGACGAAAGGAGCGGCTGCCGCTACGGTCGAGCGGTAACGCCTCGGACACATCGTCAGAAGACGCCAACCATGACGATCCAACAGCCCCGCAACCTGCGTCTTCCCACCCCCGGCTGCTACGCCGACGCCGATCGCAGCGGACTCCTTGCCGAAGATGTATTCGACGGCATGACGGAGCATCTCTTCTACACGCTTGGCAAACTGGCGCCCACCGCAAGCCGCCACGATCTGTACATGGCCCTGAGCTACGCGGTGCGCGATCGGCTGATGACGCGCTATCTGGCGGGAAACGAGGCCATCTCCGCCACGCCCACGCGGGTGGTGGCCTATCTCTCAGCCGAATTCCTGATCGGTCCGCAGCTGAGCAACAACTTGCTCATGCTGGGCATCCAACGGGAGGCGGCGGCAGCCCTGCGACGTTTTGGCATCAACAACATTGAAGAAATTCTTGAGGTTGAGGAGGAGCCCGGGCTGGGGAATGGCGGCCTCGGTCGACTGGCCGCTTGCTTCCTGGAATCCCTGGCAACTCTGGAAATTCCAGCCACCGGCTATGGAATCCGTTATGAGTTCGGGATTTTTGATCAGCTGATTCGCGACGGCTGGCAGGTGGAGATCACCGACAAATGGCTTAAGGCGGGCTGGCCCTGGGAAATTCCCCATGCGGATCAGGCCTGCTTTGTCGGCTTCGGTGGCCGCACGCAGCCTTATCAGGATGACCACGGCACCTACAGGGTGCGCTGGATTCCCGCGGAGCACGCGATTGGCGTTCCCCATGACGTGCCGGTGCTGGGTTACCGCGTCAACACCTGCGACAGGCTGCGACTGTGGCGGGCGGATGCCACAGAATCCTTTGATTTCTATGCTTTCAATATCGGCGACTACTACGGCGCGGTAGAGGAGAAGGTGGCCAGCGAAACCCTCTCCAAGGTCCTTTATCCCAATGACGGCACGGATGAGGGCCGGCGCTTGCGGCTCAAGCAACAGCATTTCTTTGTGAGCTGTTCCCTGCAGGACATGATCCGCAGCCTGGACATGCGAGGCCTGCCGATCCAGGAGTTTCCTGACCACTGGGCCATTCAGTTGAACGACACCCATCCAGCGATCGCGGTGGCTGAGCTGATGCGCTTGTTGCTGGATGACAAGCATCTGGACTGGGAGACCTCCTGGGACATCACGAGGCGCAGCATTTCTTACACCAATCACACGCTGCTGCCAGAAGCACTGGAAAAGTGGGGATTGGACCTGTTTGGCAGTCTGCTGCCACGACATCTGGAATTGATCTACGAGATCAATCGTCGCTTCCTCCAACAGGTGCGCTTGAAATATCCTGGGAACGAGCAGATTCTGCGTCGTGTCTCCATCATTGACGAGGACGGTGGCAAGGCGGTGCGCATGGCCCATCTGGCCACCGTGGCCTCCCACCATGTCAATGGCGTGGCCGCGTTGCACAGCCAGTTGGTCAAGAGCGATCTTTTCCCGGAATTTGCGGCCATTTGGCCCGAAAAATTCATCAATGTCACCAATGGCGTCACGCCACGGCGCTGGGTGGCCCTGGCCAACCCGCAACTGGCTTCCCTGCTCACGGAGGCGGTGGGTGAAGGCTGGGTGACAGATCTTGAGCAGCTGAGGAAGTTAGAACCCCTGGCCGAGGATGCAGGCTTCCTTGAGCGCTGGCAAGCCACCAAACTGTCAGTTAAACGTGAGCTGACAAATTACATCCACAGCCACACGGGAGTGCTCGTCGATCCAGCCTCACTCTTTGACGTCCAGGTGAAGCGCATCCATGAATACAAACGCCAGCACCTCAACGCCCTCCAGATCGTGGCGCAATACTTGCGCATCAAGAACGGCCACACCGATGGGATGGTGCCACGCACGGTGATTTTTGGCGGCAAGGCGGCTCCGGGTTACGCCATGGCCAAGCTGATCATCCGCTTCATCAATGGCATCGCGGATACGGTGAATGCGGATCCCGACATGGATGGTCTGCTGCGGGTTGTTTTTCTGCAGGATTACAACGTCAAGCTCGGCGAACGCGTCTATCCCGCCGCCGATCTGTCCGAACAGATCTCCACAGCCGGAAAGGAGGCTTCCGGAACAGGAAACATGAAGTTTGCCATGAATGGAGCCCTGACGATCGGGACTCTTGATGGCGCCAACGTGGAAATCCGCGAAGAGGTGGGAGAGGAGAATTTCTTCCTCTTCGGTCACACCACCGCGGAGATCGGGGAACTGAGCCAAGCGGGCTATCGCCCTTGGGAGCTGCTCCCCAGCCAGCCTGAGCTGAGCGAAGCCCTTCGGCTGATCGAGCAAGGGCACTTCAGCAATGGAGATCCAGATCTCTTCCGGCCTCTGCTGCACAACCTCACCAGTTCCGATCCCTTCTTTGTGCTGGCTGACTTTGCCGACTACCTGCGCGCGCAGGGGGAGGTGAGCCAAGCCTGGTCGGATCCGTCCCGTTGGAATCGCATGGCTCTGCTGAACACGGCTCGGACCGGCTTCTTTTCCTCAGACCGTTCGATCCGTCAATACGCCAGCGAGATCTGGCGTGCCGAGGCCTTCCCGGTCACAATCACCTGCGATCTGGAATGAGGCGACCCTGGGAAACCGGAATCGGACTGGTCTGACGGCAAGGAGCGTCTGACCAATCCTTGGGCCCGGCGGCTCAAGAACGGTCGCGGTCGGGAAGGTCCGGGGTCTGGTGGAGGAGGCGATTCAGGCGAAGGCGATCGGCATTGAGCGGGTCTGGGGCCAGCTCGCCGGCCACTTCGCGGAAGATCTGCTCAACCTCTTCAGGGACCCGGACATCAAAGATCCGCTCCATCAAGGCTTCGATGGAGAAGAGGTGAGCGTTGATGTTCTCCAAGTCGGCCATCGCCTGCTGCAGAGCCTCGGACTCCGGAGCCACAGTTCCCGTGCCCCCCCCCGAGCTGTCCTCCGGGGGTGAGGGCGTTGTCGTGCCGTCCCCGTCTTGTAGCTGCTTCTGCAGTTCCTCGAGCACGCGTCCCGCGAGGGTGCGGAAGGACTGCAAGGCCGCCCAATTGAGCTCTTGCTGCTGACGCAGGCTGGGGTTCTCGCGAATGAGCCGGTCGTGCTCCCGATAGAACCGTTGGCAATCAGGGCATTGGCAGGGCTCTTCAGGCACCGCTTCCCTTGTGTTGAGCATGTCCCATCATGGCACCACGAGAAGAGGCTGTGGGACGGTCGGCCCACCAGCGGCGAAGGACCGCCCGCAGACCGCCCACAGCGAACAGGCGCCAGTACCCCGGAAAGGACCGGAAGCCATGTCTTGGTTCGCTCACGGCGGGCATCATTACCAATCCATGGCTATAACTAAAGGCATGGACAGTCCAGTCCTAACTTGCTCAAACCAAGAGACTTGAGACCCATTCCTGGTCCAGCCACACGGCATCAATCGTCTTGAATTGAGTTAATACTTTTTCTTAAGTTCGTCCCCACCGCCATGTCCATTTTCAAAGCGCCTTTCCTTGTCGCCTTGATTGCCACTGGCGGCATATTGGCTCCAACGATCGCCCAAGCTGCTGCATGTCCCACCAGCGTGGCGATTTCAGTGATCGCAACTCCACCGTCCTACACCTGCGATATCGGTGGTTTCAATTACCTTTTTGACAACAGGTCCAATTTAAGTGAACTGACCCTCAGTCCGACGGCAACTCTGTTTTTTGAGACCTCACCATTATCTCAAACCTTGCGGTTCTCCAATCTCGCCAACTCGGACGTTATAGATTTCATCTACTTTGTGACTCCACTCACGGAAGAGGCTGTAAATATTCAGCAAACCTTCACGCAGAGTCCAGCAGGGAGCCCCCCTCCCTTTGACAACCAATTGACCACTTCTGTCCCTCTCCCCACGACTTTTCCCTTTGAATTACGCGCTTCGTTCGAGGTCGACGATCCCTCAGTCATCCTCACCGAGCTCACACACACGATGGTTAAAACACCAGGGCCTCTCCCCATCCTCGGTGCAGGCGTCACCTTTGCATTCAGTCGCAAACTTCGCCGACGCATTTCCAGCGCTTCCTGATTACATTTCTTCCCAAATCCGCTTGGGCGATAAGTACAACATCAATTTCTTCAAAACCAGTATTACAGAATGCGGAGTTCTTAGTTCCGCATTTTTTATGGCAGAGCCTCTCCATGAGATCTCCACCCCGAATCAACTCAGTCGAACAACCCGTCATTTTATTAAAAGTTTTTTTTTCGATTTATCAATCTTTTCTGCTTCGTAATTTTGACCCTTTATTTTCTTTTGTCTTGCTAATCAAATAGCGCAAGATTTGCCCACATCAGCAAACTATTATAGGTTTCTGTTTTTTCTTGCCCAGCGAACCTAGGGATCAACAAGCAACTTCGCTTGCGGCAACTGGGTTTAAGTGAGGCCGAGCAGTCCAAATGGACTGATTTTGTGTTGATTTACTGACAATGGTTTCTCTCGCTGAACCTGGCTAACAGAAGGGCAAGAGGGTTCGGCTGTTCATCTGAGCCCCATGCGACCAGCACCGCAGAGGGGTACCACATCCGTCTCCTCCAACGAAGCGGCAGCTCGCAACACGACATCCCTTTCACTTTCACAATGCCATGATTCGTACAGAAAAAGTCCAGCGCATGGCCACTGTCGCAACCGGTGGTCTGATGCTCGCCTTCTCATTGATGGGCGCCTCGGCTCAAGCGCAAACGCTGTGCACCAGTGGCCTGCCGATTTCCACCATTGCCAGCTCAGGCATAGCGGGATACACCTGCCGGAGAGGAAGTCTAACCTATCGTTTTGCAAACGATATTGCCGAATTAAATTTTCCCAACCTTAATGGATACATCAATTTTTCAGATACTCCAACCTCGCAAGATATCGTTTTCACCAACTTAGCCTTTCAGGGGCTCTCCGAATTCTCTTACGATATCGATTCTACAACAGATACAATCACTTCCATTGTTCAGACCTACACGCAAGACATCGCAACTGCCCCGCCTATCCTTTCCGAGATCTTTGCCTCGCTTCCCTCGACGATCGTCTCAGTCACTGCGGTCTTGGAAACCGATATGTCCATGGGAGCTCCCGACAATCCAACCCTGACGTCCCTGACCCACAGGATCACCATGATCCCTGTCCCAGGTCCGCTCCCTGTCATAGGGACTGCGCTCGGGCTGGGATTCACCCGCAAACTTCGAGGCCGCATTCAGCGGGCGAAGCGACAAAACAATCTCAGCAGCCAAGCCTGAGTCCTGGGTCTGGAAATGCGGGGGGATTGAACGGGGCTGGCGGGACTCGAACCCACGACCTACGGTTTAGGAAACCGTCGCTCTATCCGGCTGAGCTACAGCCCCATGGATAGGCACCACTCTAGGCACATCGCCGACCAGAGGGGCTTCCTGTTCTCCTGGAAGGAAACCACTTGCAAAACGCGGTTCTCCGTCCACGAAACCGTAAACCAGGCTGGCAACCGTCTCACCATCGAGGCCATTCGTGCCCAATCGGCGAACCGTAGACTTTGCCTCAGAAAGCAGGTGAGGTGATCGCGACCGGCTCCGACCCATGGGAGTTCTCTCCAGTGGGCCCTGGGGATCCGGTTGAGGAAAGTCCGGGCTCCCCAATGGCCAGGCCTGCTGGGTAACGCCCAGTGCGGGAAACCGTGAGGAGAGTGCCACAGAAACACACCGCCGATGGCCCTTCGGGGCACAGGCAAGGGTGCAAGGGTGCGGTAAGAGCGCACCAGCGGCATCGAGAGGTGCCGGCTCGGTAAACCCCAGCCGGGAGCAAGGCCAGGGCTTCGGCCCACGGAACAACGGTTGGCCAGTTGTCCTGTTCCGTTTTTTGCGCCGCTGGAGGCCGTCGGCAACGGCGGTTCGAGAGAGATGATCCACCCCCATCGCCCGACCGGCCTGTGCCGGGGGGGGCGATGGGAACAGAACCCGGCTTACGTCCTGCTTTCCCCCTTCCCCCTGCCCGCTTCCCGCTTCCCGCTCTGGGCCTCGCGTTTGGGACCCAATCAGCGCCTGCGCCCCAACCACCGGGACGGGACGGCTCCATGCAGGCGTCCTGGGCCTGCTGCAGCAATCAGACGCCGAGCACTGCCCACTTTTCTGACCAACGAGACCCGTCCTGCGTCAGGCTGCAGGTTTCCTTTCCATCCACACCGGTGACGCCCCAGCGCCTGTCGGAACTTGTGACTTTTCTGCGCGGGCTGGGCCTGGATCCAGAGGACATTGGCGGGCCAGGTGCAAACGCCGAGGTCCTCGCCGCCATTGATGAGGCGCTCTGCCACAGCTCCCTGGGGGAAGCGCGCAACCATGAGCGGCTGGAGTTTCTGGGAGATGCGGTTCTGCGCCTCGCTGCCACGGAATTTCTGCGCTGTGAATTCGGCACCCTGCGGGTGGGTGAGCAATCAGCTCTGCGGGGAAGGCTGGTGAGCGATCAATGGTTGGCGGAGTTGGCTCGGACCATCGGTATGGACACGGTGCTGCGACTGGGCCCCATGGCTGGAGGAGACACCGCCGGGCGCGCGACGGTCATGGCGGAATGTGCCGAGGCCCTGCTTGGCGGCATCTACCTTGCCTGGGGAGGGGTCAATGGGGGGTTGGAACCGCTGATGCGCTGGCTGACGCCCCATTGGCACGCCACCGCTGTCACTGTGCTGGCCGACCCGCACCGTCAGAACTGGAAGTCGGCCTTGCAGGAATGGAGTCAGGGCCAGGGACTCGGGCTGCCGCACTATGTGTGTGAGGAGAGGAGCCTGGCGCACGGAGATCCGCGGCGCTTCTTCTGCAAGGTGCAGCTCAACCCTGCTGAGGGGGATCACTCCCCTGCTGGCAGGACACGACAACGCACAAGCGAACAGGCGCACCCGCTCGGCGGCGATGGATGGGGAGGATCCCGGCGACAAGCCGAGCAGGCGGCAGCTCGCGATTGCCTGGGTCAGATCCAAAACCCCTGATCCTGAAGGCCGAAACCACCTCTCAATCCTTACCATAAATGGGGCACGCCACAGAGAACTGAACCCTGCAGCGCCCCACCCCGAAGCCATTTCATCGCGAAACGCTGACGTAGGGGAGGCACTCACAAGACAAATCGAAGCTCACCACGTGAATCCCATAAGACTCAGAACCACTGAGCGTCGATGAGATCTCTCCATGCACCTCATGCCTATACTCGGTGCCAGGCTCTAGAATACCTGAGTCTGGCTTGTTACTTAATCTTAGTCTCAAATGAAACTTCACCCCATCAAGGCCTTGGCCTTTGGCCTAGTGGGCTCCGCAGCTCTCGGCGGACTCACCCCGGCCCAGGCTGCCGTCACCGGTTGCGCCGGTCAAACCAGTGGAACGGCTCTCTGGTCTGACATCGTCGGCACCCCTGGCTTTACCTGCCAAGTTGAGGACAAGATCTATTCGAACTTCTCCTATTCTTCGACCGCAAACGAGTTCGGAGCTGGTTCCACTTCCGGCATTGATCCGATGGATCAATTCAGCTTTGCGGCCCTTGGCGCCACCGGATTGGTTCACAACCTGAACGTTCAGGCTCTCAACTCGTTCATCAATACCAAAGTGTTGTTGAGCTACACGGTGACCCGAGCTTCAGGTGCCAATGTTTTTGACAAGTACACCGCCAACCTCACCGGCGACGTTGATACCACCTGGGCTCTCTCCCTGGCCGCCACGAACGCCGTCTCATCTCCCTCCAGCACCGCTGGCTTCGACAACCTCGGTCAGAGCGCAACCACGCCGAAGCTGAGCTTCAACCCCAACACCACTTCATCCACTTTCTCGAACACCCTCTACGCCAGCAACTCCGGTCAAGGCGTGACCCAGTTCGCCAACCGCCTGGAGCAGAAAGTTCCTGGACCTCTGCCGATCCTGGGTGCTGGCGCCGCCTTCGGCTTCAGCCGCAAGCTGCGTCGTCGCGTGAATGCTGCCGCCTGATTTGTTGCTTCTGTCAACTTACGGTTGATTTCAACTTGAATCATGAACGAAGACCCGAATCGCTCGATTCGGGTCTTTTTTATTCCCTCGTTGCGGATTCCTGTGTTCAGCTCCGCTCGTCGTTTTTTCAGGAGAGCTTGAGACTGCGCAGCGGAAGAGTCACCAGCTTGTCCCAACAGCCCCCTTCAAAAAGAACAGCGGCCCGTGGCCCGCTCAGGCGTTGCACAATGCCTTTGTAACCGCGGTAGATCGAGGTCTGATCACTCACGGTGACGGTGCTGCCAGGCAGGATGACGGCGTCCATGGCGGAAGTCGCAACGCAAACGAATCCAGAAATTAAGGCGGCAAGGTCAACCGTTGGGGGTGGGGAGCCCGGTTGTCTTCTGGCCCAGCGGCATCCTTCTCCGCCGTCAACGTCGCTTGAATGGAGAGATGCGTTTTGTGTGAATGGTCGACATCGCCATGGCCACCCCCCCCTTGGTTCCCTTGATCCTCTGCGGCGGTACCGGCACGCGTCTCTGGCCTCTTTCCCGAGCGTCCTACCCCAAGCAGTACTGGGCTCTGGCGGGGGCCAGCGAAGCCACCCTCCTGCAGCAGACCCACCAGCGGCTCCAGGATCTGCCAGGGCTGGCGGCCCCGATTCTGGTCTGCAACGAAGACCATCGCTTCATCGTCGCTGAGCAGATGCGCCAGATCGACGTGGAACCCTCGGCGATCCTCCTGGAACCCGTGGGGCGTAACACCGCGCCGGCGGTCGCTGTGGCCGCCCTGCAGGCCACCTCACGCGGGGAGGATCCCCTGCTGCTCGTTCTCGCGGCCGATCATGTGATCCGTGATGAGGAACGCTTTCGCCTGACAGTGAGCGCCGGTCTCGCCGCCGCCAGCGCCGGTCAACTCGTCACCTTCGGCATCGTGCCCACCGCACCGGAAACGGGCTATGGCTACATCGAGTCCGCTGAGCCCCTCAGCGCCAATCACCCCGTGCCGATCGCCCGTTTCGTCGAAAAGCCCGATCGGGCCACCGCTGAGGGCTTCCTGGCCTCCGGCCGTTTCACTTGGAACAGCGGCATGTTCCTCTTCCGGGCCAGTGCGATCCTCTCCGAGCTCGAGCGGTTGGCGCCGGAGGTGGTGAGCGCCTGTCGGAGTGCCCTGGAGCACGACAGCGCTGATCTCGATTTCCTGCGTCTGGAACGGGAAGCCTTTGCCGGCTGCCCCTCAGTCGCCATCGACGTGGCCGTGATGGAACGGACCGATCGCGGCTGTGTGCTGGCCCTGGACGCCCAATGGAGTGATGTGGGCAGCTGGAGCGCCCTCTGGGAAACCGCCGATCGCGACAAGCAGGGCAATGTGCTGCGTGGCCGCGTGATCAGCCGCGAGTCGAGAAATTGTTACCTCCGCAGTGAACATCGACTGGTGGTGGGGCTTGGCGTGGAGGATTTGGTGGTGGTTGAGACGGATGACGTCGTCCTCGTCGCCCACCGGGACCGAGCCCAGGACGTCAAGAGCATCGTGAGCCAGCTTGAGGGGGAAGGGGCTCCCGAGAGCAAGGCACACCGGCGCATCTATCGGCCTTGGGGCTACTACGACGGAGTTGTGGACGGCGATCGCTGGCAGGTCAAGAAAATCCAGGTGAAGCCCGGAGCAAGCCTCTCGCTGCAGATGCATCATCACCGGGCGGAACACTGGGTGGTGGTCCAAGGCACAGCCCTGGTGGAAAAGGATGGCGTCGAGGAGCTGCTTGCCGAAAATCAGAGCACCTACATCCCACTAGGCTCACGACATCGTCTCATCAATCCAGGAAAGATTCCCGTGGAGTTGATCGAAGTCCAGAGTGGTCCCTATCTCGGAGAAGATGACATTGTTCGTTTTGATGATCGGTATGGACGTGCAAAAGAAATCTTGGCACGAAGCTAACTGCCTGCTAAAATTTTTTTGTTTACTTTTTCTTATCGTGGCAGGA
>VGQX01000023.1 GCA_016882305.1 Cyanobacteria bacterium K_Offshore_surface_m2_239
TTGAGCACCCTGCGGCATTTCCTCCACGAATACGAAGCCGCCTGCCCTCCCCCCGACACACCTGCCCGCCGGCCACCCACTGCGCCCCGTCCTTGCCATGAGCGTCCTCACGCTGCGGATTGACGGCCACACGGTCGCCGTGCCAGAGGGAGCCACCCTGCTGGAGGCCTGCCGGGCGGCCGGCGTCCATCTCCCCGTGCTGTGCCATCTGGATGGCCTCACGCCGGTGGCGGCCTGCCGGCTCTGCCTGGTGGAGGTGGAGGGCGGTGGACGCCTGCTGCCGGCCTGCGCCACGGCGGCGGTGGAGGGCCTGGTGGTCCGCAGCGACACGGCTGAGCTGCGGGAGGTGCGACGCATGGCCGTGGAGCTCTTCTTCGCGGAGGGCAACCACGTCTGCGCCTTCTGTGTCGCCAACGGCAGCTGCGAATTGCAGGACGTGGCCGTGCAGGTTGGGATGGACCATTCGCGCTTTCCTTATCAATATCCGCAGCGATCGGTGGATGCCTCCCATCCACTGTTCAGTCTTGATCACAATCGCTGCATTCTTTGCACCCGTTGCCTGCGGGTGTGCGATGAAATCGAAGCGGCGCACGTCTGGGATGTGGCCACCGCGGCGCGCACTGCCAGATCATCGCCGGATTGGATCAACCCTGGGGCGAGGTGGACGCCTGCACCTCCTGTGGCAAGTGCGTGGAGGTCTGCCCCACCGGCGCGCTGTTCCACAAGGAGGAGACGACCGCCGAAAAACACCCCCATCGCCAATGGCCCGCCCTGCTGCGCGCCGCTCGGGAACGGCGGGAATGGCACAACCAATGACGAGCTCGGCCCTGCCCTCCCCCCTCCCGCGCCTGCGCTTCGCCACGGTGTGGCTGGCGGGCTGCTCCGGTTGCCACATGTCGTTTCTGGATCTCGATGAGTTTCTCTTCGACCTCGCTGAACGGGTGGAGGTGGTGTATTCGCCCGTCGCCTCGGATGCCAAGGTGTATCCGGAGAACGTGGACGTCGTCCTGGTGGAGGGAGCTGTCGCCAACGTGGACAATCTCGAACTCGCCCGTCAGGTGCGGCAGCGCAGCCGCTTGGTGGTCTCCTTCGGCGATTGCGCCGTGACAGCGAATGTGCCCGGGATGCGCAATCTCCTGGACGGGGCCGCGCCGGTGTTGCGGCGGGGATATCTCGAACTGGCCGACCACGGCGCCCAGCTGCCCCACGCCCCCGGCATCGTGCCGGACCTCCTGGAGCGGGTGTTGCCGTTGCATGCGGTGATCCCGGTGGATGTTTGGTTGCCGGGATGTCCTCCCTCGGCTCAGCGGATCAAGGAGGCCCTGCTTCCGTTGCTGGCGGGGGAGAAGCCCCCGCTGGAGGGGCCGGAGATGTTGCGTTTCGGCTGAGTGTTCTCTTCCCTCGCGCCCCCGCCATGAGCCGCACCGTTCTGATCGACCCGGTGACCCGCATTGAGGGCCACGCCAAGATCACCCTGCACCTCGACGAGGAGGGTCGCTTGCGCGACACGCGCTTTCACGTTGTGGAATATCGAGGATTTGAGACATTCTGCGAGGGGCGGCCCTTCACGGAGATGGCCGGCATCACGGCGCGGATCTGCGGGATTTGTCCGGTGAGCCATCTGCTCTGCGCCGCGAAAACCGGTGACAAGTTGCTGGGGGTGCGGGTGCCTCCAGCGGCGCGGAAGCTGCGACGCCTGTTGAACCTGGCCCAGCTGACCCAGAGCCATGCTCTGTCGTTTTTTCACCTCAGCAGTCCGGATTTTCTCCTGGGTTGGGAGAGCGATCCAGCGCGCCGAAACATCTTCGGGCTGATGACCGCTGATCCGGATCTGGCGCGGGCGGGCATCCGTCTGCGGCAATTCGGGCAGCGGATTCTGGAGTCGCTGGGCGGCCGCAAGATCCATTCCGCCTGGGCCGTGCCGGGGGGCGTGCGGGCGCCGCTGAGCGAGGACGCCCGCGCCTGGATCCTGGAGGGTCTGCCCGAAGCCCGGGCCACAGCGAAACGGGCCCTGGGACTGTTCAAAGATCTGCTGGATGGTCCCCTGAAGCGGGAGCAGGCGGAGTTCGGCCGCTTTCCGAGCCTCTTTATGGGCCTGGTCACACCGGAGGGGATGTGGGAGCACATCGACGGTCTCATCCGGTTTCGCGGGCCGGATGGCGCCATCGTCGCCGATGGCCTGAGCGAAGACGATTACGCCTCCTTTCTTGGCGAAGCGGTGGAGCCATGGAGCTATCTGAAATTCCCCTATTACAAACCTTTCGGCTATCCAGAGGGGATCTATCGCGTCGGCCCTTTGGCGCGTCTGAATGTGTGTGAGGCCATCGGCACGCCTTGGGCGGATCAGGAGCTGGCGGAGTTTCGCCAGCGGGCCGGCCGGATGGCGCTGTCCAGCTTCGCGTATCACCATGCCCGGCTGGTGGAGATCGCGGCCTGCTTGGAGGCCATCGAGGGGTTGATGGCGGATGAGACGCTGCGCGCGGGGCGGGTGCGGGCACGGGCGAGCCTGAACGCCAATGAGGCCGTGGGAGTGAGCGAGGCGCCGCGGGGAACCCTTTTTCACCACTACCGGGTGGATGACCAGGGCCTGATCACCCGTGTGAATCTGATCATCGCCACCGGTCAGAACAATCTGGCCATGAATCGCACGGTGCATCAGATCGCACGCGCTTGGCTTCCCGATCCCGTGGCCGCTGACGCGGAGATTCCGGAGGCCATTCTCAACCGCATCGAGGCGGGCATCCGTTGCTTTGATCCCTGCCTGTCCTGCTCCACCCACGCGGCGGGGCGGATGCCGCTGGAGGTGACCCTGTTGAGCGCCAGTGGGGAGGTGTTGGCGGAGCGGCGACGGGCGAGCCTGTGACGGACGCGCTGCTGATCGGCATCGGCAACCGTCTGCGGGGGGATGACGGGGTGGGGGCGCTGCTGGTGGAGGAGTGGCGCCAGGAGGTGACGGGGCGCGAGGGGGCGGGCAGCGAGGCGGCCTTTGCGGTGGTGCACCAGCTCACGCCGGAGCTGGCCCTGGCGGTGGCGGAGGCGGGACGGGTGCTCTTCGTGGATGCCTGGGTGACTCCCGACCCTTCGGAACCATGGATCGAATCGCTTCGGCCTCGGCGGGACGGTTCAGCGGGCGAAGCGGGGGGCCATGGCTGGGGACCCTTGGCCGTGGTGGCACTGGCCGAGCAGCTCTATGGCTGGCGGGGAGAGGCGGCCCTGTTGCGGGTGCCGGCCTACGCCTTCCCCCACGGCACGGCGTTGTCTGCCGGGCTGCGGCGCTGCCTTCCCAGAGCGCGGGATCACCTGCGCGGGTGGTTGCGGGGTGGAGGATCGGAGGGCGTCTGAGCGAAAAGCCGCTGGATCAGCCGGTTAGCGGGCTGTTCCTGGTGTCTGGACGGGTGGCGCTAAAACAAGCCTTGAGCTGAACCAGCCGCCGCCATGCCGCGCCCCTATCAACCCTCCCTGCTGCGGTTGCTCCATGGCGCCACCGCTGTATTGGTGGTGGGAGCCTGGTTGAGCGGCTTTCTGGTGTACAACCGCTTTGATGGCCGCTGGGGCCGCTTGCCCTTGGCCTTGAGCGGCGACTGGATCGACCTCCATGGCACCGTGGCGGTGATGCTCTGGCCCTTGGTTCTGATGTTCGCGCTGTACGCGGCCACCCTCGGACGGGCGCGCCTGCGGCAGCCCGCCAACCTGATCGCCCTGCTCGCTCTGGCGCTGGCGGTGGGGAGCGGCAAGTTGATGCAGGAAGACTGGTTGAGGGATGGAGAGCTGGGGCACGGGGTGTATGCCGTCCACCTCGTGGCCTGGCTGATGCTGGCGGGAGCGGTGCTGAGCCACGTCGGATCGGTCCTGGCCCGAGGAGGACGGCCACTGGCGGCGTCGATGGCCAGCCTGGAGGTGCGCCCACGTGACCAACCCCGCGATTGGTGGGGTCAGATTCGTCGGCATTTCAGCCGGTGAACCGTGTCGCCCGCAGGGCAAGCGAGGGTCAGGACCGAGAAACGGAGGCGTCCAGTTCTTGATCCAACAGATCCTGAGCCAGCACCAGAAGCGCGATCCCCATCAAGGCCAGCGCCTCTCCCCGCTGGTCATCCGCCGTGAGCTCCAGAGTGCGGGCGGTCTGCAAATGCTCAGGCCAGGTCAGTCGCATGCCGCCACCGTCAGGAGCTCCTGATCATAGAGATACGAAATGTTAATCAGTCGGCGCGGCTTCATAGTTCGAAATACTGACAGCTCCGCCACTCTGTAGCTCAAGCTACCTGGCCAAGGAGAAAAGTCAGTAATTTATCTTTGCTTAACAAATGAAAAGAACCGTATGTCTGGTCTCCCCCTGCATTCCCCGCCTCCGGGCCAGCCAGCAGACGCCCTGGAACTGTCGATCAGTCAACGCTTTGAGATCGAGCGGTTCAGCCGCGCCATCGACGCCACAGCCGACCCCGACGACCTGAAGCGCATCGCCAAGCAACTTCTGCGGGCCTGGCACACCCAAAAAGCCGCCACCAATTGGGTGATCGGCCAGCAGCAGCCCCGCTAGAACAGATGCGCTATAGTACGGGCGTACCTCGCGAGATGGGGCGCCATGCCTGTCTCCTCCCCCTACGCCGTTTATCGCTCTGACGATTCGCTCCCGGTGCGTTCTCGCCAGCCCTGGCCGGATCCCCTGCCGGCTTCCCGCCAAGATCATCGACGGGCCGACGATCCTCCTCTCGGGCGGTCGTCCAAGCGGAGACCCCCAGCCGTCACCCGTCGTTCTGCGGCCTGGGCACGCCGGTCGCCCGCAGGCCTTCTGCAAGGTGAGCTCTTCGCTCTCCCCTACGCCAGTCCTCCAGGGTGAGGAGACCCTTCCATCACCCATCTCACGTCCCGTGTCCCGTGTCCCGTGTCCCGCCCAAGAGCAGACTGGATGCATGGGAGGGTTGACTGTTTTCTTCCCTCATCCGCGTGTGTTTGGTTCACCCGATCCATGGCATCTGCTCTCCTCCATCCAGGTGTTTGCGTCGGACACGTCGACGCGATGTGGCGGTATCCGGTGAAGTCGATGCTGGGGGAACGGCTTCAACATTTCTCGGTCGAACCCAGGGGCGTTGTGGGCGATCGGAGCCGTGCCCTGTGGGATGGGGCTACCGGAAAAGTGGCCAGTGCCAAGAATCCAAGACGCTGGGCGGATCTGCTCCGCTTCCAAGCCACTTATCTCGATGAGCCTGGCGCGGGCCAACGGCTGCCTCCGGTGCGGGTGCGCGGACCGTTTCGGGGACTGGACGCGCCGGAAGAGACCTTCCAGAGCGACAGCCCGCGCTTGGAGGCGGCGTTGAGCGAGTGGTTTGCGCGTCCGCTCCGCCTGCTGAGCGAGCCACCGATCGGGGCCTCGCTTGAGCACTACTGGCCCTCGGTCGAGGGGCGGGAGTTTCAGGACGTGACCAATGATTTGGTGCTTCCGGACGGCACCTTTTTTGATGCCTGCCCGATTCACGCCCTCACCACCGCCACCCTGAAGCGATTTCGTGATCTGGAACCGGAATTGGATTTCGCGGTCGAGCGCTTTCGTCCCAACCTTCTCATCGAACCGAGGGGCTCAGCGGCGGGGTTTGTGGAGGAGAGCTGGGTTGGCGGGGTGTTGGCCATTGGCGACACGGTGCGACTGTGCGTGGATCGCGACTGCCCCCGCTGTGTGATCACCACCCTGCCCCAAGGTGGCCTGCCGGAAGAGATGGAGATCTTGCGCGCCACAGCACGCCACAACCGGGTGGTGGCTGGCATTCGCCTGAGCGTGCTGACGCCAGGACCCGTGGCGGAAGGGGATCGGATCCACTGGTGGCCAGCGGAGGGTTGAGGGGACCTTCGGGACGCCGCAAGCCAGGCAGCGCTAGCGCGGATCACGACGCGGTCTGGCCGCGCAGCCAATCCGCCATGGAACGGGTGAACTGCTTCACGCCAATGCCGGTTTCCTGGATGAGTGAGCTGAATCGATCGCTGTAGTGATCGACAGCCCGCTCAAACTCGGCACTGGCTCCCGGTTCCTGGCCGCGTCGCACATAATCCCCTCGAATGATTCGGTCATACTCGCCGCTTTGGATCCAGCGCGTGAGTTCACTCACGCGTTGCACCGCATTGGGGTGTGTTGTGGTGATCTCATCGAAAAAGCGAAGGCCGCGATCGAGGGAGTCATCCCAAGAGTCATAAGACATGGCTTGCTGAATGAACGCATCTACGTTGAGGCCTGGAACGCCGCCGCCGGCCAATTTCATCAGGGCGCAGCAATAGACGCGTGGATCCCGCATTACCAGAGCCGCTGCACGATCGCAGGACAGTTCGGCTGCCCGCGACCATTCCAGTAGGGCCAAACGGATCGCTGTCAACGGCAGGCCAGCCAGGGGCAAGCCCATGCTCCCTAGGCTCAACAGCAGCATCATGACAGTGGTGTAGAGCACATGCTGGGAGTGAATATGACCAACCTCGTGGGCGATCACCGCCTTCAGTTCATCGGGTTCCAAAAGAGTCACCAAACCAGATTGCAGGATGATCATGGGTTGATGGGCTCCGAAGGCCATGGCATTAACTTCCGGCGTTTGCAGCAGGTACAAGGGATAGTCCCCGGAGATGTCAAGAGTGTCAAAGCAGGCGCGATGAGCAGACCACAGTTGAGGCAACTGATGTGGACTGATTTCAATGCCATTTCCCAACAATCTTTGGCGATAGGCCCGCTCCAGACCAAGGTCAAAGAGTTTGCGGATCACCGTTTCAAGATAGGGAACTTTGCGCAGGGCGGCCGTGGCGGCTCGATCGGCTGGGTGCTCGTAGGCTTTTGGACTGATGCCGGTCAAGCGGTAAGGAGAAGCAACGGACCCTGTCATGAGGCTTGGCTCGTTGAGGACAATGAAAGGATCTTCATCAAAGCGAAAATCCCACCCGCCTGTGGTTTGTGATCCATGCCTCGATTCATGCAGCGGCTCCAGGCCGCTGGCTGGTGTTTGCCCCCAGCCCTGACCCTTGGTCTCGGCCTGAAGGGGCTGCATCCCTGGCTGCCTGGACTCAGCTGCCCCCTGCGCGCGTTGACGGGCGTCCCCTGCCCCACCTGCTTTCTCACCCGTGCCACCAGTGCGGCCCTGATCGGCCAATGGCCCACAGCCGTGCGCCTGCATGCTTTTGGACCGCTCGTGGCGGTTGCCCTGGTCTGGTGGTCCATCACCGCCATCCGTCAGCGTCGATTCCTCCCCCGGCAGCTTTCCGGCGGACCACTGGCCGCCGCCAGCGTGGTGTTGGTGGTGTACTGGCTGGGGCGTCTGGTGGTCACGTTTGGACTGGGGTGGCGCACGTTTCCCGCGTTCCCCAGCGGCTGAATCGCCAACCGCTGGTGCTGGCGCGCCTGGCACCTCAACGCAGGATGCCTTTGTGATATGCCGCATTCTGGATGTAAAAGCTGCTCATGGGCAGCGTGACCAACAGGCCAATCCCGCAGGTGCAGACCGCACTGAGACCCACGAGCAGTCCCGTCAGGATCTGCAGGCCAACAAATCCCCAGCCATGAGAGGAGCGATACACCGCTTGGAATGCGCTGGCACAAGCCTCAGGGATCGATTGGCGCGTCAGAAAGATCCGGTTGACATAGACCGGCATCACGAAGCTGATGGCAATCCCAGGGAGCACGCAAAACAGGAAGCCAATGATCGTCGCCACCAAGAAGATCACGCCAGCCAGCAGATAACGCAGGGGGTCCTTCAACAGATGCGAAATCGCTTGTTTTGGCGTGACCACTTCACCTCTGTCGTAGTAGATTGCTGGCACAGCAAAGAACAGCACATAAACCATGCAGGCGACGGCGATATAGGGCATCTGTCCCAGCTGAGACAAGAGGGTGGCCAATGTGGCACTGTCCTCGCCGCTGCCAAGAAACGTGGAGCTGATGGTCTGAATACCCCAGGACAAGGCGATACCAGTCGAGGAGATGAGTAGATAAAGAGCCCAGATGGAGGCCATCGCTGGAAGATGGGCACAAAAGGCTTCCCAAGCTTTCTGCAGACTGGGTGCTTCATAGGCGAGAGCGGAGGCCATGATGTGATGGTTGAGCTAGTCACATGCTGACAAGTCACTTGAAATATGAACGGGTCTTTGCGTAAATCTTGATGGAACAGAGCAAATGTTTCAGGAGTCCTCACAACAGGGAATGGCCTTTCACCGCCGGTGGCCTCCCCTCCCGGCACGGCCTGCGGGCATCGATCCCCGATCGCTGCGACAGCGTTACGATGGCGTAACCACACTCCTGTTTTTTGCTCACTGCCATGGGCCGATCGACGCGCCTCAGCCACTGGAAGCCTCTCAGCCGTCTGACGCGCCGCGCCCGCTTGAACGCCGCACTGGTTCTCACCATCGGCTTGGCGTCATTCGCGATGGCCGGTGCCTTCCTCCCCAGCTGGTCCCAGAGCGAGGGATCCGCGCCCCGGCGGGCGGTCAACATGGCAAGGATGAAGGCGGAAACGCTGAATGGAGGTCTGCAGGTTTACCGCGCAGCCGCCTGCATGCACCAACAATCGGGGGGTTCCTGCCTGATCCGCTCCTCCAGCGCTGGTTATGTCTTTCGGTTCTATGGCGGTGGCCCGGGATGGGAGCAACTCGGCCTGCCGCCAAAAGTGGAAACGGAGCTGTTGGTCGCCCCGGATGGCCGATCCATTCGGGAAGTGATCTACAACGGCCCCGTCCGCTCTTCAGGTTCGACCAAACGCTGACCCTCCGGACAGGCTCCCCGCTTGTTGACAAGCTGTGCTCTACCTGAGCAAGCAATGATACCGTTTCGCTGTCAACACGTTCGCTGTCAACACGTTCGCTGTCAACACGTTCGCTGTCAACACGTTCGCTGTCAACACGTTCGCTGTCAAAAGGTTGCGCAATCCAAAAGGTTGCGCAGTCCAGAACGTGGTCGACTTTGGCTGGGCGCTGAGTCTTATTCAATTTGCGCGGAGCGGAGCATGTCCGGATCCGCTGGCGGCAGACTGAGATAGCGGGGCTTGCTGTCAGTTTCACTGGACACGCAAAACTGGTAGAAGAGATCTTCCGCCTGTCCGTATTGATCCTTGTAGATGTTTTGCCAGGAATAGCCGTCACCACTGACATTGAAAGTCTTGTTAAGACAATCCAGTCCCAACCACGTCGTGCGTACCGCCTGGCCATCCGACTTCAAGGCCCGGTTGTAGAGCCCGAGGGTGGCCCAATTGGCAGCTGTGGAAAAAATCGGAATGCCACGGGCAAACTCCTTGGCAGCATCCCCTCCCGGCTTGATCAAGCGTTTGACCCGCACCAGCAAACCCTGGCGCGTCTGACGAGCGGAAAGTAGGTTGATTCCCGTGTTTTGGTAGGTGCCACTCCAATCGCCGTGGGGGCGGGCCTCGGTGGAGCCGTTGATCAGAGTGCTTTGTCCGGCCGTGGGTGCCATCTCTTTGCCCTGAGCCAGAACAGCGCTCGGTGGCAGGGCCGTCAGCATCACACCGACAGCGACGGAAAGGCGAACGCGCATCAGCCCTTGGTTCAAGAGGTAACAAAATATAAAGCCCCACCCCATTCCCATCGGCCATGGGTAGGCCACTTGCCCCCATGGACTCTCACGGGATGGCGGGAGGGGCTGCTGCCTTCAACGGCTGAAATGCGCTTTGGCGTCATAAAGCGTTTCCGCTGTGATCTCGCCAATCCCGCGTTCACGGGCGAAGGACTCGGTGTTGCGGCGTACCTTGCCGCGTACAAAGAAGGGGATTTTGTGCAATTCCGTCTCCCCATCCGTGGTCCAGACCGGTTCATGCGGCGAGGCGCCCGCAGCGGGGGGCGTGGCCACCGCCACGCCGAAAGGCGCCGCGGCGCTGGCCACGCCATCCTGCATCGCGTCCGCCACTGGACTCACCGAGGGCGCCCCATCGCCGAGATGGCTGCGATGGCCATCCACAAACTCAAAGTCGTGGCGGAACATGCCGATCAGATGCTCCTCCAGGCCCATCATCAGCGGATGCACCCAGGCGTCAAAGATCACATTGGCGCCCTCCCAGCCCATCTGCGGGGAATAACGGGCGGGCACGTCCTGCACGTGCAGCGGTGTGGAGATCACAGCGCAGGGAATGCCCAGGCGTTTGGCGCTGTGGCGCTCCATCTGGGTGCCGAGCACCAGCTCCGGCGCCGCCTCCGCCATGGCCTTCTCCACCGCCAGGTAGTCGTCCGTGATCAGGGCCTCCAGGCCCAGCTCCTTGGCGGCGGCGCGCACCTCACGGGCCAGCTCGCGGCTGTAGGTGCCCAGGCCCACCACGGCAAAGCCCAGCTCCTGGCTGGCGATGCGGGCGGCGGCGATGGCATGGGTGGCGTCCCCGAAGATGAACACCCGCTTGCCGGTGAGATAGGTGGAGTCGACGGAGCGGGAATACCAGGGCAGGCGGGAGCGGCGTTCGCTCTCGGTCTGCGTCCCTTCGGCGGGTTCCAGGCCCAACAGGGTGGTGAGCTCCGCCAGGAAGGCGGTGGTGGCGGCAACGCCGATCGGCACGGTCTTCACCGTGGCCTGGCCGAAGCTGCGCTCCAGCCAGCTGCACACCGGCGCCGCCACCTCCGGGTAGAGGCAGATGTTGGCATCCGCGCTGGGGATGCGCAGCAGGTCGGCCGGCCGGGCCCCGAGCGGCGCCACCACGCTGACATCCACCCCGTGCTCCCCGAGCAGCCGGGTGATTTCACGCACGTCGTCGCGGCAGCGAAAACCCAGCAGCGACGGCCCGAGCAGGTTGACCCGCGGGCGCCGGCCCTCCTGCCGCCAGCGCGTGGGAAGGATCTTCGGGCTGCCTGGCGGCGGCACCTGCTCCTTGAGCAGGCCACGCACAAGTTGATAAAAGGTTTCCGCCGCACCCCAGTTTTCTTTTTTCGAATACGCGGGCAGCTCCAGGCTCACCATCGGGATGCCCCCCAGATCCATGCCTGCGGCCAGGGCTCCGGGCTGATCCTGGATCAGCTCAGCGGTGCAGCTCTCGCCCACCAGCAGGGCCTCCGGCTGGAAGCGCTCCACAGCCTGCGCGATGGTGCGCTTCACCAGCTCCGCCGTGTCACCGCCCAGGTCACGGGCCTGGAAGGTGGTGTAGGTCACAGGGGGGCGCTTGTCGCGCCGTTCGATCATGGTGAAGAGCAGATCGGCGTAGGTGTCGCCCTGGGGGGCATGCAGCACGTAGTGGACTCCCTCCATGGAGGCGGCGATGCGCATGGCGCCCACGTGGGGCGGGCCTTCATAGGTCCAGAGGGTGAGTTCCATGGCGTCAGATCAGGGGCGAGAAGGATGGGAGAACGTCGGTGCGACCGGGCGCGCGAAAGGGGATGTCGGGCGGGCCTCAGAGCCTCAGGGCTTCCAAGGTTCAAGGGGTTGGAAGGATCAGGCGAAGCTGATCAGCTCGCGGCGGCGCAGAGGACGGGCGAAGAGCTCCGCCAGCTCGCCGGCCTGGTCGCAGCCGTGGATCGGACTGAACACCAGCTCGATCGACCACTTCGTCGCCAGCCCCTCGGCCTCCAAGGGATTGGCCAAACCCAGGCCGCACACCACCAGGTCCGGGCGCTCCGCCCGCACCCGATCCAGCTGGCGCTCCACATCCTGGCCCTCGCTCAGGGGTGTGCCCGCTGGCAACAGGGCCTGCTCCGCCGCCATCAGCTGGCGGTCCAGGTAAGGCACCCCCACCTCCACCAGCTCCATGCCGCACTCCCGCGCCAGGAAACGCGCCAGAGGAATCTCCATCTGGGAGTCGGGCATCAGAAACAGCCGTTTGCCCCGCAGCACCTGGCGATGGGGTTCGATCGCCCGCCGTCCGCGCTCCACCAGGGGGTCGAGCACGCCGGCCACGGCGGCTGGATCCAGGTTGAAGCTGGCGGCGGCCGCCTCCATCCAGAGGCGGCTGCCCTCCACGCCAAAGGGATAGGGGCTCGTGATGAGCTGGCCGCCGCGATGGGCCAGGGCCCGTGCCGTGGCGCTCAAGAAGGGCTGGGCGAGCAGCAACCGCGTCCCTTTACCGATGGGCGGCAGGTCGGTGGAGCGGCGGGGGGGCAGACTGCGCACCCGTGGAAGGCCCATCCGTTCGAAGAGGGTGGTGAAGCGATCCTCCACGGCGTCCGCCAGGGTGCCGACGATCAGCAGCTGCTCCTCATCGCTGGCGGGCAGATGGGGGAGCAGGGCCATCAGCGCTTGGTCTTCCCCCTGGGTGAAGGTGGTTTCAATACCGCTGCCGGTGTAGTTCAGCACGCGCACCCGGCCAGCCATCTGCTGGGTGAGGCGCTCGGCCGCGCGGGCCAGATCGAGCTTGATCACCTCGCTGGGGCAGGAGCCCACCAGGAAGAGGGTGCGGATCTCGGGACGGCGCTCCAGCAAGTCGCGCACCAGTCGGTCCAGCTCCTCGTTCGCGTCCGCCAGACCCGCCAGATCCCGCTCCCCGAGAATGGCCGTGCCAAACCGCGGTTCCGCGAAAATCATCACGCCGGCGGCGCTCTGGATCAGGTGCGCGCAGGTGCGGGAGCCCACCACCAGGAAAAAGGCATCGGGCATGCGGCGGTGCAGCCAGACGATGGAGGTCAGTCCGCAGAACACCTCCCGCTGCCCGCTTTCCTTGCGCACCTCGGGCGGCGCGTCACCGCCTCCGGCGCGGGTGGCTGCATCGCCGGCAGGGGTGTCGCTGCTGGGCGTGACGCTGGAGGGCGTGACGCTGGAGGGCATGACAACCATGGACGAGGGGCACGGATCTCTCAGAGTTAGCCAGGCACGCTTCCCGCTGGGGGCTGTCGTCACACCTTGAGAGGATGGGGGCATGAGCCACGTCCCCCCTCCCCCCCCGCCGGAGCCGTCCCCGGAACTGCTGCGCCGAGCCGCCGCCGTGCGCCGCCACGCCCGGGCCTTGGCCCAGCGCGACGATGGCGAGCGCCGCGCCGCGGTCAACGCCATGGCGGACGCCCTGGAACACGCCGCTGAATCGATCTTGGCGGCCAATCGGGCCGACCTGGAGGCCGCCGCGGCCGAGGGCCTCGCGCCGGCCCTGGTGGCGCGCCTGAAGCTGGATGCCGGCAAGTTGGCCGGGGCCATCGCCGGCGTGCGCCAGGTGGCCGCCCTCGACGATCCCCTCGGACGCCGCCAACTGCACACCGAGCTCGATGCCCATCTCGTGTTGGAGCGCATCACCGTGCCCCTGGGGGTGCTCGGCGTGATCTTCGAGGCCAGACCCGACGCCGTGATGCAGATCGCCTCCCTGGCGATCCGCTCCGGCAATGGCGCCCTGCTCAAGGGGGGCCGAGAGGCGGCGCGCAGCTGCCAGGCCATCCTCGCGGCCCTCAAGGAGGGCTTGGCCGGCTCCCGGGTCGACCCCGGCTGCCTGGAGCTGCTCACCAGCCGCGAGGAGAGCTTGGGCCTGCTGAGGCTGGATGGACTCGTGGATCTGATCATCCCGCGAGGTTCCAATGCCCTGGTGCGTTACATCCAGGACCACACCCGCATCCCGGTGCTCGGCCATGCCGATGGCCTTTGCCACCTGTACGTCGATGCCGCGGCGGATGTGGACCAGGCCGTGCGGCTTGCCGTGGACAGCAAGGCGCAGTACCCCGCCGCCTGCAACGCCATTGAAACCCTCCTGGTGCACGAAACCATCGCCCCCCGGTTCCTCCCGGCGGCGATCACGGCCCTGGAGGCGGCGGGGGTGGAGCTGCGGGGCGACCCGCGGGCCTGCGCCCTGGGGGTGCCCCTGCCCGCCGCGGAGGCCGACTGGGACACGGAGTATTCCGATCTGGTGCTGAGTGTCAAGGTGGTGGCGGATCTGGAGGAGGCGCTGGCCCACATCGCCCGCCATGGCTCCCGCCACACCGAAGCCATCTGCACCACCGACCCGGCGGTGGCGGAGTGCTTCCTGGCCTCGGTCGACAGCGCTGGCGTGTACTGGAACTGCTCGACCCGTTTCGCCGATGGCCATCGCTATGGATTCGGCGCGGAGGTGGGCATCAGCACCCAAACGCTGCCGCCTCGCGGGCCGGTTGGGCTGGAGGGGTTGGTCACCTACCGCTACCTGCTGCGGGGCGAGGGCCACATCGCCGCCGACTACGCCAGCGGTGAGCGACAGTTTCGACATCGCTCGCTGCCGCTGCGACGATCCGATCCAAGCGGCTCGGCGTGAAAACAACGATTTTTCGTGATTGTGATCGAAGGAAATAACTGTCTGTGAATGGCTTCGGCCATGCAGACCGGAGAGCATTAGATCAGATGAAGACGAACAACTTGCTGATTGCGGTACTTGCCGAATCTGCGCTTTTTGGTGATTCGGTTCAGTCCATCTCGCAAGTTGCGCGTTTTTCTCCATCTCCCTACAACGCAGAGGTTTGACCCATGGTCACCAAACGTCCTTCATCCTCAGGCGCCGACGCGTTCGAACCACCCAACCCGCCCGATCTCTCATCGTATACTGACCAGGCCAATGGTGGTGAAGAGTTCATTCCGCCAGATGACAATGGCCAACTAGATAGCGATGCCGCCGACGCAGATGTAAACGTCTTTCTGGAAACTGTCGACAGCCAGATCCTGACAGCAAAAGCTGAGTTGGAAACCCTTCTTGGCGAGCTCGCCAAAGATGAGGAAGGCCCCCAGTCCCAAGCCTCTCGCGATGCCAATGTGACAGGGGTGGGAATCGGCATCAGCGACGGCACGACGGCTGGGTCTCTACCGGGAGAACCCGTTCTTGAGGTGTACACGATTGAATCGGAGTCGGCCGAGTCTCTGAAGGCACGCATGGCCTCTGTTTCCGGCGTTTCTGCGCTCGCGGACAAAGACTTTCCCTTGACGAGCGTTCGCACGGGAGTGATTGACGCGTTTTCCCATCGTTTTCGCCTACGCCCGGCCCCTGGCGGCGTAAGCGTGGGCCATGTCCGGATCACCGCGGGAACCCTGGGAGTCCTCTGCAGGGGGCGGACCTCGCCACGCAACCAGCGCCTGATGATTCTCTCCAACAACCATGTTCTTGCCAACTCCAACGCGGCGGCCATCGGCGATGCCATCGTTCAGCCTGGCCCCTATGACGGTGGCAAAGCACCTCAGGACACCATCGCGATCCTTGAGCGTTTTACCCCAATCAATTTCAGCGGCGGCAACAATCTGGTGGATGCGGCCACCGGTTGGGCTTGGCCGGACCGTGTGCGGAAGGAATTGGTCTACACGAGCGGTGGACGACTGGTTTACTTCACTGTTGGCTCCACCCCTGTCGGGGCTGTGCCTGGATTGTTGGTCGGCAAAACGGGTCGAACCACCCAGCTCACATCGGGCCGTGTCACCGCTATCGGTGTCACCGTGAATGTGAGTTACGGAGGTGGCCGGGTGGCGAGATTCGTCAACCAGATCGCCGTGCGTGCCAGCAGCGGCGACTTCAGTCAGGGAGGTGACTCGGGATCTTTGATCTGGACTTGGGACAGCCGTCGCGCTCCTGTCGGACTTCTGTTCGCGGGTGGTGGGGGAACAACCTTTGCCAATCGAATCAGCGATGTTCTCACGTCTCTCAGCGTCAACCTGGTGACATGATGTAGGTTCAACAAGCAAGGTCGCCCCTTGATCAATGTCATGACCGGACCGCTTGATTTATCCAAACCGCCCGCAGCTGTTGACGCTGCATCTGACACGGTTCGTCAGCGGTCCGGTTCCTCTGATGTCCTGCCCCAATCTGTGGCGGACGCTCTGCTCCAACTCGATGGAGTTGTCGGTGTCTGGATGGAGCGAGATCCAGGGGGACAGCCGGTTGTCATCTTGCACACGTCTCGCCAGAGTGACCTTCAACACCTCCCGGACACGGTCGAGGGAATGCCGGTGAGACGTGTTGGCGGCGAACCCATTCGCGCGCAACGCTGAGTGATGCCGCCTGTTGCGGGGCCACCCCCCCTGGTGCTGGTTCACGGGCTGTGGGACACGCCCGCCTTGTTCAACAGCCTGGGCCGAGCCCTTGGGGAGCGCCGCGAACTCTTCATCCCTCATCTGCCCCATGGGCTTGGCGTGGTCCCCCTGGAGGAGCTGGCCGCCGAGCTGGGCCGAGGGATCGAGGTCCGGTTTGGCGAGGAGCAACCCCTCGACGTCATGGGGTTTTCCATGGGAGGCGTGATCAGTCGCGCCTGGATCCAGTTGCGGGGTGGCGGGCGGCGGGTGCGGCGGTTCACCAGCGTCGCCAGCCCCCAGCAGGGCACCTGGACGGCTCAGCCCTGGCCCGGTCGCTGGCTGGCCAGCGTGGGCGACATGAAAGTTGGCAGTCCTCTGCTCCAACGCCTCAGCGACACCGCCGGCGTGCTGAAGGGAATCGACTGCTGTTCCCTTTACTGCCTGGCGGATCTGATGGTGCTGCCGGGGTGGACCGCCGTGCTGCCGGTGGGACGCCGAGAGGTGTTGCGTCCCCTCACCTTGCAGCACCACGAGCTGATGGCCCATCCGCGCTCGGTGGAGCAGGTGGCCCGGGAACTGCTGCGGCCTTGAGACGGTGTCGAGGCGACGGAGACCGGCTGGGATCGATAAGGTTGGCAGCCATGAGAGAGCACCCGGTGACGGCGAACGACGAGGAGACGATGGCGGAGATCCTCCCCCTGCGGGGCGCCCCGGGAGGCTGGAGCGAGATCACCGCCATCAATGCCGCCAAGGTTCTGACCATCCTGTTGTTGCTGGCACTGGCGGCGGTGCTCGGGGTGCGCGACATGCGCCAGGTGATCTATCTCAGCCTGCACATCAGCTATTGCCTCTGGTGGCTCCTGGAGCAGTGGTGTTTTCCTGAACGGGCCCGGCAGGTGTTCACCGACCGGGTCGGGCCGGGGCGCTTCCTGTTGGCGTTGTTGTTCATCGGGGTGTTGTATAGCCTGCCCGGGGTGCTGGCCTTTCTCAATCCCACCCCGATCGCCTTCGGCACGGTGGCCCTGGCCCTGGGGTTGTTCAGCTTTGGCAGCCTGATCAACACCAGCGCCGATGTGCAGAAGATGACGGCCAAGGCCATGGGGGCCAAGCTGGTGGCCGATGGCATCTGGAGAGGGGTCCGCCATGTCAACTACTTCGGGGATCTCCTGCGCTACTTGAGCTTTGCGATCGTGGCTGGCGGTGGTTGGGCCTATCTTGTGCCCGCTCTGGTGTTGCTGCTTTATCTGCAACGCATCGCCAGCAAAGAAAAGCAGATGAGCGAAAAATATCCAGAGTTTGCCGCCTGGCAGCAGCGCAGCGTTCGCCTTCTCCCCGGAATTTGGTGAGGTTCCTCATGGTTGCTGCATGGTCAGCGGCAGGGAGGGGTGCCCGGCGTTGGCGGCTGGGGAGCCTCGCCCTGGCCGTGTTGACGGTGGTCTCCGGCAGCGGACCAGGGACGGCCGCTCCCGCCGGAGCCACCCTCCCGCCCCAACCCCCCCCCCCCCCTGCCCGCCGCGCCTCCCTCCGCCCTGCCCGCTCAGGCGCTGCCGACTCAGGCCCCGCCAGCTCAGGTCGTGCCAACACCTCTTCTTCGGCCCACGGGCGATCAAGCCACAAAGCCCCGGCCAGCCCAACCCCTGCGCGCAGTGTGGTTCACCCTGAACGACATGGGCACCCTGCGCGATCAGTCGAAGCTGGAGGAGGCCGTGGAAGCCCTGGGTCGCCTTGGCTTCACCACCCTCTATCCGGTGGTTTGGAACGGCGGTTACACCTACTACGCCGGCACCGTCACCCAACAGCGGCAACTGCAGACCTTCACGCTGCGGGGACTGCAGGGACAGGATCCTCTCGGCGATCTGATCCGCCTGGCCCGCGCGCGCGGGATGCAGGCGCTGCCCTGGTTTGAATTCGGTTTCATGGCCCCGCCGAGCTCCGAATTGGCCACCCGTCACCCCCAATGGCTGACCAGCAAGCGCGATGGCGGCACCACCTCCATGAGCGCGGCGGGGGAGGTGGTGTGGCTGAACCCTTTCCGGCCAGAGGTGCAACAACTGATCATCGATCTGGTGTTGGAGGTGGTGAGCCTCTATGACGTGGACGGGGTGCAGTTTGATGATCACTTCAGCCTGCCCAGCGCCTTTGGCTATGACGCCTTCACGCGGGCGCTCTATCAGCGGGAAACGGGGCGCCCGGTGCCGGCCGATCCGAACGACGCGGCCTGGGTTCGCTGGCGAGCGAACAAGCTCACGGCGTTTGTGCGGCGGCTGCGGTCCGTCATCCGCGCCCGCAAACCGAGCCTGATCTTTTCTCTGTCGCCCAATTACGCTGATTTCGCTTACAAGCTGCAACTGCAAGATTGGCGGGCCTGGGTGCGGGCGGGCCTGGTGGATGAGGTGGTGGTGCAGCTCTACCGCCCGGACCTGCCCAGTTTCACCGCTGAGCTCGACCGTGCGGAATTCGCTGAGAAAACGGTGCCGATGGCGGTGGCTCTGATGGCGGGTCAACGCCTGCGACCGACCGACCTTGGGCTGTTGGGAGGACAGCTGGCGGCGACCCGGCAGCGAGGTCTCGGGGTGGCTTTTTTTCACTACGCGCCTCTCTGGGAGGCCACGTCCGATCCGATGGGGCGGTTGCGGGGACTCCAGGAGCTGCTGGAACCGTCCCCGCCCTTGACACCCCCCGGGGGCTGACACCCCCATGGGGAGGAGGCTTAGCCGGCTCCGCCTCCCACCGCGGGCAGGAGGGCTGGCGCCAGCGCCAGGGCACCCCCCGCCAGCAGGAAGATCACGGCCGCCGCTCCGCTGAAGGATCGGGGCAAGCGCCCGAACAGTTGGTAGGACCCACCACAGACCAGCAGCGAGCTGAACAGGGCTCCGCTCCACCAAAGCGCGCTCGACGCGTCAACCGGCGCTTCCTGGGCGTGCAGCAGGGCATGAAGGGCCACACCAGCGGCCACCAGAACGCCGCCGACGGCCTTCAGGCCCTGGAAGCCTGCGGCTGCTTCCCCGCGGGTGGTTCGTGGGGCGAGCCGCGAAGCCTCGACGGTGGCCGTGTGTCCGCCGACCGCCGCCAGGATCAAGGCTCCCATGGCCGCGACAGCCAAAGACGCCCCGAGCTCCGCGGCGGGCAAGGGCTGCCCGCTGAGGCCGGCCAGGGCGCCGAAAAGGGCCCCCACCCCAGCCCACAGGAGCAGGCGACTGGAGAGGAGCGCGGCGGCGGCGCCAACCGCCAGGAGCATTAACAGATGGTCGAGGCCCAGCAAGGGGTGGATCAGGCCGCCCGCCCATCCGCCGGCCGCCTGGCCGTGAGCGGCGGCGGGCTGGCCGCTGAGAAGGGTGGCCGCGCCAGCGGCCAGGGCGATCAAGGCTGGGGTGAAGCGTTTCATGGTGGCCCTCGGTCCGCGCCGAGAAGGATGGGAACTGACGGACGGCGAGTGTTCTGACTGAGGGGGGAGACCCCCATCACAGTTGCGGGACAGTGGCGGCTTTGGGCCAGAGAACCCGCACCGCTCTTTCCTCAAGGGACCACCGGAGGTGGCCGCCCCGTCCGCACTCACTATGCCTCCGGGATGCCCCTGCCCGCTCGGAGCCAGCGATACCCTGTCCCCGACCCGATCCCCCTCTTGCCATGGATCTCGCCAAGCCCCACACCCGGGCCAACCTGGAGGCCGCCTTCGGCGGGGAAAGCATGGCCAATCGCAAATATCTGTTTTTTGCCGCCGTGGCCAAGCAGCTCGGCAACAGCGAACTCGCCGCCCTGTTCCGGGACACGGCCAACCAGGAAACGGAGCATGCTTTTGCCCACTTCCGCCTCTTGCACCCCGAATTGGTGATCGACAATCCAGCTGGGCTGAACGCCGAGCAAAAGCAGCGGATTTTGGCTCGCTGTTTGGAGTTGGCGATAGAAGGGGAAACCTACGAATACACAACGATGTATCCGGAGTTCGCCGCCCGGGCCCGTTCCGATCAAGATCTGGAAGCGGTGGCTGAGTTTGAGGGACAGGCCGCGGAAGCCAGTGAGCATGCCGCCATGTTCCGACGCGCCGCGAGCAATTTCGGTTTTCTGACCCCGATTGAACAGCACCACGCCCAGCGGTATGGGGTCGCGCTTGAAGCCCTCCACGGCAACGGCCGCGCCGCCGAAGCCGCCGAACCGGTTCCGGGACGTTGGATTTGCAAAGTGTGCTCGATGATCTATGACCCCGCGGTGGGAGATCCCGAATCGGGAATTGCTCCCGGCACACCCTTTGAGGCCATTCCTGACACGTGGACCTGCCCGATCTGCGGCACGCGCAAAGCGAATTTCATCCCTTACCGCGAGCCTGAACTTCAAGCCGTTTGAGAGCCTGTTGGGCCTGAGCGCTTGCGATCACTGCTGGGAGAGAAGACGTCGCCCAGCCGCCGCAACCGCCCATAGGCCACCAGGAAATTGGAGAGGCCAACGCGACGGATCAACCACAGCGCCCAGGTGTCGGGCTCACAGGTGGAATCAACAACAAAATAGGGGTCCAGGCAATAAATTTTCTCAAGAAGTCGATCGCAGTTGGCCTGATCAAAGCGAGCCAAGCAACGCAGGATTTGATAATAGCGCTTGGCTAGGAGTTGCTCACGCAATGGGTTCATGCGATGGCATGCCCTGAGCTGCTGCTCTAGCTTTTCATAAACACTAAACCGTGCAAACATCAAGTCTTGATAGATCGTAGCGTTGTGATGACCGCGACCTTGAAACGAGTCCGAATGCAGTCGCCAGAAGTAGCTGATGGAGCCGACTCGCACCACCTTGCAATCTTTGATCGCCATACGACAAAACCAATCGAAATCATCAATCATGGTTTGATTTGCATCCCACTTCTCGCCAAGAATCAGACTTCGCTTATACAAAGCCGCCGCCGTGTATGGAGTGGGCTCCCCAAGAAGAATGGCTTCCACCAAGCGATTGGGATCGGGAGGAGAGAAGACGCGTCGATCCAGTTGATCAAAAAGACCAGCCTCGTTGATGCGCGCCACGCCCCAGCGTGAAATCACGATATCCGCGTCACTTTGAAGCGCCTCCTGGCATTCAATCTTGAAACCCTTCGGCTGAATCAGATCATCGTGATCCAGGAATTTCACATAGGTTCCGGTGGCCATGTCCAGGCCAATGTTGCGGCCACGGGCTCCGGAACCGCTGTTGGTGGTGAGGCGAACCAGTTTGACGGCTGGAAATCGTTTCTCAATGCGATCAGGAGTGCCATCTGTTGAGCCGTCGTCGATCAGGAGAATTTCAAAACGAATCCCTCTGATCTTTAAGCAAGTACCCAGGGTGCTTTCAAGCTTTTGGCCGCCGTTGTAGGTGGGAATGATGATGGAAACGAAGGGAGATTTGGTGGTTTCCATATCACAAGAGCCGCCATGGGCACAACACGCCAGGACCGCATCCACTTCTCAACTCCAACTATCGTACCAAGGGTGGTCCGGCATAAATGCCGCCGAGATTTCGATTCTTTGCGCGTTTATTGCAATGTCAGTCGTTCCCAGGTGGCGGAGAGCCAGGCGCCGGTGGCGTCGTAGCGACGGATCAACAGCTCCAGCTCCCCTGGAGCCGACAGCCAGCCCCCCTCCAGGGAAAAGGCCTGCCGATGACTGACGCGTTCGGGCAGCCGACAGAAGCCTCCATCCGGAAGCAACCGCAAGCTGGAGTCCGCCTCGCCCCCCAGCACCCGTTCACAAGGCTTCACCTCGGGTTCAGGCCAATCGGCGCTGATCGTCGACGCCTCCCCCCGCCAGCGCCCGCGCAGTTGCTCGGGAGTGGTCCTCGGCTGCTCCAAGGCTCCTGAGCCCGCCCGGAATTCCCGGATCAGGACCAACTGATCCACCAAACCAGCCTCGCTGTACAGCATCACCAAACGATGGCGACGATCGCCGCGAATGAAGCCGAATTCCCCGCCAAAGGCCGTGCCCGGCGCCACCTGCAGGGAGCCTTTGCAGAAGGTTCCCGTCGCGAAGAACACCACCTGCCGTCCCAGGGAGCGGTAGTCCTGCCGCATGTCCCGGGATGGCTCCGCCATCCCATCGGCCGGACCTCCCCCCGGTGCGACGGCCACCTCCGCAGGCCAGCGCCGCAACCCGAAGCGGACCAAGCGTCCCTCCTCCTCGCTCTCCAGCGTGAGGATGGAGGGGGAGAGGGACACCAACGCGCCAGAGGCGTCAAGGTTGGCGAACGACCCCCGCCACTCGCCGAGGTTCCGCAGGAAGTTCTGCCACTGACTGGCCATCGGCTCGGAAACGGGGGAGGGAAAGGGGGAATCGGCGGTTGGACCTTATTGGGTCGCCACCCCACGGGCCAGGCCCCGCGCGACAGGAAGACTACCGGGGATCCTGGCCCGAGCCCGCCACCTGACCTGTCCGCTGCCCGGCAACCCTGGAGGGTTGGCTCGCTTGAATGGCCACGCACCGGATCGGCCGAGCATGGCGGATGTGGACGTTGTCGTGGTGGGCGCGGGACTGTCCGGCCTGATTTGCGCCCGCGCCCTGCGACGCCAGGGACGACAGGTGCGGATCCTGGAGGCGCGAGACCGTCCGGGGGGACGCCTCCACAGCCGCGCCACCGCCCTGGGGGTGGAGGTGGATCTGGGGGGGCAGTGGGGAGGCCGCGACCATCACCATCTGGCCGCTCTGATCCAGGAGCTGGGGCTGGGACGCTTCCCCTCCCCCTACGACGGCGACGGCGTCTTCCACTGGCGGGGGGTGCGCCGGACGGCCCCCCTGGCGGAGCGCTTCGCCGACAGCCTGCTCTTCTTCCAGCCCTCCGCCCTCGGCCTCCCCCCGAGGGAGGTGAGCGAGGCCCTGCGCCTTCAGGCCGCTCTCGACAAGCTGGCGCGGGAGGTGCCCGCCATCGCCCCCTGGACCGCCCCCAACGCCCTCGCCCTCGACCAGACCACCATCGCCGCCTGGCTGGATGGCCAACAGGCCGGCCCGCTGGCGCGCCATGTGTTTCGCTGGTTCGCCCGGGTCGGTGGGTCCGGGGGGTTTGAGCTCCACGAGAGCTCCCTGCTCCACCTGGCTTGGACCCAGGCCGTGGCCCCCCAGAGCGCCAGCCCGGAAGACTGGCTGGTGGAGGGAGGGATGGGTCAGGTGGGCCGGCGCCTGGCGGCGGAGCAGGCCGACGCCCTCCGGCTGCGAGCCCCGGTGGAGGCCATCGCGGAGTCGGCGGCGGAGGTGCGGGTGCGCCACAGCGGCGGGGAGGAGCTGAGGGCGAGGGCGGTGGTCGTGGCGATTCCTCCCGCCCTGCGCCTGGCGATCCAGTTCTCCCCCCCCTTGCCCCCGGCCTGGACGGCCTGGCTGCAACGGGCGCCGATGGGGGGGATGGTGAAGGTGCTGGCCCTTTATCCCGAGGCGTTCTGGCGCCAAGAGGGCCTCAGCGGCCTGGGCATCGGCGATCTGTCTCTGCTCCAACTCACGGCTGATTCCTCTCCGCCGGGGGGACGCCCTGGGATCCTGGCCAGCTTCATCGCCGCTGACGCGGCCGCCCACTGGCAACGGCAGCCGGAGGCCACCCGTCGCGCGGGCGTGCTGTCCGATCTGGCGTCCTACTGGGGCCCCCAAGCGGCGACGCCAACCGAGCTGATCGTTCACAACTGGAATGCGGAGCCCTGGACCCGAGGCGCCTTCACCAGCTTCCTCACCCCCGGCGCCTGGACCGCCCATGGCCCCATCTGGCGCCAGCCCCATGGGCGCGTCATCTGGGCCGGCACGGAGGCGGCGACGCGGTGGCCGGGCTACTTCGAAGGCGCCGTGGAGGCCGGACTGGCGGCGGCGGCACAGGCTGGCGCCTGGCTTGGGGGATGATCTGTTCAGGTCCGCCTCCTTGCCTTGCCCAGTCCAGCCGTGTTGGACAACAGCCTCTGGGCTCTGGCGCTCACCGGACTGGCGGGACTCTCCACCGGAATCGGCAGCCTGATCGGCCTCGGCCCCAGCCGCGACAACCGCACCTTCCTCACCCTTTCTCTGGGGTTCTCCGCAGGCGCCATGGTCTACGTGTCGCTGGTGGAGATCCTGCCCAAAGCGCGCCAGGTGCTCACCCCTCTGCTCGGCGCCCGGGGGGGCTATGGCGCGGCGGTGGTGGCCTTCTTCCTGGGCATCGGCGCCATGGCCCTGGTGGATGGCTGGCTGCCGGTCCATGACGCCAGCGAGGCCCTGGAGCAGGCGACCTCCCTCAGCAATCGGCGGCGTCTGCTGCGCATGGGGCTCTTCGCCGCCCTGGCCATCGCCATTCACAACTTCCCGGAGGGTCTGGCCACCTTTCTGGGTGCCCTCAGCAATCCCCGTCTGGGGGTCAGCATCGCCGTGGCCATCGCCATCCACAACATCCCCGAGGGGCTGGCGGTCTCCGCTCCGGTGTATTTCGCCACCCGCAGCCGCTGGACCGCCTTCTGGGTGTCGTTTCTCTCCGGCGTGGCCGAACCGGTGGGAGGGCTGCTCGGCTTCCTGCTGTTTCGCTCCTTCCCCAACCCGCTCCTCTTCGGGCTGGTGTTCGCCGCGGTCGCGGGCGTCATGGTGTACGTCTCGATGGATGAGCTGCTGCCCGCCGCTCGGGAATACGGCGAACACCATCTGGCGATCGGCAGCTTGATGGCCGGCATGGCGGTGATGGCCTTCAGCCTGGTGCTTCTGGCCTGAGCCGCGCCTCGGCGACAAGGACCTCGGAACTGGGCTAGAGATCAAGCATCTCGCCTCTCCCTCCATGGCTCTGTTTCGCTGGCAAAGCGCCGCCGCGGGCGCTCCTCTGGAACGGGTGGAGGCTCCGCCCCTGGAGCCGGGTCCCGACGAGCTGGTGCTGGAGGTGCTCCACTGCGGCCTTTGCCACAGCGATGTGTCGATGCTCGACAACGCCTGGGGGCTCACCGGCCGTCCCCTCGTCCCGGGCCATGAGGCCGTGGGAAGGGTGGTCGGCGTGGGAGCGGGGGTCGATCCGAGCGTGATCGGCGAGCTGCGCGGGGTGGGCTGGTTTTCGGGGTCCTGCGGCCTGTGCGATCAGTGCCTGGCGGGCCGGGCCAACCTCTGCGCCAAAGCGGAGGCGACGATCGTGGGTCGTCCGGGAGCGTTCGCCAGCCAGGTGAAGGTTCATCAAGCCTGGGCGGTTCCCCTTCCCGAGGGTCTCAGCGCCGCGGATGCCGGGCCCCTCTTCTGCGGTGGCATCACTGTGTTTGCCCCCCCTGATCGACGAGGCGGTCTCCCCCACCGCTCGCGTGGCCGTGATCGGCGTCGGCGGCCTGGGCCACATGGCCCTGCAGTTTTGTCGCGCCTGGGGGTGTGAGGTGGTGGCCCTCACCACCACCCTGGCCAAGGCCGAGGAGGCGAAGCGCCTCGGCGCCCACGAGGTGGTGGCCCTGGCCGATCTTCCCTCCCAGGCCGGGCGGTTTGATCTGATCATCAACACGGTCAATCAGCCTCTGGACTGGTCCGCCGTGGTGGGGGCCCTGGCGCCCCTGGGACGGCTCCACCAGCTCGGGGCGGTGCTGGAACCGATTCCCCTGCAGGCCTTTGATCTGATCATGACCCGCCGGGCCGTGACCGGCAGCCCGCTCTCCTCTCCGGCAAGCCTGCGGAAGATGGTCACCTTTTGCGCCCGCCACGGCATTCAACCGCTGGTGGAGCACCTGCCGATGGCGGAGCTGAATGAAGCGATCCGGCGGCTGCGATCGGGGGATGTGCGCTTCCGCTTCGTTCTGGATGGTCCCGCGTGACGTCCGAAGAGGCCGCTCGCCTGGCTGTCGGCGGATTCAGCCGGTGCTCCGTTGCCATGGCCCTGGCGACCGTGGTGTTGAGCGCGACGGCGACCCGCGCCGAACTGCCGCCCTGGGTCTACGGAGAGCAGCAGCGACAGGCGCCGGTGGTGGTGCGGCTGCGGGTGCGCCAGGCGGAGCGGGCCGGCGACGAAGCCCGCGTCAGCGGCGAGGTGCTGCGCGTCTGGCGCCAACCCCCCGCCCTGTCGCTCCAGTCCGGGCAGACCCTCAGGCTGCGCTACAGCCTGCCGCCGCGACAAGGTCCCAGCGTCCTGGGTCCGTCCTCGCTGCCCTTGCCCCGGGTGGGGGAGATCGTCACCGCTTGGCTCCAAGCGCTGCCTGGACCCGGGCCGATGTTCGCGCCGGCGGCGGGTGGACGCTCCTTCGGCCCCTCGCTGGAGTCTGTCCGAGAACCCTGAGGGAGGAGCGCACTCAACCCCTAAAAAGGTTTTGTCCCGTCAGCCCTTCGGCACTCAAAGTTTGGGGGCGCTCCAGAGGAGCGCCCGATCGCCGGAACAAGCAGCAGGTGTCCCCGGGGGGCGCTTCCTGCCTCGGCGATAATCAAGGTCTAATCAACCCCTCCGGCGGAGGGGGCGAGCGCGGGCCGCTCCTTCACCTGGCCCCGGATCCGCAACACTTCGCCAACACACGCCGACCCCCTCGACGAAACCTTTACAGACTGTTAGGATCTTCGAAACACTTCTCAACAACCCCATGGCTGACCCCACCCCCCGCTTCGGTTTCGTTTCTTTCGCTGAAACCTGGAATGGCCGCCTGGCCATGCTTGGCTTCGTGATCGGCCTGGCGACGGAATTGCTCACCGGCCAAGGCATCCTGTCCCAGATCGGCCTGGGCTGAGTCAGGTCTCCGCAGGACCTGGGTCTCCTCCCCCTTCCGTGGAACCTCCTCCACCTGCGCCCTCCACCTGATTTTTTCAGGAAGCGACAAGCACCAATTAAATTAGCGGAACAGCCACGTATCAACGTGGCTTTTTTATTGTTTGCCGTCGAATACCGGGACCCGCCAGTGTTCGCTGTTTTGCGGCAACTGAGTCATTGATGTCGAGGCGCGGTTGATCGGGCTTCGCGCAAAAAGACGGACCCAGATCGCTCATAGCCCTGCGGGAAACGTTCGGTCAGAAGATCGAAAACCCCCGCAGCTTGAGATTGGCCATAGACACTTTGACAACCTGCACAGCGATGACCATCTTGCTCCCTGACAGCTTTTTGAATCCGAGGCCATCTCGCTCACCGGAGACTGGTTTGTTGGCACGACAGGGTTTTGAGCCTTGACCTGAAGGGATGCGCAGCGGCCTCAACCGGTCACGACCGCGCGCTCCCGCATCACGCCAGTGCACGTATCGCGTGAAGATGTCGAACATTATGAGCATTCCCACATATTGACGTATTAGACTTGGACTCATGTAATATGGCCCGACCTAGGGGTTTAACAATGCATTCATCATTTTTCCGATCGATGCTTTTATGCGGCGTTTTGACTTTTGGATCAGGAGTCAAAGCAGCCCTAATCTTTTATGATGACTTCAGCGGCAATACGCCAGGGGTCGACAGAACACCCTTGGGCTGGACCATCGCAAGCACAGGTGGGGTTGACATCATTGGCACCTGTAATTCTGTTGAATTAGACGACTTGCTTCCTGGTAACAACTGTTATATCGACTTGACATCAGATGTCGGGCCTCCGAGTTCTTTTGGCAGCAATGGTTTATTGAGCAAAAGCCTGTTTCTTCCGGCAGAGTATACCTACATTGCCTCCTTTGTTCTGGGAGGAAATAATGTTAATCCGTTTGTCGACAATGTGACTGTTGGTTTTGGCACCTCAATCAAAGAAATTACTGTTAATACTGATGATTCCTTTTCGCCCTATTCAATTTCTTTCACGCCAACTATTTCCGACTTCTATACTCTTTCATTCCTTAACTCTAATGTCGATTATTACGGTGCTTTGCTTGACAATGTGCGCGTTGAGCAGGTGCCAGGGCCTTTGCCATTGCTTGGCATCGGTACGGCATACGCGTTCAGTCGCCGCCTGAGAGCGCATCGCCGCGCGAAGAAATCATAAAGCACCCTCAAGTTCCTCACCAGGCCATCAGAAGAACACCTTCAACCTCAGTTCACCCCAAGCCGACGCGTTTCGAATCCTGACTCCCGGTCTGCGCCATTGTTGTGGCGAAGACCGAAGTCAGTCATGAGAGATCGATTCGCGTGCTGGCTCCCAGGGCCAGACCCAAGCCCGCTTGGGCGTTGCCGCTCAGATCTTCTTCTTCAGCCAATCCCGGGCCGCCGATGTCTGCCCGGGCGAAGGCCCGCAAGCCGGGGATGAGGAACAGGGAGGCCTGGCCCTCAATGTCAATCATCAGGTCGGGATCCCCTCATGCCCCTCTCCGGCCAGGGCGTCGCCCATGGTGTTCCGGGCTAAACGCTCCGCCAGCAAGGTCTGCACCATCAGCCGCAGGGTCTGTCGATTGCCGCCGGCGGAACGCCAGGTCTCGATCCAGGCCTCCATGGCCTCCAAATCGGCCACAGGCTCCTCCGATCCGCCGTCGCTGGTGCCGCGGGCCAGGCGGGCGAGGAAGGCGCGGGCGTCATCCAGGCAGGAGGGACCGGAGCCGAATCCATCCAGCCGAGGATCCAACGCCGCCAGCAAGGTCTCCAGGTCGTCCAGGCTCAGGGGCCGGAGAAGACCTTGGATCACCAGGTCCGATGGGCTGTCCATTTCACCTGTCGACACCGGGCCTTCCATCATCCTTTGCTGAAAGCTGGCGCAATCCTGCCTAAGGTTCATCAGCTGTTATGGCAAGGCCATGGTGAAACTTTGCCTGCGGTGGCTCGTCAGCCTGCTTCTTCTTGGCCGCCTCCTGCTCCTGTTCGTTCACCTGCGCCGCGCCTGGCGCGCCGATGCTCTGGCGTCGCAATTTCAGCGTGAGCTGCGGCGGCGCGGACTTTTGGCGCCCTCCTTTCGTCTGCCGGTGTCCTGATCCTCAGCCGGTGGCGTGATTTCGCCCCTGCCCACGCGGAGGCTTTGAGGAGGGGGGCGCAAGACGGCGGACGGCATGGCGCACCACCCCCCACAGGCGCGCCCCACCGCCCTGGCCGTCGTCCAAGGCGATCGGGGCGCTCACCCCATCACTGGCCTCCAGGCGGGGGCCCTGGCGTGGATCGGGACCGCGGCTGAGGCGGCGAACGATGAACCGACCCTCCCAGATGGCCACCACAAGACAGCCCGGCCTGGGGTCGAGGGCGCGATCGATCACCACCAGATCGCCATCACGCAGACCCTCCGCGCCCATGGCCTCGCCCCGCACGCGCATCAGAACGGTGGAGAGGGGCGAGGCGACGAGCTCGCGATTGAGATCGATGGGCCCCTCCTCGTAATCCATGGCGGGGCTGGGAAAACCCGAGGTTTGCCGGCTCTCTCCACCAGCCACCGCCCGCGAAGGGGACCCAGGCCAAGGTTCCACCCGCGCCCTCCAGAGCAAGGTCCATCAAGAGTACAGATGTTCTGCTCGTCTGACGGCCCCGCCTGTTGGTGCCAGCATGGCAAGGTTCAGGGGCGCGGCGACACCATGGCCTGTCCAAGTTGCGGCAGTTGGGCGGTGAAGGCCGATCGCGCTTTGGCGGGTCGCATGGTCTGCGCCCGCTGCGGCCACATCCTGGGTTTGGGGGTCGCGGCCAGTGTCACCAGCCGTCGCCGTCGCCGCCCACCTCTCGCTCTGCCCAGGCGCTGGCGCTTCTGGCTGGGGTTGACGGGGCTGGTGGGCGTCTCCGCCGTTCTCGCCGCCCAGAGCCCGCCGTCGGAGCGACTCGGTCCCTTGCCGAGGACCGTGCCACAGGCGCCAACAAGCGTGGACGAACCGACGAGACCACGCGGGTTCGGGATGTGACCATCCGCTGACAGGCCGGTCACAGCGGCAAAAAATCTCGGAATATATCGGCGTCGCTGTTGAATCAGACTCGCCGGATGTCTAGCAATCCCGTCTTCAATCTCGCAACCCTGAGCTTGCGCCAGCTGAGAGAAATGGCGCGTTCCATCGGCATTCTTCGCTACAGCTCGGAGAATCGCGAAGGGCTCACGGAAGCGATTGCGGGTCGTGTGAGCGATGGCAGCCTGCCCCTGTCCGATCTGGCTGGATTGGCTGATCTGGCGGCGTTGGAAGCGGAGATGAGTCCGCCTCCCAAGCCTTCCGGGGAGACGCGGGTGGTGTTCCTGCCGCGCGATCCGCAGTGGGCCTATGTGTTCTGGGAGATCAGCGAGGCCGATCGCGAAGAGGCCCTGCGCCACGGCGCTCAACAGCTCTGCCTGCGAGTGGCGGATGTGACCGGCCTGGCTGGTGGCTCCTCCCACCCCCACACCCTCCAGGAGGTGGTGGTCGACAGCCATGCCA
>VGQX01000024.1 GCA_016882305.1 Cyanobacteria bacterium K_Offshore_surface_m2_239
GCGGCGGCGGCCGCTGGCAGGAGGGACGTGGCGCGGGCGGACGCACGGCCCGCGTCGATCCCTTTGCCCGTCCGCCTCGCCCGGAGGCGGCTCCGGAAGCCGCCCCTGAGGAAACGGCATCGGCAGTCATCCCTGAACAGGCTTTCGACGCCCCGTCGGACACGGCTGCGGAGCCGTCTTCGGACGCCGACGGCGCTGAGGCTGTGGAGGTCACCGCCGCGGAGGCCACCGCCGCGGCCGCCGCTCCTGTGGACACCGCCGCCGCTGAACCGCTGGACACCCCGCTGCCAGCGGACGAACCCTCGCCTGCCATCGCTTCTCCCGCGCCGGAAGTCGCGGAAGCGTGAGCGCGATGGGCCCTCCGTCCGCCGCCAGGCCCCGCGTGCTCTCCGGTGTCCAGCCCACCGGAGCGCTTCACCTGGGCAACTGGTTGGGCGCCATCCGCAACTGGGTGGATCTGCAAAACAGCCACGACACTTTCTTCTGTGTCGTGGATCTGCACGCGATCACCGTGCCCCACGATCCCGGGCAGCTCGCCGAGAACACCCTGACCACGGCGGCCCTTTATCTGGCCTGTGGCATTGATCCGGAGGCCTCCACGGTGTTTGTGCAGAGCCACGTCAGCCCCCACAGTGAATTGTGTTGGCTGCTGAATTGCGTGACGCCACTGAATTGGCTGGAACGCATGATTCAGTTCAAGGAAAAAGCCGTCAAACAGGGAGATAATGTCTCGGCAGGATTATTGGATTATCCCGTCTTGATGGCCGCTGACATCCTTCTCTACGACGCAGATCTTGTGCCGGTTGGAGAAGATCAGAAGCAGCATCTGGAGCTGGCCCGAGACATCGCTCAACAGCGCATCAACGCTCGCTTCGGTGGCAGAGACGCCGCTGGAGAGTCCACTCCGGTGTTGAAGGTTCCCGAGCCTCTGATCCTCAAGGAGGGAGCCCGGGTGATGAGCCTCACCGACGGCCGCAACAAGATGAGCAAGAGCGATCCCAACGAGGGGTCGCGCATCACCCTGCTGGATCCCCCGGAGCTGATCCGGAAGAAAATCAAACGGGCCAAGACCGATCCGGTGATGGGTTTGGAGTTTGGCAACCCGGAGCGACCCGAGGCCGACAACCTGCTCGGCTTGTACGCCCTCACCAGTGGCCAAGGCCGGGAGACGGTGGCGGAGGCCTGCGCCTCCATGGGCTGGGGCGCCTTCAAACCCATGCTCACGGACGCGGTTGTGGAGGCCCTGCGGCCGATCCAAGAGCGCTATGCCCAATGGCGTCAGGAGGAGGCGGCGCTGCGCTCCGTTCTCCTTCAAGGGCAGGAGCTGGCCGCCCACGTGGCCGAGGCCACCCTGGAGCGGGTGCGCGAGGCCATGGGCTTTCTGCCGCGACCGCGCGGCTGAGGGTCAGGGCGGCCTGAGGACGGAGCGGCTGAGGGCCGAAGCCAGCGATTTGCCGCCCTACTCACCGCCCCAAGTCCTGACAAGGGCACAAAGCAGAACTTAACAATCTCGTTGTCATTGATCACCGCCCCTGATGCGGAACCCCCTGGAGAGGCGCTGTTCCGCGCGGCCCGCGCTCCGATCCCCCGGAGGCGCCACATCCCCCGCGAGCGCTGCGCCGCGCCCCTTGTCAGCGTCCCCTGACAAGGGCTGTACGCACACGTCGGCCGCGTTGTCCACCCCACCCGCCAGGGGGGTGGCCGCCGGCGCCGTGTCCCGGCGAAGGTCTGGCGAGTTCTTGCCCCGTCGTCCCGATTGTCATTCCTGCCGTGCCTCGATCCCTCCGCCTCCCGCGCCGCCCTCCTGGGCACGGTGGCTCTGCTGGCGGGTCTGCCCCTGGCGGCCCCCGCCCAGCGCCCGCTCATCGCCCCCCTTCCCGCCCCTGAGGAGCGCTTGGCGGTCGCGACGCCGGTGGAGACCCCCGTCCGCGAGGCCTATACGATCACCGCGGAGCGCCGGGCGCTGCTCAACACCATCCGCTACGCCGAAGGCACCTGGATCGGCGGACGGGAGGACGGCTATCGGGTGATCTACGGCGGCGGCCTGGTGGAGCGCCTGGATCGCCACCCGGAGATCACCGTCCGGCGCCGGTATGTGAGCGCCGCCGCTGGCGCCTATCAGTTTCTGCCGGCCACCTGGCGGGAGGCCTCCAGCCGCTTGGGCCTGAGGGATTTCGGCCCCCGCAGCCAGGACCAGGCCGCCCTCCATCTGATCGCCAAACGCGGCGCCCTCACGCCCTTCGATCAGCGCGGCCTCACCCCGGAGGTGCTGGCCCGCCTGGCTCCGGAGTGGGCCTCCCTGCCGGCTTGGCACGGCGGCAGCTGGTATGGCCAACCGGTGAAGAGCGTCTCGGAGCTGCAACGCTTCTACAGCGATGAACTGCGGCGGTTGCGGCGGGTCTAAGGCTCCCTGTAGACCACCCGTCCGCGCTCGTCATTGCCCACATCCAGCAAATGGGCCCCTAGGAGCTTTTCGATTTCCTTGTTGACCCCCGTGCTGTCCACGTGGGGCGGCAGGTCGAGTTCGAGCAGGGCGTCGTTGATCGTGAAGCCCCGCTCGCCGGAGGCGCGGGCCAGCCGCAGGAGCTGACGATCGATCGGGATCGTGGAGACCGCCGCCACCGAGGACGCGGCGGGGGCGAGCTGACGGTTCGAGGTCTCCACCAGGCCCGGGATCAGGAGCAGATCCACCAGCTGGCCGATGCCGCAGAGGCCGAAGGTGACCAGCCAGAGCATGCCGGTGAAGGGTTTGCGGTTGTACACCCGGTGGATGCCACAGATGCCGATCAGTGACAGACACCACAGCCCGTAGCTGAGGGCCACGCTGCGCCGTTCATCCCCGAGGCCGGGCCACGGGGCGCCAGGGGCTCCTGGGGGTTGAGAGCGGCTCACAGCGGGCCGAAACAGCGGGGATCAAGGTGATTCTCTTGCGGTCCGGACGGGAGGACCAGGATCGGATTGCCGCGCATTGGTTTTCCGCGCACCGCCGGGCCGCGCACCGCCGGGCCGCGCGACAGCACTGCCTAGGATTGGACACCCCGTCTGATCTGACCGGTTCTGTGAGCAGTTCCCCCGCAGCCCCCGTGGCCCCGTCGCCCAAGACAGCCGTGGCTCCGGAGGGGGCGATCCAGCTGCCCAAGACCAGCGAAAGCCCCACGTTGTTGCGCATTCGCCATTCCATGAGCCACGTGCTCGCCATGGCGGTGCAAAAGCTGTTTCCTGAGGCGAAGGTCACCATCGGCCCCTGGACCGAGAGCGGCTACTACTACGACTTTGACCATCCGGAGCCCTTCACCGAAGCGGATCTGAAGGCCATTCAGAAGGAGATGGCGCGCATCATTGGCCAACGGCTGCCGCTGGAGCGCCTGGAGGTGAGCCGGGCCGAGGCCGAGCGGCGCATCCAGGCCCAGAACGAGCCCTACAAGTTGGAGATCCTGGCCGGGCTGCAGGAGCCGATCACGATCTACACCCTCGGCGACGGCTGGTGGGACCTTTGCGCCGGGCCCCACGTGGCCAACACCGCGGAGCTGAATCCCCGCGCCTTCGCCTTGGAGAGCGTCGCCGGCGCCTATTGGCGTGGCAATGAGGCCAATCCCCAGCTGCAGCGGATCTACGGCACGGCCTGGGAAACACCCGAGCAGCTGGAGGAGGATCGGCGTCGCAAGGCGGAAGCGCTGCGGCGCGACCACCGCCGCCTGGGCAAGGAGCTCGACCTGTTCTCCATCGAGGATGAGGCGGGCGCGGGGCTGGTGTTCTGGCATCCGCGGGGGGCGCGGATGCGGCTGCTGATCGAAGATTTCTGGCGCCAGGCCCACTTCGACGACGGCTACGAACTCCTCTACACCCCTCATGTGGCGGATCGCGGGCTGTGGCAGACCTCTGGCCATCTCGATTTCTATGCCGAGTCGATGTTCGGCCCGATGGCGGTGGACGAGCGGCAGTATCAGATCAAGCCGATGAATTGCCCCTTCCATGTGCTCACCTATGCCAGCCGTCTGCGCAGCTACCGCGAGCTGCCCATCCGCTGGGCGGAGCTGGGCACGGTCTATCGCTACGAGCGTCCGGGGGTGATGCACGGCCTGATGCGCGTGCGCGGCTTCACCCAGGACGACGCCCACGTCTTCTGCCTGCCGGACCAGATCGGGGCGGAGATCCTGCGGGTGCTCAACCTCACGGAGCGGATTCTCTCCACCTTTGATTTTCGGCGCTACGAGATCCATCTCTCCACCCGGCCGGAGAAATCCATCGGCGAGGATCAGGTCTGGGAGCTGGCGACGGAGGGTCTGCGGCAGGCCCTGGCCGCCAAGGGCTGGGATTATGCGGTGGATGAGGGCGGTGGCGCCTTCTATGGACCCAAGATCGACCTGAAGATCGAGGACGCGATCGGTCGGTTGTGGCAATGCTCCACCATCCAGCTGGATTTCAACCTGCCCGAACGGTTTGATCTGCACTACGTGGCCGCCGATGGCAGCCGCCAGCGACCGATCATGATTCACCGCGCCATCTTCGGCTCCCTGGAACGGTTTTTCGGGATCATGACCGAAAACTACGCCGGGGATTTCCCCTTCTGGCTCGCCGCAGAGCAGGTGCGGCTGCTGCCCGTCAGCGAAGGGGTGTTGCCGTGGGCGGAAACGGTGTTGGAGCGGTTGCGGGCGGCGGGCGTGCGGGCCAGCCTGGATCGCTCGGGTGACCGCCTGGGCAAGCTCATCCGCAACGGCGAGCAGATGAAAGTCCCCGTGCTGGCTGTGATCGGCGCCAAGGAGGTCGAGACGAACGCCCTCAGCCTGCGCACCCGCCGCGACGGCGATCTCGGCAGCGTGAGCGTGGAGGCGCTGGTGGCGGCCGCCGGCCGGGCCAACGGGGAGCGGGCCGGCTCCCTGCGGTTTCCCGAGGAGGCGCCGGTGTGACGCTGCTTCTGGCCGGTGACATCGGCGGCACCAAAACCCTGCTCAGCCTCTACAACGCCACCGCCTCCGGACTGGAGTGCCTGGCCCAGACCCGTTACCCCTCTGCGGATTGGCCCGATCTGGCTCCGATGGTGCGGGAGTTTCTCGGAGCGCGCGCCGACGCAGGCACGGCGCCACCCGCCGCAGCCTGCTTTGCCGTGGCCGGGCCCGTGCAGAACGGTCAGGCCAGTCTCACCAACCTTCATTGGCACCTGGATGAGAGCCGTCTGGCGGAGGAGTGCGGCCTGGCCCGGGTGGAGCTGGTCAACGACTTCGCCGTGCTCGTCTACGGGCTGCCCCATCTGGGGCCGGAGCAGCTGGCCAGCGTGCGCCCCGAGCAGGCCGTGGCGGGGGCGCCCATGCTCGTGTTGGGCGCCGGCACCGGGCTGGGTGTCGCCGTCGGAGTGCCCGGCGCCAACGGGTTGCAGGCCCTGCCCACCGAAGGGGGCCACGGGACGTTCGCCCCGCGCACAGCGGCCGAATGGCGGCTGAGTCAATGGCTGCAAGCGGATTTGGGGGTGGCGCGCCTCTCCATCGAGCGGGTGGTGAGCGGCACCGGCTTGGGGGCCGTGGCCCGCTGGCTGCTGGCGGAGCGCACACCTGACGCTCCCCCCCCGGCCTGGGCGGCGGATGGGGCGGCCAGCGGCGAGGATTGGCCGGCGCGGGTGGCGAAGGCGGCGGAAGCGGGGGACCCCCTGGCCAGCGAAGCCCTTGAGCTCTGGCTTTCGGCCTACGGCGCCACCACCGGCGACCTGGCGCTGACGAGCCTCTGCCGCGGAGGGATCTGGCTGGCGGGAGGCACGGCGGCGAAGCAGTTGGCGGGCCTGCGATCGCCCGCGTTCCTGGAGGCCTTCCTGGCCAAGGGGCGACTTCGCCCCGTTTTGGAACCGATTCCGATCCAGGCGATCATCGATCCGGCGGTGGGCGTGTTCAGCGCGGCCTGCCGGGCCCGCATGCTTCTCGGCTGAGGCCACAACGGGATGGGACACTGGATCCAGTGAGATGAGGGCTATGGCGCAACCCCCGATCGGCGAGGGGGTGGTGGTGGATGTCCCCGCCACCACAGCCAACCTGGGCCCGGGCTTTGATTGCCTCGGCGCGGCCCTGGATTTGAACAACCGCTTTGAGCTGCGGGTCGTGGAGGGTGGGGTTGACCGGTTTGATCTGCACATCGAGGGGTCGGAAGGCACCCATCTGCGCGGCGGGCCGGACAACCTGATTTATCGCTCCGCCCAGCGGGTGTGGCTGGAGGCCGGATGCGAGCCTGTGGGATTGGAGGCTCGGGTGCGTCTGGCGGTGCCGCCGGCCCGGGGTCTGGGCAGCAGCGCGGCGGCGATCGTGGCCGGCCTGATCGGCGCCAACGCGCTGATCGGCGATCCGCTCGGGCGGGAGAAGCTCCTGGAGCTGGCCATCGCCATCGAGGGCCATCCCGACAATGTGGTGCCTTCGCTGTTGGGTGGGCTGTGCCTGACGGCGAAGACCGCGGTGCCCAACTGGCGGGTGATGCGCTGTGAATGGCGCGACACGGTGAAGGCGGTGGTGGCGATCCCTGGAATCCGCTTGAGCACCGCCGAGGCGCGTCGGGCCATGCCCCGCAGCATCCCCATTCCCGACGCCGTCACCAACCTGGGCAGCCTCACGCTGCTGTTGCGCGGCCTGCGCACCGGGGATGGCACCCTCATCCATGACGGCATGCACGATCGCATCCATGAGCCTTACCGCTGGGGGCTGATCCAAGGGGGCCGGGAGGTGCGTCAGGCCGCCCTGGACGCCGGAGCCTGGGGGTGCGTGATCAGCGGCGCGGGTCCGAGCGTCCTCGCCCTGGCGCCGGAGGATGCGGCCCACGAGGTGGGTCAGGCGATGGTGGCGGCCTGGGAGGCCAGTGGCGTCAGCAGTCGCCACGCGGTGTTGGGCTTGCAGCACAGCGGCAGCGCCTGGACCCCCTTGCCTGGAGCCACGCCCCCGGCCGTGAGCCCCCCCACCCCCAACCCTGGTCCCAAGCGGCCGGTGGCGCCGGCGGCGGCGGGGGGAGCGCGAGCGCGAAGTCGGGGGCGTCAAGGCTGAACGGATCGAGCGAATTCCAACCCACCACCGCGAATGGGTAGATATGCTCACCGGCGTCCTGGACCAGGACGGATTCCGTCCCCTTCTCCCCCGATCTTCGGGGGCCTGCTCTTCGTTCTTTCTCCCTGAATCGTGATGGACGGCACCCTTGCCCTGCTGGCGACGTCCGCGGCGACGGCGGAGACCGCCTCCTTTCCCTGGCTGAGCCTGATCGTGCTCCTGCCCGCGGCGGCCGCCCTGTTGATGCCTCTTCTCCCCGGCGATCCCGCGGATCCCCGTCTGCCCCGTCAGGTGGCGCTGGGGGTGCTCCTGGTCGACATGTTGTTGATGCTCTGGACGTTCAGCCAGCATTTCGATGGGTCCTTGAGCGGCCTGCAGCTGGTGGAGCGGGTCAGCTGGGTGCCGGTGATCCATCTCGAATGGTCGCTCGCGGCCGATGGCCTCTCGGCGCCGCTGGTGGTGCTCAGCGGCTTGGTGACCTTCCTGGCGGTGGCGGCGAGCTGGAGCGTTGAGCGCAAGCCGCGCCTCTATTTCGCCCTTCTTTTGGTGCAGGCCGCCGCCCAGGCCCTGGTGTTTCTCTCCCAGGACTTTCTGCTGTTCTTCCTGGCCTGGGAGTTGGAGTTGGTGCCGGTCTATCTGCTCATCGCCATCTGGGGGGGCAACCAGCGCCAGTACGCCGCCACGAAATTCATCCTCTACACCGCCACCGCCTCCCTGTTGATCCTGGTCAGCGGCCTGGCTCTGGCGCTATCGGGCGACAGTTTCAGCCTCAACCTCAGCGAGCTGGCCAACCGTTCGCCCGGTGGCACGTTCGGCCTGCTCTGCTATCTGGGTTTTTTGATCGGCTTCGGCGTCAAATTGCCGATGTTTCCTCTGCACACCTGGCTTCCCGATGCCCATGGTGAGGCCAATGCGCCGGTGTCGATGCTGCTGGCGGGCGTGCTGTTGAAAATGGGGGGCTATGCCTTGCTGCGCTTCAACGTGCAGATGCTTCCGGAGGAACATCTGCGGCTGGCTCCGGCCCTGATGGTGCTCGGCATCGTCAACATCATCTGGGGCGCCCTGAACGCTTTCGCTCAGGACAACGTCAAGCGACGCATCGCCTGCAGCTCTGTGAGCCACATGGGCTTTGTGCTGCTGGGCATCGGCGCGGTCGACGCCCTGGGGCTGAGTGGCGCCATGTTGCAGATGATCAGCCACGGCTTGATCGCGGCGGCGATGTTCTTCGTCACCGGCGTGTTCTATGAGCGCACCAAAACCCTGTCCATCCCCAACATGGGGGGACTGGCAAAGGTTCTGCCGATCACCTTCGCCTTCTTCCTGGCCAGCTCCTTGGCCTCCCTGGCCCTGCCCGGCATGAGCGGCTTCGTCAGCGAGATCACCGTGTTCCTCGGCATCACCGCCAGCCCCTACCTCACCACCAGCTTCCAGGTGGTGACCATCGTGTTGGCGGCCATCGGCCTGGTGCTCACGCCGATCTATCTGCTCTCCCTCTGCCGGCGGGTGTTCTTCGGCCCCCGGATTCCGGCCCTGGCGCAGGTGGGCGACATGACCCCCCGGGAGCTGGTGATCGGCCTGTCCCTGCTGGTGCCGACCCTGGTGATCGGCTTCTGGCCGCGGGTGGCGATCGACTTCTACCAGGCGAGCACGAACGCCCTCTCCGGCACCCTCGCCAGCCAGACCGTGGCGTTGATCGGTGCAGGATTGCTTTCCGGTTAGGTCTTGGCGGGCAAGGGCGGCGCGCGCGGTCGCCGCAGCGGACAGGGTCCAGGGGCACGGTCGGCGCGTGGGTGCGTTGGAATGGCTTCAGTGACAGCACGCGGCGACGTCCCCCGGCATGACCCTCACCCTTGAGCCTCCCGCCTTGCTGGCGGGAGAAGGCCTCCCTGACTTTGAGGCGATCACCCCGGATCAGATCGGCCTTCACCTACCCGAGCTGCTCAGCCAGCTGGAGGCCGAGCGCCAGGGCCTGGAAACCGACTTCGCGGCCGCCCTGGAGGCCGGCCGCGCCCTGGGCTGGCACGAGGTGATGGATCCCTTGCATCGGCTCGGGGAGCGGCTGCGCTGGAGCTGGGGCGTGGTGGGCCATCTCAACGGGGTGTGCAACAGCCCGGAGCTGCGCGAGGCCCATGCCAGCCAGCAGGCGGCGGTGGTGGCCTTCGGCCAGCGGTGCGGTCAGAGCCAGGTGATCCATGGCGCGTTGAAAGCCCTGAGGGATCAGGGCGGCTGGGACGGCACCCAGTGGCGAATTCTGGAGGCCGAGCTGCGGGACATGGAGCTGCGGGGGGTGGGCCTGAAAGGGGAGGAGCAGGAGGCGTTCAACGCGGCGAGTCAGGAGCTGGCGGAGCTGGCCACCCGCTTTGGCAACCAGGTGTTGGACGCCACGAAGGCTTGGACCTTGCTCCTGACGACCGCCGCGGAGGTGGAGGGTCTGCCGCCCAGCCTGCTGGAGCAACTGGCCCAGGCGGCTCGGCAGGCGGAGCGGCGCCGGGCGGATGGCGGCGAGGCCAGCGCGGAGGAGGGGCCTTGGCTGCTCGGGCTCGATCTGCCCCGGTACGGGCCGTTTCTGCAGTACAGCCGCCGCCGTGATCTGCGGGAAACGGCCTACCGCGCCCACGTGAGCCGCGCCTCCGGGGAGGAGGGCGGCAACTGGCCCCTGATCCGGCGCATCCTGGAGTTGCGGCTGGAGCAGGCCCAACGGCTGGGCTTTGCCAACTGGGCGGAGGTGAGTCTCGCCAGCAAGATGGCGGGTTCGGTGGAGGAGGTGGAGCGGCTGCTGGAGGATCTGCGGGCGGCGGCCTATCCAGCGGCGGAGCGGGAACTGGAGGAGCTCCGGGCCTGTGCCGCCCGCGCTGGCGCGCCGGAGGCCGCGGATGTTCAGCCCTGGGATGTGAGTTTCTGGGCGGAGGTGCGGCGGCAGGAGCTGTTTGAACTCGACAGCGAGGCCCTGCGGCCCTGGTTCCCCTTGCCGCAGGTGTTGGAGGGCCTTTTTGGTCTCTGCGACCGCCTCTTTGCCATTCACATCGAGGCGGCCGATGGCCAGGCGCCGGTGTGGCATCCGGATGTGCGCTTCTTCCGCGTCAACGACCGCGAGAGCGGCCAACCGATCGCGGCCTTCTATCTCGATCCCTACAGCCGACCCGGCAGCAAGCGGGGCGGGGCCTGGATGGATGAATGCCTGGTGCGGCAGGTGAAGGCCGATGGCACGCCGGTGTTGCCGGTGGCCTATCTGGTGTGCAACCAGAGCCCGCCCGTGGGCGACACGCCAAGCCTGATGACCTTTCAGGAGGTGGAAACGCTGTTCCATGAGTTCGGCCATGGGCTGCACCACATGCTCACCACCGTGGAGCGTCCCCAGGCGGCGGGGATCAACAACGTGGAGTGGGACGCGGTGGAGCTGCCCAGCCAGTTCATGGAGAACTGGTGTTACGACCGGGCGACGTTGCTGGGCATGGCCCGCCATTGGCAGACGGGGGCGCCCCTGCCGGAGGAGGAGTTCGCCAAGCTGCAGGCGGCCCGCACGTTCATGGGCGGCGCGGCCACCCTGCGGCAGGTGCATTTCGCCCTGACGGACCTGCGGCTGCACAGCCAGTGGCATCCCGAATCCGGCCAGACGCCGGAGCAGTTGCGCCGCGAGGTGGCCCGCACCACCACCGTCTTGCCCCCGATCGAGGAGGACGCCTTCCTCTGCAGCTTCGGCCACATCTTCGCCGGTGGTTATTCGGCGGGGTATTACTCCTACAAATGGGCAGAGGTGCTCAGCGCCGATGCCTTCAGCGCCTTTGAGGAGGTGGGCCTGGAGAACGAGGAATTGATCCGCGCCACCGGCCGCCGCTTCCGCGACACGGTGCTCAGCCTGGGGGGCAGCCGCCATCCGGCGGAGGTGTTCGAGTCCTTCCGCGGGCGGCCGCCCTCAGCGGAGGCCCTGATTCGCCACACCGGCTTGGCGGAGTAGGGCCGGTGAAGGTGTGGGGGGAGGCGCCAGCGGGCCTGGAGCTGGGCAACGCCTGGGCCCTGCGACCGCCGCAGGCGCCCCACACCAACTGGGTGGTGGGGGATCATCCGGCGATCCCCGCCGACTCCCTGCGCTTTTTGCGTCACGCCACCCACCCCGACGGCGCCCAGGCGGTGGAAGGCCTGGCGCTGAAGTGGTTTGCCCATTCCCCGGAGGATCCCCCGGAGTGGGGGGAGGACAAGCCGCTCAGCGCGGGGCGGACCCTCTCGCTGCTGGCCGGAGCGGGGGGATTTGAGCTGTGTTTCGCCACTGGCGGGAGTGAGGCGCGGGTGCTGTTGGAGGACGCCGGCGATTATGCGCTTTGGGGGCCGGGATTGCACCACCGCTGGCGAGTGTTGCGGCCGTCGTTGGTGGTGACATTGCGGTGGGCGTTGGGGGCGTAGGGAGGTGTTGTGTGGAGGGGAGTGGACGGCAGGTGGCTCTGACGGGCTGTCTTCCAGGTTGCCCAAGGGGTCAAGACGTGCGGACGAGATCAAGTTCTTCATCGTGCGTGGCCAACAGAGAGGATGCATTGTTCGCATTGCGCATCCATGTCTGGGGGGGCTTGCGGCTGCTGCGGATCATCGAGATTGGCGCCTGCATCCATCACCAGATCATTGTTTTGGGCTCCCAGGACGCAGCGGTAGTCCCGCTGGATGAAATTTGTCCATTGTGGCGATCTAATCATGCGTAGCGGAACAGGCGCTCGCTCAGCCGCCTTTCGCGACGCACCGATCCGCCCCTCCCCTAGCGATTCTCCTGGCGGGGTGTCAGGGGATGCGTCTCCTCTCCATACGCCCAGGGCCAGCCTGGATAGATTGAAGCTGATTCTGAGCTCTGCCATGGCCGTCTCCTTTGAATCTCTCAAGCGCGCCGTCTTGGACGCGGAGCGCGATCCCTCTCTGGATACAGCGCAGGCGGCCATCAGCTTGGTGCGCCAGTGGCTGGCGACCCATGAGCCGGAACTGGGGGCGCAGGCTGTGCCGGTGCCGACGGAGTTCAACGGCACGATGATGCAATGGTTTCACTGGTATGGCGACGCGGATGGGCAGCACTGGCGGCGCCTGAAGGAGGCCGCCCCGGAGCTGGCCAAGGCCGGCATCACTGGGCTCTGGCTTCCCCCCGCCACCAAGGGCGGCAGCATTTGGGACGTGGGCTACGGCATCTACGACCTCTTTGATCTCGGTGAATTTGATCAAAAGGGCTCCGTGGCCACGAAATATGGAACGCGTGCGGAATTGGAAGAGACGGTGGCGGCCTGCCATGCCGTCGGCATCCAGATCTATGCCGATGCTGTGTTCAACCACAAGATGTGGGCGGATGATCATGAGGACTACCGCGCCACCCCCTACGACCCGGCCAACCGCAACCGGCCCCTGGAAGGCGAGCAGCCCATCCGCGCCTGGACGCAATTTCGTTTTGACAAACGCAAGGGTCTATATTCCACCATGCAGTGGCACTGGTATCACTTTGACGCCGTCGACCACAACAAATTTCGCGATAACTACAATGCCATCTGGAAGACACAGGGAGCCAACTTTGAAGGCAATGTTGATCTGGAAAAGGGAAACTATGATTACTTGATGGGCTGTGATCTGAACATCAATCACCCGGAAGTCCGCGGAGAGCTCAAATACTGGGGTCGCTGGATGCACGACACGCTGAAAGTGGATGGTTTCCGCCTGGATGCGATCAAGCACATCAGCAGTGATTTTTTCCTGGATTGGATCAACGATCTCGATCAACATGCCCAGCACAGCCATTTTGTCGTCGGCGAATACTGGACCTATGACCTTGGCTCACTCTCCTGGTATGCCGCGAATTCCGGTGGCCGCATGCATCTCTTTGATGCCCCCCTGCACAACAACTTCCACATCGCCAGTCGCAGCGGCGGGAACTACGACATGCGTCGCCTCCTCGATGGCACCTTGATGCAGGCCATGCCCTTGCTGGCGGTGACCCTGGTGGACAACCATGACACCCAGCCCCTGCAGTCTCTCGAATCCGTTGTCGAGGCCTGGTTCAAGCCCCTCGCCTATGCCTTCATCCTGTTGCGCGATCAGGGTTATCCCTGCATCTTCCACGCTGATTACTACGGGGCGCATTACAAGGGGAGGAAGAGTGAAGACGGCCCGGAAATTGAGATCTGGATGCCCAGCCATCGCTTTCTCATCGATCGCTTCCTCCTGGCCCGCACCCACTGCTCCTACGGCCCTCAATACGACTATCTCGATCATTTCAACACCATCGGCTGGACCCGGCTGGGCACGCCCGGTCATCCCCGGGCCCTGGCGGTGTTGATGAGCGATGGGCCGGCGGGATCCAAGTGGATGGAGGTGGGCAAGAGGCACACCACCTTCCGGGATCTCACCGGGCACATCCGCGCGCCGATCACCACCAATGGCGATGGCTGGGCGGAGTGGCGCTGCCCCGGTGGCTCCGTCTCCGTCTGGGTGGAGGAGGCGGTGCTGCCGGAGATGGGGGTCACCCTCCCCGTTTGAGGGCCTTCCTCCCCGGAGCGTTCAGACCTTGCCCCGGGGCCCCCGATCCACGGCCCCGGCGTAGATCGCCTGCTTGCCCAGCTCGTCCTCGATGCGCAGCAACTGGTTGTATTTGGCCACGCGATCGCTGCGGCTCAGGGAGCCGGTTTTGATCTGGCCGGCGCGGGTGGCCACCGCCAGATCGGCGATGGTGACGTCCTCCGTTTCGCCGCTGCGGTGGCTGATCACGCTCGTGTAGCCGGCGCGACTGGCCAGGTCGATCGCCTGCAGCGTTTCGGTGAGCGAACCGATCTGATTCACCTTGATCAGGATGGAATTCGCCACGCCCCGCTCGATGCCTTGTTGCAGACGGCTGGTGTTGGTCACAAACAGGTCGTCGCCCACCAGCTGCACCGTGGTGCCCAGCCGTTCGGTCAGCAGCCGCCAACCCTCCCAGTCGTCCTCGGCGACGCCATCCTCGATGGACACGATCGGATAGCGGCTCACCAGCGCCGCCAGCTGATCCACCATCTCGGCGCTGGTGTAGCTACCGCCGCCAAAGGCATAACGCCCCTCTTTGAAGAATTCCGTGCTCGCTACATCCAGGGCCAGGGAGATTTGATCGCCCGGTCGATAACCGGCCTTCTCAATCGCTTGCACCAGGATGTCGCCCGCCTCGTCGTTGCCCAGGTCGGGCGCGAAGCCACCCTCATCGCCCACCGCCGTGCTCAGGCCGCGATCCTTGAGCAGGCCCTTGAGGGTGTGAAACACCTCGGCTCCCATCCGCAGGGCCTCGCGAAAACTGCCGGCTCCATGGGGCACGATCATGAATTCCTGGAAATCCAGGCTGTTGGAAGCGTGGGCGCCGCCGTTGATCACGTTCATCAGCGGCACGGGGAGCAGGTTGGCCATCGGCCCGCCGAGATAGCGGTAGAGGGGCAGCCCCAGGGCCTTGGCGGCGGCATGGGCCGTGGCCAGGCTCACCGCCAGCACCGCGTTCGCCCCCAGGGCGCTCTTGTTGTCGCTGCCATCCAGCTCGATGATGGCGGCATCCACGGCGGCCTGATCGAGGGCATTCAGACCACAGAGGGCCGGGGCGATGCGCTCCTCCACGTTTTCGACCGCCTTGCGCACCCCCTTGCCGAAATACTCCTTGCCGCCATCGCGCAATTCATGGGCCTCATGGGCCCCGGTGCTCGCCCCGCTGGGCACCATCGCGCGGCCGCAGGCTCCACCCTCCAGGTACACCTCCGCCTCCACGGTGGGCGTGCCGCGGGAATCGAGCACCTCCCGCGCAACGATCGAATCGATCACGAGGTCGAGGGAATCGAACACGGAAAAGCTGGCGCGGCAGGACCGATCTTATGAGTCGCCCCCACCGTGCAGGTTGTGACGACGCTTACTCCTCGGGACCTTCCCAGCGGAAACGCTCATCCCCCCAGGCGCGGGGATCCTCGATCGGCTCCAGGTGGGTGAAGGGATGGCAGCGGGGCAGCACGGCGCTGATCTCCGCCTCGATCCGCTCGCAGAAGTCATGGCCCTCCTGCACGGTCCAGCTGCCAGGCACCAGCACATGGCAGGACACGAAGCGGCGCGATCCCGCCAGGCGGGTGCGCAGGGCGTGGAAGGCCACCCCCTCGCCGCTGTGGCGCCGCAGCAGGGCCTCCAATTGGGCCAGCTCCGCCGGCGGCAGGGCCCGGTCCAGCAAGCCGGCCGCCGTCTCCCGCAACAGCCGCCAGCCCGTGAAGATGATCTGCAGCGCCACCGCGATGGCGATCAGCGGATCGAGCACCGGCCAGCCGCTCAGCTTCGTCAGCGCCACCCCCGCCACCACCCCCAGGGAGGTCCACACATCCGTGAGCAGATGATGGGCGTCGGCCCGCAGGGTGATGGAGTCGAGGCGGTGGCCGGCCCGCAGCAACACCCGGGCCACGCCCCCGTTGATCGCGGTGGCCAGCAGGGAGAGCGCCAGCCCCAGATCCACCGGCCCCAACGGTTCCGGATGCAACAGCCGCTCCCCAGCCGTCACGAGGATGGCCGTGGCCGCCACCACGATCAGGGCGCTCTCCAGACCACTGGAGAAGTATTCCGCTTTCGAGTAGCCGTAGTGATGGTCGGCGTCCGCCGGGCGGGCGGCCAGGGTGAGGGCCCAGAAGGCCACCAGGGCCGCCACCAGGTTCACCCCCGATTCCAGGGCATCGGACAGCAGGCCCACCGAGCCGGTGAGGCGCCAGGCCAGGGTCTTCAGGCCGATGGTGGCCAGGGCAGCCGCCACGGAGAGCAGGGTGTAGGGCCGCGGGGAGGCGGGGGCCATGAAACCGGGCGGGAAGCTGCGTCCAGAATGACCGGACGCTCGCCCTTCCGCTGGCGTTGAAGGCCACAATGGCGGGGATGTTTCGCCACCAGGCCCCGGGCCGCCGCCGCCATGCGTCTCCTGCACACCATGCTCCGAGTGGGGGATCTGGAGCGCTCGCTGCGGTTCTACACCGAGGTGCTCGGCATGCGCCTGTTGCGCCGCAAGGACTATCCCGAGGGGCGCTTCACCCTGGCCTTCGTGGGCTATGGCGACGAGCGCGACCAGACCGTGCTTGAGCTCACCCACAACTGGGACACCGCCGCCTATGACTTGGGCAGCGGCTACGGCCACATCGCCATCGGCGTCGAGGACATCGTCAGCACCTGCGCGGCGATCGCTGAGAAGGGCGGCCGGGTGGTGCGTCCGCCGGGGCCGATGAAGCACGGCAGCACGGTGATCGCCTTCGTGGAAGACCCCGATGGCTGGCGGGTGGAGCTGATCCAGACCGCCGCGCCCGCCCCCCCGGACGCTCCTTCAGCCGCCCCCCCGGCCGCCTGAGGCCACCGCCACCATGCCTGCCGAGACCCCTCCCGCCCCGTCCGCCAGCCTCACCAGCAGCCCCGACCGCTTCAGTGACGCCGCCTGGGACCTGCTCATCGCCAGCCAGGAGCAGGCCCGACGCTGGCGCCACGGGGCGATGGATGTGGAACATCTCCTGCTGGCGTTGCTCCTCGACGGACGCTTCGCCCCCTGGGTGGATCGCCTGCCCCTGGACGAAGACCGTCTGCTCGATCGCCTGGAGTCGTTCTGCGCCGACCAGCCCGCCAGCGCGGATCCCACCCTCTATATCGGAGATGCCCTGGAGGATCTGCTGGAGGAGGCGGACCGCCGCCGAGCCCGCTGGGGGGATCCGCGGATCGACGTGCCCCATCTGCTGCTCGCCCTGCTCAGCGAACCCCGCCTCGGGGCCGCCTCGCTGGCCGAGGAGGGCCTCAGCGACGACCTGCTCACGCGCCAGTGGCGTCCGGGAGCCCTCCCCGGAGCCAGCCCTGGCCCCGGAGCCGGCCCCGGCCCTGGCCCCGGCCCCGGAGCGCCCCGAGGCGCGGGCTCCCTCCCGTCCCGGCTCGGCGCCCCCGGGGCCAGCGCCACCCCACCCCCCTCCGCCGGGTTCCATGACCTCCCCACCAGCGGCTCAGAAGCCAATGGCCAGGGAGCCCCCAGCTCGGGAGCCACCAGTTCGGGAGCCCCCAGTTCGGGAGCCAGCCCCCCCCGCCGCGCTCGCCCGGCCAGCGGCGGCCTCCGTTTGGAGCGCCTCGGTTCCGAGGAGGACGGCGACGCCCGCGGCGACGGCCTCCAACAGTTCGGCCGCGACCTCACGGCCGCCGCCCGCGAGGGGGAGCTCGATCCCGTCATCGGCCGCGACACCGAGATTCGCCGCCTGATTCAGGTGTTGTCCCGCCGCGGCAAGAACAACCCGGTGCTGATCGGTGAACCCGGCGTCGGCAAGACCGCCGTGGCCGAACTCCTCGCCCAGCGCATCGTCGCTGGCGAGGTGCCGGAAGCCCTGCGGGGCGTCCGCCTGGTGGCCCTGGATCTGGGCGCCCTGATCGCTGGCGCCAAATTCCGCGGCCAGTTCGAGGAGCGCCTGCGCGGGGTGCTGGCGGAGGTGCGCGACGCCGAGGGGGACAACGGCGGCGTGGTGTTGTTCATCGACGAGCTCCACACCGTCGTGGGCGGCGAGCGGGCGGCGGCGGACGCCGGCAGCCTCCTCAAGCCCGCCCTCGCCCGCGGCGATCTGCGCTGCATCGGCGCCACCACCCCGGAGGACTACCGCCGCACCATCGGCAAGGACCCCGCCCTCGAACGCCGCTTCCAGCAGGTGGTGATCCACGAACCCGATCGGCAGACCTGCCTGGAGATCCTGCGCGGCCTGCGCGAGCGCTACGAGCTCCACCACGGAGTCACGATCACCGATCAGGCCCTGGTGGCCGCCAGCCGGCTGGCGGAGCGCTACATCAGCGACCGCTGCCTGCCGGATTCCGCCATCGATCTCGTCGATGAGGCCGCCGCCCAGCTGCGGATGGAGGTGACCTCCAAACCGCGGGTGGTGGAGGAGGCTGAGGCGGAGCTGCGGCGGGTGGAGTTCGACCTGCTGGCGGCGGAGAGCGCGCCGATGGAGGAGCGCGTGGCCCTGCAGGAGCGGCGCCAGCGGGCCCACGCCGCCCTGGAGGCCCTGCAGCGCCGGTGGCATCAGGAGCGGGAGCGGCTGGCGGAGCTGCGGGCTCTGCTGGAGGAGGACGAGCGCCTGCGCCAGGCCATCGCCGAGGCCGAGCGCGACGGCGACCTGGAAACCGCCGCCCGCCTCGAATACGACCAGTTGCAGCGCCTTCAGCAGCGGCGGGCGGCCCTGGAGGCCGAGCTGCGGGACGATCCGATGCTGCGCGAGCAGGTGGAGGAGGGGGACATCGCCGATGTGGTGGCACGTTCCACGGGCATCCCCGTGCGCCGGCTCCTGGCCGGGGAGCGCCAGAAGCTGTTGGAGCTCGAGGCGCGCCTGGGGGAGCGGGTGGTGGGTCAACCGGAAGCCGTCGCCGCCGTGGCCGCCGCCATCCGCCGCGCGCGGGCGGGCATGAAGGCCCCCTCCCGCCCCGTGGGCTCCTTCCTTTTCCTCGGCCCCACCGGCGTCGGCAAGACCGAGCTGGCCAAAGCCCTCGCCGCCTCCCTGTTCGATGAGGAGGAGGCCCTGGTGCGGCTGGACATGAGCGAATACATGGAGCGCAACGCCGTGGCCCGCCTGGTGGGCGCTCCGCCGGGCTACGTGGGCTACGAGGAGGGGGGCCAGCTCACCGAGGCCGTGCGGCGCCGCCCCTATGCGGTGTTGTTGCTGGATGAGGTGGAGAAGGCCCATCCCGAGGTGTTCAACCTGCTCCTGCAAGTGCTCGACGACGGCCGTCTCACCGATTCCCAGGGGCGCACCGTCGACTTCCGCCACACGGTGGTGATCATGACCAGCAACCTCGCCGGGCGGGCCATTCTCGAGCGGGCCCGCGCCCCCGAAGCCAGCCCGGAGGCGGAGGCGGTGTTGCGGAGCGAGGTGGATCAGGCCCTGGCGCGGCAGTTCCGGCCGGAATTTCTCAACCGCATCGATGAGGTGATCCGCTTCCGCCCCCTGGGCAAGGAGGACCTGCGCCGCATCGTGCATCTGCAGCTGCGGGAGCTGGCCCAGCTGCTCGCCGAGCAGCCCCTGCGCCTGGAGGTGGACGCGGCGGTTGTCGACGCCCTGGCGGAACGGGGCTGGGAGCCGGAATACGGAGCGCGGCCCCTGCGCCGTCTGATCCGCCGCTGGATTGAAAATCCCCTCGCCACGGAGCTCTTGGAGGATCACCTCAGCGGCGCCTGGGGGGTGCGGATCCTTCCCGGACCGGAGGAGGCGCCTGAGCGGCTGTGTTTTCAGCCCCTGCGCGCTGAGGGGGGGAGCGTCCGGTAGGGTGGTCGTTTGCTGATGGGCGGAGACGCCCGGCAAGCGACGCGCCGCCAGCGATTTTCCTGCCGTGGATCCCTCCCCCCCTTCCTCCACCTCCGCGCCCGAGCGCCCCACTCCCGCCGGTGGCGAGGTGTCCCCACCGGCCACGGCCATGGAGCAGGCCAACGGCTTCGCGGCAGCCACCTTGTCCGAGCTCCGCAAGGTGGTCTGGCCCAGTCGCCAGCAGCTGTTCAACGAAACGGTGGCGGTGATTGTGATGGTGGCGGTCTCCGCCGCCGCGATCGCCGCCCTCGATCGCTTCTACACCTGGGGAGCCAAACTCCTGTTCCGATGATGATGGCCCTGACCGAGTCTTCCCCGCCCAACCTGGATGAGGATTCCTCTGCGGAGGAGTTGGCCCCGGCCTCCTCCGCTCCTGTAGAGGATCACGACGACGTTGACGCTGATGACGTTGACCTGGAGGACGTTGACCCGGAGGACGTTGACGATGAAGACCTTGACGACGCGGACGGCGACGAGGCCGTCGATGACGATGACGAGGCCGACGACGACACCGACGACGACACCGACACGGCGTTGGCTGAGGTTCCCGAAGCGCTGAGCGTCCCGGATCCTTCGGCTTCCGGCCTGGTCGCGGCCGAGGACCTTGCCGCCACCGCCCCGCTGGCGGGTGATCTCCCGGCTGGCGAGCAGCCTCCGGTCGACGCTCTGGCGGGTGAGGCCGAAAAGCCCCAGGTGGCGCGCTGGTATGCCGTGCAGGTGGCCTCCAGCTGCGAAAAGAAGGTGAAGGCCACCCTGGAGCAGCGGGCGATCACCCTGGGGGTCAGCAACCGCATCCTCGACATCGAGATCCCCCAGACCCCCGGGGTGAAGCTCAAGAAGGACGGCACGCGCCAATCCATCGAGGAGAAGGTGTTTCCCGGTTATGTGCTCGTGCGCATGATCCTCGATGAGGACACGATGATGGCGGTGCGCAGCACCCCCAACGTGATCAATTTCGTCGGGCAGGAAGAGCGTCGCGCCACGGGCAAGACCCGCGGCCACATCAAGCCGCGCCCCCTCAGTCGCTCGGAGGTGGAGCGCATCTTCCGTCGGGCCACGGAGAAGAAAGCCGTCGTCAAGGTCGACCTCAGCGAGGGCGATCAGATTCTCGTCACCGGTGGTCCCTTCAAGGACTTCCAGGGCGAGGTGATCGAAGTTTCCGCCGAACGCAGCAAGCTCAAGGCCCTGCTGTCGATCTTCGGCCGGGAAACCCCGGTCGAACTCGAATTTTCCCAGGTCAGCAAGCAAAACTGACCTCCGGGTCGTGGCCGCTTCCCTGCGGAGGGCGGCCCGAGGTGGATGTCCCACCAGCCCCCCGATCCTCTGGATTCCGGGGATCCGCAGACGCTCCAGTGCCCCACACCGCCCAGTCTCCCTGCCTCGCCGATGGCCAAAAAAGTCGTAGCTGTGATCAAGCTGGCCCTCTCGGCCGGCAAAGCCAACCCCGCGCCGCCGGTGGGTCCCGCCCTCGGTCAGCACGGGGTCAACATCATGGCGTTCTGCAAGGAGTACAACGCCCGCACCCAGGACAAGGCGGGGTATGTGATCCCGGTGGAGATCTCGGTCTTTGAGGACCGCAGCTTCACCTTCATCACCAAAACCCCTCCCGCCTCCGTGCTGATCCAGAAAGCCGCTGGCATTCCCAAGGGATCCGCCACTTCGGCCAAGGGATCGGTGGGTGCGATCAGCCGCGCCCAGCTTGAGGAGATCGCCAAGACCAAGCTGCCCGATCTCAACTGCAGCAGCGTGGAGTCGGCCATGCGCATCATTGAAGGCACCGCCCGCAACATGGGCGTCGTCGTCAACGACTGAGCCGCCGTCCGCCCTCTCCGTCCACCCACTGTTCACCCCACCGGGGGAGACCCGTTGACGGGTCGTTCGCACCCCTTTCTCCCATGAGCCATCCCTCCAAACGCTTCAACGCCCTGGCCCAATCGGTCGAAGACCGGCTCTACGCCCCCGAGGAGGCGCTGGCGCTGGTCAAGACCAACGCCACGGCCAAGTTTGATGAAACCATCGAGGCCCATGCCCGCCTCGGCATCGATCCCAAATACACCGACCAGCAGCTGCGCACCACCGTGGCCCTGCCCCACGGCACCGGTCAGACCGTGCGGATCGCGGTGATCGCCCGCGGCGAGAAGGTGGCGGAAGCCAAAGCCTCCGGTGCCGATCTGGCTGGCGATGAAGAGCTGGTCGATGAGATCGCTGGCGGCGCCATTGATTTCGATCTGCTCATCGCCACTCCCGACATGATGCCCAAGGTGGCCAAACTCGGCCGGGTGCTGGGTCCCCGGGGTCTGATGCCGAACCCCAAGGCTGGCACCGTGACGACGGATCTCGCTGGCGCCATCGCGGAGTTCAAAGCGGGCAAGCTGGAATTCCGCGCCGACCGCACAGGCATCGTGCACGTGCGCTTTGGCAAAGCCAGCTTCAGCGCCGAGAATCTGCTCGACAACCTCAAGGCTCTGCAGGAAACGATCGATCGCAACAAGCCCAGTGGCGCCAAAGGCCGGTATTGGCGCAGCCTCTACGTCACCTCCACCATGGGCCCCTCCGTGCAGGTGGATGTCACCGCGCTGCAGGACATCAAGAAGGAGAGCTGAAGGCCATGGCCCCTCCAGAGCCAGGACCTTCCGCATCTTGGCGCTGGACGGCAGGGGAGCTTGGGGGGGACGGTCAGCGTGGGCGGCGCCAGCCAGCGGCTCGGAGGCCTGCGAGAGCGCTTCTCTGGCCTCGGCGGTCCATGGGGTAAAATTAATTTCTGGCTACGGCCAGACGGGCTCGCGCCCGACCCAAGACAGCAGGTGACTGGAGACCGAGCGGCTTTGCCACTTGGCCAACGGCGTAAGTCCTGCCGAGGTGCACGCAATCACGGCGTCGCCGTGACAAGTTTTACGAGGTGTTTTTCTTCTTCCCTCCCCTGGTCGTCCAGGGGGTTGGAAACAGGAGCGATCAACCTTGGAACAGAGCAGCGGCCTCGACGTTTTCCGCCCTCGGGCTGGAAACGAATCCCGCTCCTGACGGAGCCGGACCTCCTGGGCCGCGAACCCGGCTTGTTCCTCTTGATTCGATCCACCTCTCATGGGCCGCACACTGGAGAACAAGCAACAGATCGTCGAAGAGCTCAAACAGCTCCTCGGTGAGGCCGAAATGGCTCTGGTCCTGGATTATCAGGGCCTCTCCATTCGCGAACTGACGGATCTTCGGACCCGGTTGGCCGCGAGCAACGGCGTCTGCAAGGTGACCAAAAACACCTTGATGCGCCGTGCCATTGATGGAGATGACGCCTGGACGGCCCTCGAACCCCTCCTCGATGGCCCCAACGCCTTCGTGCTCATCAAGGGCGACGTTGGCGGTGCGGTGAAAGCCGTGCAGTCCTTCCAAAAGGACAGCAAGAAGTCGCAGACGAAAGGCGGCCTGTTTGAAGGCAAGCTGCTTTCGGAAGCGGACATCAAGGCCATCGGAGATCTGCCCACCAAGGAGGTGCTCATGGCGCAGATCGCTGGCGCGATCAACGCTGTGGCCACCAAGTTGGCAGTCGGGATCAACGAGGTGCCCTCCGGTCTCGCCCGGGCGCTCAAGCAGCACGCCGACGGCGAAGGCACCGGCGCCTGATGTTTCAGGCCTTTGCTGGTTCAGCCCCGTCTGACCTTCTTTTTTCCCCCTGATCTGTTGCTGACTCACCCATCATGACCGCTGCTACCGACCAAATTCTCGAACAACTGAAGACCCTTTCTCTGCTGGAAGCTTCCGAGCTTGTCAAGCAGATTGAAGAAGCGTTCGGCGTTTCCGCCGCCGCTTCTGCGGGTGTGGTGATGGCCGCTCCGGCCGCTGCCGCCGCTGAACCCGTGGAAGAGCAGACGGAATTCGACGTCATCCTGGACAGCTTCGACGCCGCCGCCAAGATCAAAGTGCTGAAGGCAGTCCGCGAGGTCACCGGCCTCGGTCTGGGCGAAGCCAAGGCGCTGGTGGAAGCCGCTCCCAAGGCGGTCAAGGAAGGCGTGAAAAAAGAGGACGCCGAAGCTCTGAAAAAGACCATCGAAGAAGCCGGCGGCAAAGTCACCATCAAGTGACCCCCGCGTCGCGAGCCCCCCGCCTGGGGGCGCAACCGAGCCGGCCCCCGCAGGGGGCCGGCTTTTTGTCAGCAACGTGAGGCGTCCCCGGCGCGAGATGTCCGCAGCGGGAGGTGCCGACGACCCGAGATGAAGGCATTGCGAGATAAAGGCAATGCGAGAGGAAGGCGATGCGAGAGCAAGGCGGCGCTGGCGGAATGATGGGATTGACCGCCCACAAAAAAAACCCCGCCGAAGGCGGGGCTCAGGGGTTGAACGTTAGCCGGGAGTCTGTCCTCGTTTCGACCCTGGCGTGGCGTTCAGCACTCCTCACACGTTCATAAGATATCCAGAACTCCATGCCACACCAGGGCCAACAGGTCAGTCGCAAAAGTGACTATTGACCTTGAGAGAAAGGCAGATTGTCACTGGCCAGCCGCGGACGGCCCTCCACGCCGCCGCGCTCTTCCTTCCGAGGACGGCCACCCACGCCGGCGCGTTCGTCATTCCGCGGACGGCCCTCCACGGCGCCGCGCTCCTCATAAGGAATCACCTGAAGGGCGATGACGCCGGTTGGCTGGACATCGCCGGGGGTGTCCAGCGAGGTTGGCGCGGCGATGCGGCTTCCCCGCGCTTGTTGTCTCGTTTCCGCAGGGCTGGTGTCCTGCGGGCCGACCTGCCGGGAGCGGAGGTCTCTGGAGCGCCGGTCCCGGGACCTGAGGGGGGCCTCGTCGCGGGGCGGGTCTCCGCTGGTGTCCCGCTCGCCGTTGATGGCCAGCAGGGGCGGTGGAGCGGCCGGAGGCAACGGCATCCCCGCGCCCAGACGCGTCGCGGTGTCCTCCGGCGAGCGACCGCGGGCCGCGGCGATCAGGGTGTCGAGGGGTTGACCATTGGAGAAATAAACATGGTTGAGACTGCGTTCGCCAAAGGTCCGCCGCCGCAGCTCCCAGCCCGGTTCCAGCCGCAGGGGAACGAACAGATCCCGCTCTCGGCGCACCACGGTGCCGCGACCGACCACGAGCTCCGCCCCGCGGGAGGCCGTGGTGGCCAGCAGCCGCAAGGTGTTGCCCTGGCGCTCCAACCGCAGGCGGTAGGCGTGGCCGAGATCCTCTTCCTCGATGCGCAGGGAGTAGCCGTTGCTGTCGATGAAGCGGCCACAGATGCCGGTGTAATCGAAGCGATTCAAGGTGGGATCCACCAGGCCGTCGGGGCGGGGCGTCCAGCAGAACGGGCGGGACCGCAATTGCTCCAGCACCACCAGGGTCCAGTCGTCCGCGGCGACGGGGCGGGCGAGGACGGCGAAGCTGTTGGCCTCCACCGGCGCGCTGTTGAAGTGTCCATTGGCCCGCACCCCCGAGATCGGCCCGGGGATCAACGCGGCCACCAGGGCGAAGGTGGCCAGAGCCAGGTAGGGTCGCTTCATGGTGAACGGGCATGAACCCCGCGAGGCGGGGCGGGTCGCCCATTTAAGCCACCCCACTGGCTGGGGCAACACCCAATCACCAACCGAGCGAGGATCCATGGGGGGACGGCTGGAGTCAACGGAGGACGGGGCGACGGCGAGGCGGGTGGTGCTCGCCGCCTGTGACGGCGCCTGCAGCGGCAACCCGGGCCCGGGGGGTTGGGGGGCGCTGTTGCGCTTTGAGGATGGGACCGTGCGCGAATGGGGAGGCCATGACCCGGCCACCACCAACAACCGCATGGAGCTCACTGCGGCTCTGGAGGTGTTCCGCGCTCTGAGCGCTCTGCCGCGCCATCCCCGATTGGCGATCCTCACGGACAGCCGTTACCTGATCGACGGCCTGCAGTCCTGGCTGCCGGGCTGGAAGCGCAAGGGATGGCGCACGGCGGCGGGGGCGCCGGTGCTCAATCGCGATCTCTGGGAAGCACTGGACGGGGCGCGCCTGGCGGGGGTGGAGCTGCGCCACGTGCGCGGCCACAGTGGCCACCCGGAGAACGATCGCTGCGACGCCATCGCCGTGGCGTATTCCCGCGGCGGCGGCCGGGCAGGCGCTCCCCGGACGCCAGAGCCCGCTGAGCCCGCTGAGCCCGCCAAGCCCGCTGAGCCCGCCAAGGATCCGGCGCCGCCCGCCCTGCGGCGTCTCCTCAGCCGGCTGGAGCTGGCGGATCGCCTGGCGGAAGGGGGCCATGGGCTGACGGCCGTCGAGCTGGCGCAGCTGGTGGAGCAACCCCTCGCCCAGCTGGAGCGGCGCCAGGGAGCCTGGCGCTGGCGCGACTGGCGGGTGGAGCCCCTCGACGCTGGGCGGTGGCGGTTGCGACGCGCCGATGGAGGATGGGCCGACGCGGAGTGAGGGAGAGCGGATGGTGGCGGGACAGGGTGGAACCAGCGGTGCTCTCTACCAGCGGTTGCTGGCGCCCTTGCTTCGTCAGGATGACGGTCTCGACGCGGAGCTGCTCAGCCGTCTCACCCTCACCGGCCTGGAGCAGCTGGCCCTCCGCCGCCGCTGGCCCGGGGCGCAACAGGCCCTCGCCGCTCTGACGAGCGAGTTGCTGCATCGGGATCGCCGGCTGGAGCAGACGCTCTTCGGTTGCCGCTTCAGCAATCCCCTCGGCCTGGCGGCTGGTTTCGACAAGGACGGCGTGGCGGCGGCCATCTGGCACTGTTTCGGCTTCGGCTTCGCGGAGCTCGGCACCGTCACCGCCGAGGGCCAACCGGGCAACCCCCGCCCGCGCTTGTTCCGCCTGGCGGCGGAACGGGCGGCCCTCAATCGCATGGGGTTCAACAACCAAGGCGCGGCGGCGTTGCGACGCACGCTGGAGCGTCAGCAGCTGCCCCCGCCAGGACGCCGGCCGGCGGTGCTGGGTCTGAATCTGGGCAAATCCCGCCAGACACCCCTGGACCATGCCGCCGATGACTACGCCACCAGCCTCTCCCTCCTGGCGCCCCTGGCCGACTACGCCGTGGTGAATGTGAGCTCCCCCAACACGCCGGGCCTGCGCGATCTGCAGGAGGAGGGGCTGCTGCGCCGGCTGGTGGAGCGTTTGCGCCGCCTGCCCGCCTGTCCGCCGCTGCTGGTGAAGATCGCCCCGGATCTGGAGGACGACGCCCTCGACGCGATCGCCCGCTTGGCCTATGAGGAGGGTCTGGCGGGGGTGATCGCCGTCAACACCAGTCGGGACCGGTTGGGGCTGGGGGGGAGGATCGTCCGCCAGAGCGGTCGCTCCCTGGCGGAGGAAGAGGGAGGGCTGAGCGGTCGCCCGTTGCGCCAGCGGGCGTTGGCGGTGCTGCGGCGGTTGCGGGCCACGGCGGGTCCGGCCTTGCCCCTGATCGGCGTCGGCGGCATCGATTCGGCGGAAGTGGCCTGGGAACGCATCGCCGCCGGGGCTTCTCTGCTGCAGATCTACACCGGCTGGATCTATGAGGGACCCACCCTGGTGCCGCGAATCCTTTCTGGTCTGAGCGATCAGCTGGATCGCCAAGGCCTCGCAACACTCAGCGAAGCGGTTGGCTGCGGGCAGCCCTGGCGCTGAGATTCGGATAGGTTTCGAGCCAGATGTTGGCCGTCGTCCGTTGGAAGTCGCCGAGCTGGTGGAAGATCTCAAGGGGCGTTTGCGCACTCTGCGGAGCAAGGTGTTTCCTCAGCAGGTGCTGTTGGAGCTCCATGACACGCGCATGGTGGGCCAGGGGCTCCACCGTGGCCAGGCCGGACCTCTGAGTGTGGATCTGCCCCTCCCCGCGAAGACCTGCAAAGCGGGCATGCCGCTTGAGACCGAAGCGCTGGCGGATGCGATCGGTGAGCTGATGTTGCGCGAAAACTTCATGGAGGCCCATGTCATGGCCGCCCTCCCTCCGGAGGCGGTGCATTGGCGCGTGCTCGACTGGGAGGGCGCTCCCGCGGCGGAGGAGGCGATCGTCACCCTGCGGGCGATGGATCCGGATCTGGGGTTTCCCTTCCCCCTCTCCGAGGCCACCATTGACATTCAGCCCCTTCCGGAGGCACGGAACAAGCTGTTGTTGGCGGCCACCTCCCGGCAAGTGGTGGAGGGTTGGATCGAGGTGTTCGATCAGGCGGGCCTCAACCTCGATCGGCTCGCGCCGCCCCAGAGCTGTCGTTTGGCGGCCTTGCGGGATCAGCTGGCGGCGGTCCCCCCGCAGGTCCTCGTCCTGGTGATCGCTCCGGAGGAAACGCGGGGACGGCCGTTCATGGCGATTCGCGCGGGCATTCCCCTGTTTGAGCGGGTGCTGGTGGAAAAAGGAGACCGGCTGGTTGCGGAAATTCAGCGTTGCGTTACTTTTCTGCGCAAGGAATTCGCCGGTGTTCAAGAACTTCGGCTGCTTTTGGAGGGGCCGATGGAGGAGCGGACAATGCTGGAAGCCACCCTGGGTCAGCCGATCCGGGAGTTGGTGGTTCAACCCTTCGGCTCCCTTGTGATGGCCGGCCTGGCGATTCCGGAGCGCCTGCCTTGAAGAGCGCGCTCCCCCCCGAGCCAGCTCGGCAACCTCAGCCCCCTGGCGACCTTGATCCCGCTCCTGAAGGGGAGAAGCTTTCAGAGCAACAGCAATTGCGGACGAGCTATGGCCTGTGGTGCCTGGCGTTGTTCGGGTTGTGCGGCCTCCACCGCCTGTACAACCGCAAGCCCCTCACCGGCCTGTTGTGGCTGCTCACCTTCGGGCTTTGCGGGGTGGGCCAACTGGCGGATCTCGTTCTGATGCGCAAGCTGGTGGCGGCCGCCACCGGCGAGGAGGAGGCGAACACGTTGAACCCGGCGCTGTCCGCAGCCCTGACGCCAGCTTCAGCCCCAGCCCAGCCCCCGGGGCGTCGCTCCTTCCTCAGCCGTCCCGCCCAGGCCAACCCTGCGGCCACGCCCAAGGTCACGGCCACGGCGCCACCGCTCGATTTGTTGCGGGAACGCCGCCAGCAGTTGGAGCTCGAACCCCTTTCGGGGGTGTTGAAGTTGCAGCCGGGTTTGATTCGCCGCGGCCTGATGATCGGCGGCCTTCTCCTCGGAGGGGCCTTGGGAGTCAACGCCATCCTGTTCGCGTTCCATCAGACGCTGCGGAACCGGGAGGTGCAGCTGCAGGGTTTTCAGCAGGAGGCGACCCAGCTGCGGGAGACCATCAATCGGCAGGGCGCCACCCTGCAGGGCCTGCGCGGGGCCAATCAACAGCTGGTGAAACGGCTGAGCGATGTGCGCAGTTCCTCCGCCCTGCTGGCCGATCTGCAGTTGCGGGTGCCGGAGGGGGTGCAGGTGACCAAGGTGAAGATGCTCGGCCCCAACGAGATGGAGCTGGAGGGACTGGCGCGGGATCCCGTGGGCTTCGGGCGGGTGAACGCGATGGAATTGATGCTGCGCCGCTCGCCTCTGTTTCAAGCCAGCGGCGTCACGATCAACAAGGTGGAGCGGGTGCCGGCGAAGGAGTTTGAGCTTCGTCCCCAGGAGGGCCTGGCGTCGGGAGCGCCGGTGAAAGCCACCAAGGTGGCCCTCCCCAGCGCGGTGATTTTCAAGATGAAGGCCACGCTCTCCCCCTTGCCCCCCGGCCAGCTGGTGGGCGTGATGGGCAGCCTGAAGGCGGAGGGCATGGCTCGCCGCCTGGAGCTGCTGCAACAAGAGGGACTGTTGAAATGATCGATTTTCAAGCCACCGCTGACCGCGCTTCCGCGGAGTTTTCTCCCGCCACTCTGAGGCGACTCTGGTTTTGGGGGCCGATCGCGGCGGGCGGCACGTTGGCGTTGGGGTTGACGCTGGCCTTGGGCCTGCCCCAGATCTTGGAGATCGGCCGGCTTTTGAACCACTTGCAGGAGCTG
>VGQX01000025.1 GCA_016882305.1 Cyanobacteria bacterium K_Offshore_surface_m2_239
CTGAAGCCCTCCGTTGAGGCTCCCCTTCTCCTGGTGGAAGGAACCTCGCTGGAGCGATTGCTGGCCGGCCTCCTGGCCCGTGAACTCATCCGACAACCCCTGGCTGAACGCTGGGGTTTCGGCAAGGCCCAACTGGCCGTGCTGCATCACGCCCCGTTCCGCTTGGAGCTGCGCCCCTTGGCCAAGGGACCGTTTCTGGCTTCCATGGAATTGAGCGTGGCGGTGGGGTCCAAGGAGCGGGAGTGGAGGGAGGGTCTGCTGCGCATGAGCCGAACCCTGGAGAAGGAGGGGTTCCGGCTCCACACCACACCCCCTGCCCCACCGGAACCGATGGCGAGCGGAGCGAAAGCAGCCAAGACCCCTCCCTCAGCGGGGGCGCCACTGGAGTCCCAAGAGAAGACGAACGCCAGCGTCGCTGAGCGCAGTCCGGCGCCATCGCGACAAATCCCCTGGCCCACAGCGCTTTGGGCGAGGCCAGACGGCGTTGTGGTCGGCGGTTGGCAACGGCGGACGATGGCCGATGGCAGCCCTCTGATCACCTTCTTTCTGGGACCGAAAGCCACTCAACCGACCCCCCTTCTGTTGTCGGCGCTGCCGCCCGGCGGGGGGATTCGACTGACGGCGCGGCCTCGGGAGCTGGCCTTGCGAGGCCTTTTGCCTCCGGCATTGCCGGAGGTGGTGCGCCGGAGCCGCTGGATCTGGTGGCAGGGGGAGCCATTCCCCGGGTTCGGAGTCGATGCTCCTCTCAGCCAGCTTCAGGGGGGGGTGACGCTGAATCCGTGAGCTTCCGCCGTTCATTGCGGCGCCGTTCGGCGGCCACGGTTTCTTCCATCAATTCCACCGCCTGGGCGAGTTTTTCAAGATTGGTGGCATAGAGCGCCAGATCTTTGTCCACCCGATCGCGCAGCAGGCCCATGGCCTCGGCTGTGTCATGGGCGAACTGCCGCAGGGCCTTGGCATCCAGCGAATCACTGCCTCTGGCCTCCTCCAGGAGGGTGAGCAGTCCGACAGCGGTCAACCGGGAGTAGTGAAAATCCGGGCGACGCACATTGGCCAGGGCGACCTGCAGCAACTCCGGCGCCCCCTCGCCCTGGTGATCGATCCACGCGCGCACCTCGTCCACGGAATGCTGACCGACAGAGGCCAGCGCTTGATCGCGCTGCTGTCGCAGCGCCAACGCCTCAAGCCCGCAAGCCGAACACAGAGCCACGAACAGCGGCTCCCGTTGCGCTTCCGGTCGGTAGCCGCGGGTGCCGCTGTCAAAGACCTGCACCAAGCCGAGGGCAAAGAGAGGATCCGTCCGGAACCCTCGCTGGTGGCTGAGAAGGTGCAGTTCAACGAGCAGCTCGTCGACCAGCCGCCTGTAGAGAGGGCTGATCACATGGGGGAAGGAAGCATGGAAGGCTCTCTTGCTGTCGGCAACAGTGAGAAGGGGGCGCACGCGTCTCACAGGATCAAACCTCAGCGACCTTAGCGACACCCCGACCGGGGGGGATGGTGGGACCCTGGGGTCCTCCTGGCGCGGAGTCCGATGAGTAGGATGGACAGAGTTTCTGGTTGTTTTCCGTGATCCCGATTGTCATCGAGGAATCTGGACGGGGTGAAAGAGCTTTTGACATCTATTCCCGTCTCCTCCGTGAGCGGATCATCTTCCTCGGCGAACCTGTCACTGCCGAATCTGCCAATCGCGTCGTCGCCCAACTTCTCTTTCTTGAAGCTGAAGATCCAGATAAAGACGTTTTCATGTATATTAATTCCCCTGGTGGGTCCGTCTATGATGGCTTGGGTATTTTTGACACCATGCAACACATCAAACCTGATGTGCAAACGGTCTGCGTTGGTTTGGCGGCCAGCATGGGTGCGTTCTTGTTGTGTGCTGGCACTCCAGGCAAGCGCAGCAGTTTGACCCATTCCCGCATCATGATTCATCAACCCTTAGGCGGGGCTCGCGGACAGGCGAGCGACATCCGCATTCAAGCCGATGAAATTCTGTTCCTCAAGCAAAAACTGAACCAGGAGCTGGCGGACCGCACTGGACAACCCCTCACCCGGATCCAGGAAGATACGGATCGGGACTTTTTCATGTCCCCGCTGGAAGCTGTCAACTACGGGCTCATCGACAAGGTGATCGACAAACGCACGGTCAGACCGCTCTGATCGCCCCTGTGCACGCGCTCACGAACTGATCGGCGGCGAGAAAAGCCCTCAAATGATCTGAAAGTTTCAGGTCATTTGAGGGCTTCTTGGTGGTTACCTGCAATTTTCTTTACCGACGAGTGAGGGGGTATTACCCCCCCGCAAGTGAAAAATTTGATCAGCAGGCGACCGGATTAAGGGGATAGACGCGTATCGGTTAGGCCTGCACAGGCGTCAGCCGGTTGCCTGCACAGAGCTCACTGAACAGGGAGCTGAGAAGACGAGGAAGACTGAAGAATTGGTGTGAAACGATCCTTGGCAGGGATGACGGTGAATTCAGAAACAATGGCACGGAATTCATCCCCATCCAGAGTTTCCTTTTCAATCAAGAGATCCACCAGGCGATCCATGCATTCTCGATGTTGATCCACCAAGGTCTTTGTTTCATGGTAACACTTGAACACGATCTCGCGAACGGCAAGGTCAATCTTGGCGGCAACCGCATCGGAGAGATCGCTTCTGGTCATCAGGTCGCGGCCCAGGAAGACCTCTTGGTTTCCAGCCTCCAGGGAGACAGGTCCCAAGTCACTCATGCCAAAGCGTGTCACCATTTGACGCGCCAAAGAGGCGACTTGTTGAATGTCTCCACCGGCCCCGGTGGTGACTTCGGCGTGTCCAAAGACCGCTTCTTCTGCGGCGCGACCGCCGAGAGTGCCCATGATCCTGGCTTTGATCTGGGCGCGGCTGACGAGCATTTGCTCTTCGTCCGGGGCAAACCAGGTCAATCCCTGGGCTTGGCCCCTGGGAATGAGGGTGACTTTCTGAACGGGGTCGTGCTCCGCCACCAGCGTGCCCACGAGAGCGTGGCCGACTTCGTGGTAAGCAATCAGTCTTTTGCTGCGACCGTCGGTGAGAGGTTTTCCCTCCATTCCGGCAATCACCCGATCCACAGCATCGTCGATCTCGCTCAGGGTGATGGCCTCTTTACGGCGACGGGCCGTCAGGATGGCCGCCTCATTAAGAAGATTGGCGAGGTCTGCGCCTGTGAAACCAGGTGTGCGTCGGGCAATGCTCTCCAGGGACACCTCGGGGGCAAGTTTCTTGTTGCGGCAGTGAACGTCAAGAATGGATAGACGGCCTTTGATGTCAGGGGCGTCAACAGACACCTGACGGTCGAAACGACCAGGACGCATCAAGGCGGAGTCGAGAACATCGGGGCGATTGGTTGCCGCGATGATGATGATGCCACTGTTCCCTTCAAATCCATCCATTTCCGTGAGCAACTGATTCAGAGTTTGCTCCCTCTCGTCATTGCCTCCGCCGATTCCAGCTCCACGCTGACGCCCGACCGCATCAATCTCATCAATGAAAATCAAGCAAGGGCTATTCTCCTTGGCGCGTTTGAAGAGATCACGGACGCGGCTGGCGCCAACGCCAACAAACATTTCAACGAATTCTGAACCTGACAGCGAGAAGAACGGAACCCCTGCTTCGCCCGCAATCGCTTTTGCCAAAAGGGTTTTGCCTGTTCCAGGAGGACCAACAAGCAGAACTCCTTTGGGGATGCGGGCACCCACAGACGTGAAGCGTTCAGGGGTTTTGAGGAACGTGACGACTTCTTGGAGATCCTGCTTGGCCTCCTCGACACCAGCCACATCCGCGAACTTCACACCGGTTTCAGCCTCCATGAGAAAACGAGCCTTGGTTTTGCCAAATTGCATGGCTTGTCCAGGACCTCCAGGCATCCCAGAGGAACGTCTGGCAAGAAAAATCAGCGAGCCAATTAAAAGGAGGGGGAAGAGAAGATTGCTAAGAAGTCCAACGAGTGGAGGTGTTGGACGAGGAGGGTGAATATCGAAACTGATGGATTGCGTCTTGAGCTGATTCAGGAGATCGGGAGCGATTCCCGGAAGGTCAACACGAAGACGCTGCACGCGATTGTCAAGGTTTGGATCAACAATTTCAACAACAGCGGTACGTCCAGAGTTGTAAATGTCGACAGAGTTGACTCGTCCAGAATCAACATAATCAAGAAATCTGCCATAACTCATCTTGCCAACGGCTGTGTTGGCTGGTGATTTCAAGGGACTGGTGGCCAAATTGGACCCTCCACCGCTGAGGAGTTGCCAACCGAGGAAACCAGCGACAAGGAGAGGCAGGGCCCAAAGGACAATGAGGCGCCAGCGCTGATTCATCGAAAGGAGAGCTTCTTGAGCAATTGTAAAAGACGACGCGGAAAACCGTGATCGCCAGAGCCCAATGCGGTGGTCGTCAACCGGTGTCAGCTGGCCTGTAACCAGGGGGTGGTGCGCAGCGGAGCGGAGGTGGTGGGAAACAGACCTCCCGCCTCGACCAGGGGAGGCTCGCCGCTGATGTCGGACAAAAGCTGTTGCGCGCTGAACGACTCAACCAGCTCTGGTCCGTACAACCCGTGGGACCAGATTTTGACCTCACTCAGGGCCGGGCACGAGAAGGCAAGAATTTCGAATGGGAAGACCACTCGTTCCAAAAAAAAATATTGGTTGCCACAGCAGCGGAGGATGACCATCCGATCTGAGGAATTGCGATAGGTGCAATCCAGCAACATCCGATCCTCGGTTTCACCGAGAGCATTTTCGGTAAGTGCGCTCACATCCGGACGGTCCAACGAAGAATTAAAGCGAAGCCCCATCGTTATAGCCAGTCCCCCTGGGGTCCCTTTGGTGTGGATGACAACACTTCTCCAGTCTTAAGGTTTTGTCCGTTTTCCTGGGCCGCAACGCGTCAGAGACTGCGAAGAGCCACGATCGGATCCAACGCTGCGGCTCTCCGGGCGGGCACAACACCGAAAAACAAGCCGATCATGCCCGAAAAACCGACAGTCACCAGAACCATCCCCGCGCCGATGGTGGCGGGCAAGGGGGTGAACGTCGCCACCAGGGTGACGGCGCCGACGCCGAGGAGGCCGCCCACTGCCCCACCCGCGCTGGAAAGAATCAACGACTCGACCAAAAATTGCTTGAGGACATCACCGCTGCGGGCACCGATCGCTTTGCGCAGACCGATTTCCTCGGTCCGCTCACTCACCGCCACCAACATGATGTTCATGATGCCTATTCCTCCAACCAACAGCGAGATGGCGCCAATCGCCGCCAGGAGCATGGTCAGGCCTCCGGTGATGGTCTGAACAATCGACAGAGCATCCTTCTGGGATCGAACAACAAAATCATCCTCCCTGAGGATGCGATGCCGCTGGCGCAGAAGATTCGTGATCTGGAAGGAAGCCGCGCCCATACTTTCATCGTTCTTGGCCTCGACGCTGATGAAACTGAGGCTGATGCCATAGGTTGGATCTCGTCCGCTCAAGCGGTTGACCATGGTGCTCAGGGGAAGATAGGCGGCCTCGTCCTGATTACTGCCAAAGACAGCGCCCTTCGGTTCCAGGATGCCAATCACTTCAAAAGATTGATCTCGAATGCGCAATCGCTGGCCGATGGCTTGGGTGGTTGGGAAGAGTTTGTCCCGAAGGTCAGGCCCCAAGACAACAACGTTGCGAGCCGCTTCAATATCATTGTCGCTGATGAAACGTCCCTGGGCGATCTCAAAGCTGCGCACTGGCAGAAACTCGGGCGTCACCCCGGAAATAGTGGCAGAGGCATTGAGGGACCCGGATTGAACCACTTCCAACAGCGAGATTTGTGGCGCCACACGCCGCACGGAAGGAACGTGCTGAGCGATCGCTTCCGCATCTTCAAGGATCAAGGTTTTGGGAGAATCCAACCCCTGGCGACGGGTGTCGTTGCGACCGGGAACAATGAACAAAACGTTGGGTCCCAGGGACGAGAGCTGTTGGTCAGCAAGTCGCTGAGCGCCTCGCCCCAGACCGACGAGGGTGATGACCGAAGCGTTGCCGATGACGATGCCCAGCATCGTGAGCAAGCTGCGGAGGCGGTTGCTCTTGAGGGTGGCCACAGCCATGGCGGCGGTTTCCCGAAAAGGGACAGTGGATCTGGCCATGGATGCCCCGGAGAGAATGCCGTTGGCGTTATAGCGGATTTGCGGTCATGTGCAGTTTGTGACTGCGGGTGCCCCGATGCACCACGCCCTGATGGATTTCCAGGGTGACAATTTCTCCCTGCCGCAGATCATGGGTGGCGTTGGCCACACCGACGATCACAGGGATGCCCAGACGCTCCGCGATGACAGCGGCATGGCTGTGACGACCTTCCATTTCCGCGATGATGCCGCGGGCCTTGCGGATGGCTTCCAGGTAGGCGGCGGTGGTTTCGCGTACGACGAGGATCTCACCATTTTCCACCCGGGCGGCCTCCTCCGGGGTTTGGGCCAGACGCACCTTGCCGCTGACAGAGCCGCTGCCGATTCCCACCCCGCGACCGAGAACGGCGGAGACAATGCCGACCTTCACCAGGTCTGTGGACCCGCTGACCCCCTCCAGAGTGCCGGCGGTTTGCACCACCAGATCCCCCTCTTTGAGCAACCCTTTCTGCTGGGCCACGCCCATGGCCAGGCTGAAGGTGCTCTCTGTGGAGGCCTGCTGGGCGATCAGCAAGGGGTTGACCCCCCAGACCAGCTGCAATTGACGGGCGACCGCCACCTCACTGGTGATCGCGAGAATCGGGGTGCTGGGACGAAATTTGCTCACGTTGCGGGCCGTGGAGCCCGACTGCGTCAACGGAAGGATGGCGGCGGCATTGAGTTGGCGCGCGATGCTGCTGACGGCCTGGCTGATGGCATTGGGGATGGTGGTGGCCATCTGGCCATCGAGAATCCGTTGCGGGTAATCCCGCTCGATCCTGCGGGCGATGCGCGCCATGGTGGCAACCGCTTCCACCGGGTAGTCACCAACAGCCGTTTCGTTGGACAACATCACCGCGTCCGTGCCATCGAGAATGGCATTGGCCACATCGCTGACCTCCGCGCGGGTGGGGCGGGGACAAGAGGCCATGGAATCCAACATCTGGGTGGCCGTGATGATGGGAATACCGAGGCTGTTGGCCTTGCGAATGAGATCTTTTTGCAACAGGGGAACCTCCTCGGCAGGCATCTCAACCCCCAGATCCCCCCTGGCGACCATCACGCCATCGCAAAGGGGCAGGATGGCATCGATGGCTTCAATGGCTTCAAACTTTTCGATCTTGGCCACCACCGGAGTGGAAGCACCCTGACCACGAATGAGTTCGCGAATCTCCAGAATATCGGAAGGGTTGCGAACGAAGCTCAGCGCAATCCAATCCACTCCCTGCTGCAATCCAAAGGCCAAGTCTTTTCTGTCCTTGGATGTGAGGGCGCGAATTGAAAGCTGCACATCTGGAAAGTTAACGCCCTTGTTATTGGAGAGCACCCCGCCAACGGTGACGCGACACTGCAACTTCTGTTCTTCGAGATTGACGTGCTCCACATGCATTTCCACACGACCGTCATCAAGAAGAATGCGGCTGCCTGTGGGAACCTCCTCCACGAGGCGGTCGTACGTGACCGTCGCGATCTCCTGGGTGCAGGGAACATCCCTGGAGGTGAGCTCGAAGCTGTCACCCATGGCCAGGGTGATCGGACCCATCTCAAAGCGGCCAAGGCGAATCTTCGGCCCTTGCAGATCTTGAAGGATGCCGATGTGAACGCCCATTTCATGGGCGACCTGGCGGATGGTGGCGATGCGGTGAGCATGCTCTCCGTGGTCGCCGTGGGAGAAGTTCAGGCGAAAGGTGGTCGCTCCAGCCTGGATGAGGGCACGGAGTCTCTCGGGCGATTCCGTGGCGGGGCCGATCGTGGCCACGATCTTGGTGCGTCGCATGGAGAGCCCGGTCAGGCGGTTAAGCCGGAAACTACCATCCACCCTTCCCCGCACGGGCTCGTCGTGGACCTCAAGGCCTACCAGGCAGCGGCCGCCAGCACGGCGCGATACCCGGACGCGGGGTCCAATCCCATCTATCCTACACTGGGTCTCTGTGGAGAGGCGGGAGAGGTGGCGGAGAAGGTGAAGAAGGTGCTGCGCGATCAGGGGGGGCACTTCGGTGCCGAGAACCGCGCGGCGCTCGCCCTGGAGCTGGGGGATGTGTTGTGGTACCTGGCACGACTCGCCAGTGAGCTCGATCTTGATCTGGAAGCGATCGCGGAGGCCAACCTGGCCAAGCTCGCCAGTCGCGCGGAGCGTAACGTGATCGCAGGGAGTGGAGACCAGCGTTGAGAACGGGATGGCGGGGATGGGTCGGGACGGTCGTGGCCGCGATCACTCTGCTCATCAGCCTGGTGGCAGCGCCTGAGGCCAGCTGGGCGGCGGAACTTCGGGTGGACGACGTCCAGCTGAGTCCCTGTCCCCTCGCGGACGCCGGTCGGCAGCCTGAGGGGCGGACAGTGGCCTCCTGCTGGGCCTTGCGGGGTGAGGTGGTGAATGCCACGGGACGCCCCGTGGTCGATGCGGATCTCTTCGCCGTGATCCTGGACAGCAGCGGCGAGCCTGTGCTGCCCAACCGCGCGCGAGTGGGCAGCCTGGGGGATGTTCCACCGGGACGCTCACCTTTTGCGGTGCGCCTGGCCGTGCCCGCCGGAACCCCTGGCCCCTTTCGGGTGGGCCAGGTGAAAGCGCGAGGCTTTCACGCCCCCGTGCGCACGCGGGCTGGCGAGGACGATGAGCGTTTGCCTTTGGAGCGTGACATGGCGTCGTGAACCATCGGGCCGTGAGCCATGGCGTCGTGAACCACGGCATCAGGCGGCTCAAAGGCCAGAGGCGGAGGCCAGCAAGACCACGCTTTGCTGCAGCAAACCCTGCAGGATCGAGAGGGAGAAGAAGGCCACGATGGCCGACAGGTCAATTCCGCCGATGGGAGGGATCAGGCCGCGGAACACGGTGAGGAAGGGGTCACTGATCGCACTGATGGCCGCCAGGGCGGGATTGCTCCAGTCGAGATTGGGAAACCAGCTGAGGAGAACCCGCACGAAAAGTACCAGAGAGTAAATCTGGAGGGTTTTCACAAGTACTGCAACGATCAACGCCAGTGCGGCCATGGAGGGTGCGAAACACAAACCTCATTCTATGTAGTCCGTGGCGGCGGCGTCCGGTTCTTCGGACACGGGAGCCTGCGGCGAGGGCCCGCCCTGCTGGTCGAGGGCAAAAGTGCGATGAAACTTTTCACTCAGGGTGAGCCAGTAGGAACGACCATCGCTTTGGCGTTTGCGTTCAATAAAATTCTGAGCCAGCAATTCTTTGATGTGATCATAAGCGCCAGAGCCGCGTAAGTCGACCAGCTCAGATTGCAGAATTCGTTTTTTCAAGGCAATGGTTGCCAGGGTTCTCAAGGCGGCGGTGGACAGATCCACGGGCAGCAGGACCTGCACCAGATCACTGAGGCCCTGCCGTAATTGCAGGCTGTAAGTCTGGCCGTCCTGGAAGATTTCAAGAGCGGTATCGCGGTGCGCGTAATCGGTCATCAGGCTGATCAGGGCCAGCTCCACAGCATCCCGGTCCATGCCGGTGAGCGAGGCCAACTCGCCGAGGCTCATCGGCCGTCCTTTCAGATAAAGGATGGCCTCCAGGCGGGCCGCCTCCGAAAGACCGGTGAGCACTTCCACCACGGCCAGTTCGGTGGCGGTGGTCTTGGGCTCTCGCTCGAGCGTCGTCGCCCCGGGATCAGGTGCGGAATCTGGAATGGAAAGGGCGTCAGGTTCGCTCGGATCGGCTGAGATCTCCGCATTGGCGGCAGCCCTGGAAGCAGACTGATCAAAAGGGGGATCAGTGGCGGACATGGCCGATCAAAACGCGGAACTGAGAGAAGAAATCACACTCTACCGTTGGGGCTTGCTTATCCAAGCGGCTGCGCTCCGCCGGTGATCAAACAGGCAGTGCCTCGACAGTCTCCAGGGAGGTGGCTGCGCTCGCGCCAAGAAACAATCGGTAGGCAGGGTTGTCCGTTTCCTGCCAATAGCGATACGGGAGTGAGGACAGGAAATCCTCCCATTCCGCCAATTCGTTCTCCGGCACCTGAACGCCGACGACGATGCGCCCCACGTCAGCGCCATGGTTGCGATAGTGAAAGATGCTGATGTTCCAATTCGGGTGCAAGGCACTCACAAAGGCCATCAAGGCACCCGGTCGCTCCGGAAACTCAAAACGGTAGAGCAGCTCCCTGCCCTGCTGGCAGGCCGGTGCGGCGCTGGCGGGAAGGCGTCCCCCCACCATGTGGCAGAGATGCAACTTGGCCAGTTCGTTTTTGCTGAGATCGAGGCAGGGAAAACCCGCGCTTTCCAGCCGACAGATCAGGGCTTCGGTATCGCTGTGATCGCGGATCTGGACGCCGACAAAAATGTGAGCCAACCGTGGATCGGCCAACCGATAGCTGAACTCCGTCAGGCTGTGTTGACCGAGGAGGGCGCAGAACCGCCGCAGACTGCCCGGATGTTCGGGAATTTCCACGGCCAGAAGCGCCTCGCGCTCTTCCCCCAGCTCAGCCCGCTCCGCCACGAAAGCCAGTCGCCCGAAATTCATGTTGGCGCCGCAAGCCACGGCGACCAGGTCCCGATCCCTCAGGGCGCGCGCCTCCACGTCCGCCTTCAGGCCAGCGATGGCCAGGGCGCCGGCGGGCTCCAGAATCGATCGGGTGTCCTCAAAAACGTCCTTGATGGCCGCGCAGATGGCATCCGTGTCGACGGTGACCATCCGATCGACGTAGCGTTGCGCCAGGGCGAAGGTGTGGACACCCACCTCCTTCACCGCCACGCCGTCAGCGAACAGCCCCACCGTGTCCAGGCGCACGCGCTCTCCCTTGGCGAGGGATCGGCTCATGGCATCCGCGTCCACCGGCTCGACGCCGATCACTTCCACGCCGGGCCACAGACTTTTGACGTAGGCCGCGATGCCGGCGATCAACCCGCCACCGCCAACGGCGACATAGATCCCATCCGGAGGCGTGGAGAGCTGGCGAAGGATCTCCATGGCGATGGTCCCCTGGCCGGCGATCACCTCCGGATCGTCGAAGGGGTGGATGAACGTGAGGCCGCGCTCCTGTTCCAGTTGACGCGCCCGGGAGCAGGCCTCGTCGTAGGTGTCCCCGTGCAACACCACCTCGGCCCCGCGGGAGGCCACCGAGCGCACCTTCACGTCCGGGGTGGTGACCGGCATCACAATCACGGCCCGACACCCGAGCTTTTCTGCGGCGAGGGCTACACCTTGCGCATGGTTTCCCGCGCTGGCGGCAATCACGCCCCGCTCCAGATCCGCGGCCGACAGGGACACCATCCTGTTGTAGGCCCCGCGCAGCTTGAAACTGAACACGGGTTGCAGGTCCTCCCGTTTGAGGAACACCCGGTTGCCCAGGCGCCGGGTCAGGTTCGGCGCCCGATCCAGGGGCGACTCGATCGCCACGTCGTACACCCGCGCCCGGAGGATGCGCTGCAGGTAGGGGCTGGGCTCGGGACCTTCCCCCGAGGACGTCGTCTGCTGGATCATGGGTCAAGTGTGGCAAGTTGTGGAGCCACGCACCAGAGAGGGCTCCTCGGGAGGCAAAACCGTCGCCAAGGTGGCCGTCCCGAGAGGCGAAAGTCTTAGATTGTGCGCCCGACCGTGAGCTTGAGGATGCATCTGAGCGAGCTGACCCATCCCAATCAGTTGCACGGTCTGAGCACAGCGGAACTCGAGGCCATCGCCCGCCAGATTCGGGAACGCCACCTGGAGGTGGTGTCCACCTCGGGAGGCCACCTGGGACCGGGCCTGGGCGTCGTCGAACTCACCCTGGCCCTGTACCAAACGCTGGATCTCGACAAGGATCGTGTGGTCTGGGATGTCGGCCACCAGGCCTATCCCCACAAGATGGTGACCGGCCGCTTCCGCGACTTTCCCACGCTGCGGCAGAAGAACGGGGTGGCGGGATACCTCAAGCGCTGTGAGAGCCGTTTCGACCATTTCGGCGCGGGCCACGCCTCCACGAGCATCTCGGCCGCCCTGGGAATGGCTCTGGCCCGGGATCGCTGCGGGGAAACGTTTAAATGTGTGGCCGTGATCGGCGATGGCGCGTTGACCGGGGGCATGGCCCTTGAGGCGATCAATCACGCCGGCCACCTGCCGAGGACGCGGCTGCTGGTGGTGTTGAACGACAACGACATGTCCATCTCGCCCCCCGTCGGCGCCCTCTCCACCCATCTGAACCGGATGCGGCTGAGCAAGCCTGTGCAGTTTTTATCCGACAACGCCGAGGAGGCGATTCGCCATCTGCCCTTTCTGCACGGCGAGCTGCCGCCAGAGCTGAAGAATCTGAAAGAAAGCATGCGCCGTCTGGCTGTTCCCAAGGTGGGCGCTGTGTTCGAGGAGCTCGGGTTCACTTACATGGGTCCCGTGGATGGCCACGACATCGCCTCCATGGTGCGGACCTTCCAGGATGCGCACCGCTGTGAGGGGCCGGTGCTTGTGCATGTGGCCACCACGAAGGGCAAGGGCTATCCCTACGCCGAGGCCGATCAGGTGGGCTATCACGCCCAATCCGCCTTCGACCTGCGCACCGGCAAGGCCTTCCCTTCCAGCAAGCCGAAGCCGCCGAGCTACAGCAAAGTGTTCGGGCAGACGCTGGTGAAAGTCTGTGAACAGAACCCCAAAGTGGTGGGGATCACGGCGGCGATGGCCACTGGCACGGGTCTGGATCTCTTGGAGAAGGCCTTGCCCGACCAGTATTTCGATGTGGGCATCGCCGAGCAGCACGCGGTGACCATGGCGGCCGGCATGGCCTGTGAGGGGCTGCGACCGGTGGTGGCGATCTACAGCACCTTTCTGCAGCGGGCCTACGACCAGTTGATTCACGACGTGGGCATTCAGAAGTTGCCGGTCACGTTTGTCCTCGACCGGGCTGGAATCGTGGGCGCGGATGGGCCCACCCATCAGGGCCAGTACGACATCAGCTACCTGCGGGCCGTGCCCAATTTCACGGTGATGGCGCCAAAAGATGAGGCCGAGCTGCAGCGCATGCTGGTGACCGCCCTGGCCCATGACGGTCCCTGCGCGATTCGTTTTCCGCGGGGCGAAGGGGAAGGTGTTCCTTTGATGGAGGAGGGCTGGCAACCGTTGCAAATCGGCTTGGCCGAGCAGCTCACCGACGGCGACGATCTGTTGATCGTGGCTTATGGCTCCATGGTCGCGCCGGCCATGGCGACCGCGGGGTTGCTGCAGGAGCAAGGAGTGCGCGCCACCGTGGTCAATGCCCGCTTCCTGCGTCCGCTGGATGAGAGTCTGCTCTTGCCCCTCGCCCGTCGGATCACGCGGGTGGTGACCATGGAGGAGGGCGCGCTGGCCGGTGGTTTTGGCGGCGCGGTGGTGGAAGCCCTGAGCGACAACGGCATCCAGGCCAAAGTGTTGCGCATCGGCATTCCCGACGTGCTGGTCGATCACGCCACACCGGAGCAAAGCAAGGAGTCCTTGGGGCTGACCCCACCCCAGATGGCCCAGCGGATCCTCAGCCATTTCGCCGATCCGCTGGCCACCCTGTCGGGTGATGCGCGGCAGACCTCTCCCCAGCCCGTCTTGCGCTGATCTGGCCCCAGACGGCGCCGATGCCTCGGCCCGTCGGCTTGATGCGACATTGGGCCCATGAACACCTGAACAAACGAGGGGAGTCTTGGCGGCTTGCGCCTGCCAAGGCTCCCCTTCGCCCAACCCAACAACGAGAGATTCAGAGCACGCCGCGGGCGGCCAGACCTTGAATGGCCCCCATGCCCAGGATGTGACCCAAGCTGATCGTGCCCAGCATCGCTCCATGGCTCAAACCGCCAAAGAGGGCGGAGCTGGGGAGTTGCAGGCCGACGTTGGGTTGCTTGATCGTCGCTTTGCCTATGGCGATGGCGATGACATTCGCCACGATCATCACCAAGCCAACTTTCGGAGACCAGGACACGGTGGCAGGGGCCAACGCCAGAACGGGAAGCAGCATGACGCCAAAGCAACAGCCCCATCTTCCAAGTTCAACGGCTTGACAGGCCCACGCCTTAAGACTTGTTCATGTCTTCCCCGTTGGCTCGTTCTCCCCGTCGCGAAGCTTCTCTCGATTGGCTGACGGAGGCCTGAGGACAGCGTCCCTCAGCAGGCTGACCTCACCCGAGCGTTTCAAGCGGCTGATGGCCAGATCAATGCGCAGAGCTGTGGTCGGGTCCAGGTTCGGAGAAAAGGCGAATCCCTGGGATTCCGGCCGCACAGCCCGCAGCACCAGGCTGGGAACAACCGCGCCGCCGGAGTGATGCGCCAGGGCGTAGCTCAGCTGCAACTCATCCGCCAGCACGGCATCGGCCTTGCCCCAGGCCAACAGGGAAATGGCGACGCTGACCCGCGACAGGGGCACCACTTGAACCGGCGCTTCCCCGGACGATCTGTTGAGCTCCTCCACCAAAGCCGCGCTGACGCTGCCAGGCCGGACCGCCACCCGCCGCCCGCGCAGATCCTGCAGGCTTCGCAGACCACCCGCGCTCCGTTGCCGTGTCTCCTCCACCACATGCACCGTGAGGAAACCCACCAGCAGGGAGGCGGCCACAATGCGCACGAGGTAAGCGAGCAGCACGAGTCCGTGCCCGCGCGTGGTGGTGACGATGGTGTTGCTGCCAGGACCCGTGGCCAGGATCTGGAAGATCCGGGCAAAGCTGCGCATCGTCCCCAGCGACCGGGTGTCAGACGACTGACCATGGTTCTCCACCCGCCAGGTGAGCAGGCTGAGGAGGCCGATGAGCACGAGGAAACCGCCGAGCAACAGCGGGAGGGTGGGCCCCAGCAGGCTGCCCAGGAAGGCCTTGCCCAGATCAAAGCGACTTTGGAGCGCCATCACCGCCAGCCCATCCTCCTGAAAAGGCAGGGAGAAGGTGAGGGTCCGCAGGCGCTCGGGGGAGAGATTCACGCAGCCCACGGCCAGGTCCACCTCGCCGCGACGGGTGGCCGCCAGCAGAGCGCGCAGGTCGGGCCACTCCCGCAGGGTGAAGGGAAGGCGCTCCTCCGTGGCCACCCGGGTCCAAAGGTCGACCGCCAGCCCCTTCCACACGCCGTCCTGGCGGAAAGTGCAGGGTTGGGCACCATCCACCACGCCCACCCGCAGCACGGGCGGAGGGGGCAGACTTCGGGCGGGGAGGGCACCAGCGAAGAGCAGGGGCCCGCTCAAGGCCAGCAGGGCCACAGACCACCGCCTTCCGACAGCAGAGGGGTCACCGCCGAGCCGCTCAGCCATCGTCGTGGCGGGAGAGGAAGCCCAGGACAACGAGCAGGTTGCTGAGGGTGAGAAACGCCTCCGCGCCGCCATGGAGCCCATCAACATTGGCCAGCAGTTCGCCGTAGCGACGCTGGGCGACGATCGAAGCGACAATGGTGACGGCGACAAACAGCAGGGTGAGCTGAAAGCCCAGCAACGCCAGTCTGGGAAAAGCCCTCACCCTGGAGGCCCAAAAGAGAAAGGCCAGATAAGGGATCAGGGAGAGGACGAAGAACGGGCCGGGATTCACCGCGGCCAAGCCGGCGAGCGGAGCCGTGACCGTCAGGAGAGGCGTCATGGCTTGGGTTCAAGGGAAGCGAGGCCATCGGCCCGACGCTGGTGTCGCAGCAGCCCCCAAGCGGCGACAGCCAAGCAGACATTGCCCAGGAACGTGCAGGCCGCCTGAAGCACCACCAGCCCCTGGAGAGCGGGGGGATTGTCAAAGAGATGCCAGGTGCAGGCCGCCATGGCGCTCACAAGGGCGGGGATCATGGCCAGGGCAAGCCAGCGCCAGCCGCCTTCCCGTCGTCGCTGTCCGTAGGACTGAACCGCGATGATGGCCAACAGCCATTCGACCACCGACGTGATGTGAATCCACCAGGTGCCGAGGGAGAGGGCGTGCATGCGCTGGTGTCGATCTCCTGCTGAATCGAATTTTCAAGCTAGCCCCCCTTAAGGTCGAGCCCAGAGGGTTTGAAGGGCATGGCGGGGAAGAGGACACCAAAACGACCCTTGCTCTGTGGCTACTACGGCGAACACAACCTCGGCGATGATGCCCTGCTGGAGGTGCTTCTCTCCCGGTTGCCCGCAGGGTGCAAGCCCGTCGTCACCGCGCGGGATGAGCGTTGGGTGAGCGAGCGCTTCGGGGTGGAGACCTGTGATCGACGGCGACTGGGAGTGGTGATGCGTCGCTTGGTCACCCTGGATGTCCTCGTGCTGGGTGGCGGCAGCTTGTTGCAAGACGCCACAAGCTTGAACAGCCTTGTGTACTACTGCCTGCTGATTCTCACGGCGCGGTTGTTGGGCAAGCGCGTGCTGTTGTGGGGTCAGGGCCTGGGCCCCTTGCGCCGGCCGGTGAGCCGGTGGCTGGTGCGTGGGGTGTTGCCCCTGGCCACGGCGATCAGCTGGCGTGACCACGCCTCAGGTCAGTTGGCGGAACGGCTCGGACAGCCCCCTCATCCGGTGGGCAGCGATCCGGTCTGGGCTTATCCCAGGCGCTCCTGGCAGGGGGTCGCGGGACCGATCGTGCTCTGCTGGCGACCGGTGAAGGCGTTGGGAGACGAAGGTTGGAGGGCCTACCTGGAAGCCCTGGAGCTCCTGACCGCCGCCAACGAAAGGGATCTCGTGTGGTTGCCCTTTCATCGGGAGCAAGACCGGGGACTGTTCCCTGTTCTGCGCCAGCGCGGCCTGCTCTCCGCCTCCCTGGCGCATCGCTGTCGGGAGCTGGAGGTGACGGAGCCCGATGGGGCCATGGAGCACTTCGCGCGAGCCGGCCTGGTGGTGGCGATGCGCCTCCACGGGCTGATCCTGGCGGCCCTGGCCGGAAGCCCGGTGGCGGCCCTCAGCTACGACCCGAAGGTGGCGGCTGCCGCCCAGAGCCTGGGATGTCCGCTGCACGACCTGGCGACCCCACCCCCCGGCGATCTGGCCGCGCAGTGGCAGCGGGTGCTGGATCAGCCTCCGGCTGACCAGACCATCGCCACCGTGCATGCGGAAACAGCGGCCCATGACCAGCTGCTGCGGCAGGTTCTGAGCCCAGGCTGAGGTGGGTCGGCCCCCAGGGCTGGCTCAGGACTCCCGGGCCTCGCGCAGGGCAGCGATCACCTCCTGGCTGTGACCGAGGGGGCGAACGCCGAGCCAGCGGGCCCGCACGACGCCGTTGGGGTCAACCAGAAAGGTGTGTCGCAAGGCGGAGGGAGCGAGCCAGGAGCCGTAGCGGCGGATCATCTCTCCCTGGGGATCGGACAGCAGGGGATAGGCCAGGCCTTCTGAGCCACAAAAGGACCCATGGCTGTCCAAAGTGTCGGTGCTGACACCCACCACCTCAGCGTCCAATTGGTGAAAGGTCGCCAGATCGTTCTGGAAGCCCCGGGCTTCGATCGTGCATCCGGGGGTGAAATCCTTGGGATAGAAGTACAACACCAACCAACGACCCTGAAAATCGGCCAAGGAAAGCGTCACAGATTCGGGAGCCGCTGAGGGTGACGCCGCTGGCGCAACCCCCGGCAAACTGAATTCCGGGGCTGGCGCTCCAACGGCGGGAGCGATGCCCCCCAGGGCACCGACGGGGCGTGCCGTCCATAGAGCCTCCGTCAGCAGCCAACCGGTGAACATGACGGGGGGGAGGCCCCGCAAAACGATGCGACGTTTCATCCTGGGTCCAACGGCGTCGGAAAAGCGTTCGGCCTGACATCCGTTCAGGACCCAGGCGCCCCATGGTGCCTCCCGCCGACGCCTTCGGCCTTTGGCGGCGGTGGCGACAGGAGGAACACGCGGGTGTTCAGAGGCGGGCCAGGTTGATGCCGAGCTCTTTGGCGTAGGCGCCGAGACCACGCTTCTGAATGGTTTTGAGGGTGCGGGTCGAGACGCGCAGGGTGATGAAGCGCTGGCCTTCCGCCCACCAGAGGCGTCGCTTCTGAAGATTGACCTGCTGGAGCTTTTTGGTGCGGACGTGGGAATGGCTGACGGCCATGCCGTTATTGGCCCGCTGGCCGCTGAGCTCACAGACGCGAGACATGATGTTTAGCCGATTCAATGCTGGAGAAACCTTATCAAATCACCGTTCCACGCTGGATCAGGCCGGGGGAGGCGGTCGCCGCCGCTGGCCTCGAAGGCCAGGGTGTGCTCCGGGTCCCAGTCCACCCGCAGCGTGTCTGGCGGGGCGCTGGACGCAGGCCAGAGCAGGCGGAGCAGACCCGCGGCGGTGTCCAGCCAGAGCACCTGCTGAGGCCCGTTCCATTCCGCGCGCACAACGCGGGCCGGGAGTCCGCCGCCGCTAACGACGCGCAGGTGCTCGGGGCGAACGGCGAGTTGGCGGCCCTCAAGAGGGGGGAAGAGGTTGATCGCCGGCCGTCCGAGGAAGGAGGCCACGAAGCGATTGGCGGGGTTGTGGTGCAGCTCCCGGGGGTCTCCCACCTGCTGCAGGCGCCCTTGATCGAGCACGGCGATGCGATCGGCGAGCCCCATGGCCTCCTGTTGATCGTGGGTGACGTACAGGACGGGATGGCCGGCACCGCTCAGGAGGGCGCGGAGTTCGGGCCGGAGCTCCTCCCGCAGCTGGGCATCAAGGTTGCTCATCGGCTCATCGAGAAGCATGATCCGAGGCTGGCGAAGCAGGGCGCGGCCCAGGGCGACCCGTTGACGTTGGCCGCCGGAGAGTTGGGCGGGTCGACGCGGGCGCAGGTCCTGGAGCCGTAGCAGCGAAAGGACCCGACTCAGACGCTCCTCCCGCTCCGCGGCCGGCACCCCGCGGATTTTCAATCCAAGGGTGAGATTGTCAGCGACGCTGAGGTGCGGGTAAAGGGCATAGCTCTGAAACACCATCCCCACCCGACGCAGGGCGGGATCGACACCACTGATGTCCTCGCCGTCGAGGAGAACCCGACCGGCGGAGAGGGGATCAAGGCCGGCAACGACCCGGAGGGTGGTGGTTTTGCCGCAGCCGCTGGGGCCGAGCAAGGCGACGCACTCGCCCTCCGCCACCCGCAGCTCGAGGTTCTCCAGGAGAGGGCGCCCCCCCGCCTGGCGGCAGACGCCATCAAGGTGGAGGCCTTTCATCCCTTGACGGCTCCCTGGGTGAGGCCACTGATGATCCAGCGTTGGAACAGGAGCACGAGGAGCAGAAGCGGCAGGCTCCCGAGCACGGTGGCGGCCGCGAAGGGACCGTAAGGAATGGTGAACACGGAGGAGGAGGCGATGCGGCCCATGGCCGCGGGAAGGGTGAGGCGATCGGACCGGGACAGCCAGGTGAGAGCGATCGGGTATTCATTCCAACTGGCGAGAAAAACCAGCAGGCCAGTGCTGGCCACCGCAGGAGCGAGCAGGGGTGCCACGATGCGGCGCAGGCGTTGGAGAGCGTTGAGCCCGTCGAGGCGAGCGGCATCCTCGAGTTCGCTCGGCAGGTCGGCGATGGCGGCTCGCAGCAAAAGGATCGCCAGGGGGAGCGACAGGGCGGTGTAGGGGAGAGCCAGGGCCAGCAGGTGATTCGCCAGGCCGAACCAGCGCGCCAGCTGCAGCAGAGACAGGAACAGCAGCACGGTGGGGAAGAGCGCGGCACCCACCAGCCCGGCGCTGATCCACGCTCGCGGGCGCCCGTGAAGATGGTGGAGCCCGTAGGCGCAGGGCAGGGCCAGCAGCAGGGTGAGAGCTGTGGTGACACCTCCGAGGAGGGCCGAATTCAGCAGCACCCGCGCCAGGGAGGGATCACCCGCCAGCACCAGGCGGTAGTTGGCCAGGGTCCAGGGGGAGCCCCCGGCGGGGACACCCCCCCCCACAAGCACCTCGCCGAGGAGGAACGAGGTGCGCAGCTGCCAGAGCAAGGGGCCCAGGCTCCAGGCCAGCAGAAGGGCACGCATCATCGCTGGACCCCGCGCCAACGGCCTCGCCCGAGCCAGAGCACGGACAGCAGAAGAATCATCGCGAAGGAGGCGAGCATCACTGTGGCGCTGTAGCCGAAATCGAGAAAGCGCATCGCCTGCAGGTAGGCGTACAGCGCCAGGGTTTCGGTGCTGCCCGCCGGACCTCCGCCGGTGAGAAGCTGCACCAGGTCGAACACGCCCATGGCCTGGGCCAGGCGAAACAGCACCGCCAGCCCGACAAAGGGGGCGAGCAGCGGCCATCGCAGACGCCAAAGCAGGGTCCAGGGTCCAGCCCCCTCAAGCCGGAGGGCCTCCTCCAGATCCCGGGGGATGGCCTGCAAGCCAGCCAGAAGAAGGATCGCCACGAACGGCGTGGTCTTCCACACATCCGCCAGCACGGTGGCGAGCCAGGTGATGGCTGGCGCGGCCAGAAAGGGTTGGGGTTGGCCGCCAAGGGACTGGATCAGGCGGTTGATGGGGCCATGGGGGTCGTTGAGGATCCAGCGCCAGCCCAGGGCCATCACCGGTCCGGGCAGAGCCCAGGGGAGGAGGACCAGGGCCCGCGACAGGCCGCGCCAGCGGGAGGGCTGATGGAGCAGCAGCGCCATGGCGAGGCCCAGAGCCAGTTCGAGGGCCACGGACACCCCGGCGAAGCGCAGGGTCTGAAAAGCGTCCTGCCAGAAGCGCGGATCCTGGGCCAGGCGGGGCCAGTTGGCGCCGCCGTTGGGCAGCGCCCGCAGGCCGGTGAGCAGGGAGCTGGCATGGACGCTCAGCCAGCCGTAATGCAGCCAGGGCCAGAGGAAGATCAGCCCCAGCAGCGCCAGCGCCGGCGCCAGCAGCAAGAGGGTGGTGATGGGGGCCATCAGGGGGAGGCGAGGGCGCCCATGGCGCGAAGGATCTGGTCACTTTGGCCCTGGGCGCGACCAAGGGCGATGGCGGGCGCCTCGCTCGAGGTGAGCAGCCCGTTGATCTGGCGCTGCAGCACGTCGCTGATCTGGGCATACAGCGGCGTGAGCGGACGCACCAGCGGCGTGTCGAGGGCTTGGCGCTGCACGGCGAGGAGCGGATGGCGGGTGAGGAGCGCGGGGTCGACATAGAGGGCGCGCCAGGTGGGGGCATAGCCCTGGCTGAGCAGCAGCTCCCGCTGCACCGCCGGTCCTGTGAACCAGCGGATCACCTCCGCCGCCGCCCGAGGATGGGGGCTGCCCGCCAAGAGCGAAAAGCCCCAGGTGCCGAGGGTGCCTCCGCCGCGAAAGCCTGGCGCTCCGGGCAGGGGGGTGACAGCCACCTTGCCGCGCACCGGGCAGCCATCCTGATTCAGCAAGGCCCAGGCATAGGGCCAGTTGCGCAGGAACGCCGACTCGCCGGCGCTGAAGAGCTGAAGCGCGTCATTTTCGGCAAAGTTCGCCACGCCGCGAGGGCTGACACCGCCACGGACCAGCTCGGTGAGCCAGGTGACGGCCTTCAGGGCGGCTGGATCTCCCAACACCGTGCGGCCGGTTTCGGGATCCCACCAGCGGCCGCCAAAGGCATGCAACGCCTCCAGCACCACGCAGCTCAAGCCTTCATACTGGCGCCCCTGCCACACGTGGCCCCACCGCACCCGCCCCCGCCGCTGCAGGTCCCGGGCCATGCCCACCAGCTCGTCCAGATCGCCGGGTGGCCGTGGCAGCAGGTCCGTGCGCCAGTACAGGAGAGCGGTGTCGCCGGACAGGGGGAGGCGCCAGAGATGACCGCCGAAGCCATTGCCGAGTCGCGCGGTCGGCACCATTCCCGCCAGGGCGTCGTCGCCGAGCAGGGGTTCAAGGGGTTCCAACCAGCCAGCGGCGGCGTAGCGGGCCGTCCAGCTGACGTCCATCAACAACAGATCGAAGGGGGTCTCCCCGAGGAGGAGGCTGCTGCTGGCCAGATCGGAGAGGGCTTCGGTGTCGAGGGGGCCCCGGCTGACGGCGATCCGCCAGGGAGCGGATCCGGCATTGAAGCGACGGACGGCGTCGGCGGTGGCGTCCGCGAAGGGAGCGGGCATGAGCACCCGCACGGTGGGCCGACCGTTGGCGGAGGAAGGGGGTGGGGGGGAGGAGGCGCGGGCTCTCTGGGCCAGCAGCAGTCCGGCGGAGGGAACGGCGCCGAAGAGGAGTCGCAGGGCGCGCCGACGGGTGGTGGGAGGAACCATCGCGGCGCGAAGGTGAGTCTGCCAGTGTTCTAGGGGGTCGCGCTGGCTGGCCAGGTCATCGCCGCCAGACCCTCCGCGTGAGGTGGCGCGTCTCCGCCAACAACCCGTAGTGAAAAATCACGCCGCCTCCCAGGGCCAGGCGCTGGTTGTCCATCAACATCTTGACGAGCTGTTTCTCAGACACGGGGCGTTGATTCCAGATCAGGGAGAGGCCCGGGGCCACCTTCGCTCGCTGCTCGTCCGTCCAGTGAGCCAGCATGATCCTCAGATCGCGACTGTAGGCGGCCGCGTGGTTGCGATAGATCTGGGGATGGAGCCAGTCCACCAGACCCGCCCGCAACCAATGATGGGACTCTTGCATGAGGTCGCTCTTGCCATGGGGCATGGGTGCTGGCGCCATGGACATCAGGCAGTCGGGCTTCAGGGTCTTGACAGCCCGTGCCAGGCGGCCTAGGTATTGCGACATTTGCGCACAGCGAAACGCTGTCCAATTGGCATCAGAAATCCTCGGGGGTGAGGATGCACCGCAAGCGTCTCTATACAGTTGTTGAGAAATAGCATCATAACCGGCATGGCGAGGCATGGCCGGCAGGCGGTCATCGCCTTGGACACCTGCCACCGAATAGTTGCGAACCACCTCAAGAATAAGCTCGGTCAGAAAGGATTGCACCTCGGGATGGAGTGAATTCATCCAAACCAGCGAACCATGGCGACAAAGGGTGCCGTCAGGAGCGCGGGCGGCCCAAGCGGGTTTGGTCCGCAGGATCATCCCTCCGTCTGGATCCGGTGAACTGGCAAACCCGTATTCAAACCAGGGGATGACGGCGATTCCACGGCTCTTGCCCGCCTGGACGATCTCCTCCAGGGGGTCGAATCCCGCGTACTGCGGATCCTGGACGGCAAAGCCATGGCTCTCCATGACCGCGCTGGGAAAGGCTGTGTGGCCGCGATTCCAGACAGCTGGGAAAACGGTATTGAACCCTTGCGCTTGAACAACATCCAGGGCGCGCTGGATCCCCGCCTTCGTTGTCAAGGTGTCGCAGTGGCTGCCATCTGGGATCCAAATCCCACGGATTTGCTTCATGCCAGCCTCCTTCTCAAGAACCCTTCGCGAGCGGACATGGGAGGATGGATCGCGACGCCTTGCGGGCCAGAGGGTGACCTTCAGCATCTACACGCACGATTCCTGGGGCCAGGTTCATGTCGGCGATTATCCGTCCCTGGCTGACGCCCGCAATGTCTTTGCCGCCCTGCGCGACGACCCCTGGTATCAGGCTGACGGCACGGTGAAGGGGATTGAGTTGGTGCAAACCCATCCCGGCGACGCGCGCGAGCGACTGGATTGGTTTGCCTTCCGGCCATGACCGGCGCTGACGGGAGGCCTGGTCCCGGTCAGGCCTTCTGGCGCGCGCGTTTGACCGCCAGCCCGGCTTCAGTGGCGGTGACCGCCGCCAACACCAGCAGGCCGATCAAGCCCACGAGCTGGTTGCGGGCCTCCTCGGAGCCAGCGGCGTTCTGAGCGAGCCACGCGCCAGCCGCAAACCAGGCTGTCGCCAGGGCGGAGGTGATCCACCAGGCCTGCCAGCGCCGCTGGTAGAGGTAGCCCGCCCCCAGGCCCGGCACCACATTGAGCACCACGGCCACCCAGCCCGCGGAAGCGGCAAGGATCGCGTCTCGGGAGGGGGTCATGGCCAAGGGTGAAATGAGCCTCCACTCTGGCGTCGGCAGACGGGAGTGGCGATACAAACGGATCGGCGAACAGGGCAACCGTCCGCAGAAGCGTCTGCGGCTGGGGGAGGGGGCGCGCGGGCATCAGAGGCCGTCCCGGGGAGCCGGAACCCCCCACCGGGACCCGGCAGGCTGGACCCACCCGTGCCGCCGCCCGAGAGTGATCGCGACGACGAGGCCTGAGGGGCTGGAGGCGGGGTCGCCGTTCAGGACGCAGCGGGGGTCTGCCTCCGCGGGACCTGGCACGGGCCGGAGCGGAGCCGCCGCCGCAGCCGTCGGCACCACCCGAAGGCCGCCGCGGCTCCGGCGAGGGGCAAGGGCCCAGGCACCTGCTGGAACATGGCCTGGGCGATCAGGGAGTGGCCCTTGGTGGTGGGGTGGAGGCTGTCCCAGAAAAACCACTCGTCTGGATTGCAGGCGGGAACAAGCGCCAGGTCCACGACACAGCGATTGCTGACGTCCGTGAGTCCATAGGAGGCCGGCTGGCTGTGGATTTGATTGAACAGGGCGAACGTGTCAAAGGGCATCAGGTCCACCTGAGGGTTGGTGGCTTTCAGGGCGGAGAGCCTGGTGTTGAGGCGCGCGTTGAAGCCAAGCACCAGCTGTTGGATCAAGGCCGCCTGCAGGGGATCTGTGTTGAACGACGGGGCCAGGCTGAGATCGTGCAGGTTGGGCACCAGGATGTGGCTGGCGCCGTTGTTGATGAGCGTTTGGATTCCAACCTCGATGTTGGCGACGGCATTGTCCAGCAACTGGACCGGCGTGCTGTTGGCGAGGGGAGGACCGCCGGTGATCGTGCCAGGCGTGCTGCCGATCCCGACGCCGGTCTGCGTTTTCAACCAATAGAGGCCATCGTTGGCCCCCATCCAGACAACGAACAGGGTGTTTTCAGGTTGAAAGGGCTTGGGTGGAGTTAGGAAAGCGTTGAGTTGCTGGTAAGCGCTGGTTTGCGCAAAAGCGGGGCGGACGGTATCAAAGGTTGGGTTGGTGTCCACGGTGAATTGACTGTCCCGTCCGGTTGTGGCTCCGCTGACGGCGTAGTTGGTGCCGCCGGCCAAGGAGGGTTTGAGCGGAGGCGCGGCGGGGTTGTATAGCGACCAGAGCTGTTCCACCGCCACAGGGCCGTTGGACACGCGTCCGCCGGCGTAGGGAGGGGGGGGAAAGCCAAAGAATGGAGGAATGGTGGCCGTCAACAAGCCGGAGTTGCCCGCATCCGAGAGGCTGTCCCCGAACACGACCAAGGTGTCCAGCTGGGTCACCTTGCCCAACGCGGGTGCCTGGCCGCAGGCCAGACCCAGACTGGCAAGCAGGGCCACAGCGGCCTTGCCTCCACGCCGGTTGGCCCGGTGCGGCTTTACGGCGCGTTGTCCCGCGGCGCTCAGCGTTTTGGGATGCCATCTCCTGTCCAGCCGGCAAAACCCGCGCAAACCTTCGGGATAAGCCATCGTGAGATCGGTGGGGTTGTGCTCCGCATGCAACGTAGAGCGCCAATCGGCTTCCGGGTCACGAGCCAGCGCCTTGGCCTCCCCTTGATTCGATCGGACCGTTGAGGATCAGGAGGCTCGTCCTCTTGTGCGGGGCGTGGAGCCTTCGGGTCCCCACCCCTGCGGCCACACCTGCGCGATGCCGGACACCCGCAGGTTGCCAGGACCCTTCCGAGCACGTCCTTGTCCCTCCAACTTGTGGCCTCGGCAGGCGGCAGGCGGCTGGCTGGCGGTTCGCGATCGGCTCGGTTCGCGGCCCGCCATCATCGATACGGCGGAAGCGGCGGCACCGTTTGACCCCGCTGAATCGGCGTGGAGATGAAAGCGGTGCGGCCGTTGATGGCCTGCAGGCGTTGGACTCCCACCTCATAGGCCACAAGCATGGGAATGCCCAGGGTGTAAAGCGCGATCTGCAAGGCCGTGATCCACACAATCCTTTGAATCATGACTCCTCCGAGGGGTGTTGGCGGGGCAGGGGGAACCCAGGGCTCCCTCACCTGGGCGAAGCATGGAGCAAAAGGTTTTCTTCCGATTTCAGCCAGTGAACATTTTGATGCAGAGTTGCTGACAACCCGCTGTCATTTGGATGACAGCCGGAGGCGGCGCCTCAGAAATGTCTGCTGGCTTCGGGGGGTGGTCGCCGGGAGAGCGAGGTTTTCCCCACCCCACGCGCCGCCAAACCCTTCCCTCCGCCGTGACCGTTGGGTCGAACGCTTAACCTTGCCCGCCGATGGGAGGGACCTCATGCACGCTGTGCCGCTCAGACTGGCTCCCGGCAGTGATCTGCGACGCACCCTCGAGGAGTTTGCCCGGGAGCGGGCGGCGTCCGGCTTCGTGATGGGGGTGGTCGGCGACCTCTCCCGCGCGGCGTTTCAATGCCCCGGCCAAGCCGGGCCCACCCTCATGGACGGGGATCTGGAGATCATCACCCTCAATGGCACCCTCTCGCCGGAGGGAGTCCATCTCCACCTGAGCCTGTCGGACGGCGCCTGCCAGGTCTGGGGTGGCCACCTCGAACACGGCTCGCTGGTGCGCAAGGGGGCCGACGTGCTGCTGGGCCTCTTCGCCTCCGAGGCTGACGATGGCTCCACGCCAAGCGGCGGAGCCGCTCGCGCGCCCCGCGCGCCGGTGGTGGAGATCGCCGTGGGCCCCCGCTGTCCATTCTCCGCCCGTGCCCAGCGCCTGCTTCGCACCCTGGGAATCCCCCACCAGGTGATCGAGGTGCACACCCCGGAGGACAGAGCCGAGGTGGAACAACGCAGCGGACGCCCCACGCTTCCCCAAGTGTTCATCGACGGGGAGGCCATCGGCGGTTATGACGCCTTGGCGGAGCTGCACGGTCGGGGGGCGTTGGACGCGTTGCGGGCGTATTGACCCTCCGGCGCGGCTATGACGGAGAGGCAGGTGTGAGGCCCGCCGTGCCGATCGACAGTCCATCCCGCCCCGGTCTCACCCCCTCCGCGGGTCCCCAACGCCTGGACGAAGACCCGCGGATCTCCCGGATCGCGCGCCGGTTCGGCGGTCGGCCGGACGCCCTGATTGAAGTCCTCCACCAGGTGCAGGAGCTGCACGGCCATCTGCCCCCGGAGGCCCTCCATCAGGTGGCGCGGCACCTCCAGCTGCCCCTCAGCCGCGTGTTTGGCGTGGCGAGTTTTTATCACCTCATTCGCCTGGCGCCTCCCGCGGCCCATCATTGCGAGGTTTGCCTGGGCACGGCCTGTTTCGTGAAGGGGGGCGCGGAGCTGGCCCGCGAACTGGAGGCCCGTCTGGGGGTGGCGCTCGATGAGCCCGCTGGCGATGGCCCCTGGGGGCTGCGGTCTGTGAGTTGTCTCGGCGCCTGCGGTCAGGCGCCGGTGCTGGTGGTGGACGGGGCGATGATCACGCGCCCGCGGGTGGAGGAGCCGGCCCTCCTGGCGCGGCAATTGGACGAGGCTGGCGTTCCTCGGCAACCAGGAGACGCGTCATGACGGCGTCAGGGGCGGTGTTGCGCTGTTGCGCGGCCAGCGGCTGTCGCGCTGTGGGCAGCGCGGAATTGCTTCACGCCTTGGAGCGCGCCCGGGACGACCTCGGCCTCGCCGCCGAGGCGGTGACCCTCCGACCGGTGGGCTGTCTGCGGATGTGCGGTCGCGGGCCGCTGGTGGCGGCGGATGGGGTCTCAGGCTCCACGGAGTTTTACGGGGCGGTGCCACCCGCGCGGGCGGCCGATCTGGTGCAGCGGGTGACCGCCGGCAACAGCGCCGAGCCCTCTCCCCTGGCGGGGCACCAGGTGGATCTCCGCCATCCCTTCTTCACCCTGCAGACCTCCGTGGTCTTGGAGGGGTGCGGGCGTGTGAATCCGGAATCGATCGAGGAGGCCCGTGCCCTGGGCACCTACGCCCAGTTCGAGCGCTGCCTGCTGGAGCTCACCCCCGAGACGGTGCGCGACCAGGTGAAGCGCAGTGGCCTGCGCGGACGCGGTGGCGGGGGCTATCCCACTGGCCTGAAATGGGACACGGTGGCGTTGCAGCCCCCCGGCCCCCGCTACGTGGTCTGCAATGCCGATGAGGGCGACCCCGGCGCCTTCATGGATCGCGGCGTCTTGGAGGGGGACCCCCATCGCCTGCTGGAGGGATTGGCGATCGCCGCTTACGCCGTGGGCGCGAGCAAGGGCTATGTCTACGTGCGGGCGGAATATCCCCTGGCGATTGAACGGATGCGGTTGGCCATTCGGCAAGCCAAGCGCCACGGCTGGCTCGGTGAGGCCATCGCCGGCTCCACGTTCTCCCTCAGCCTGGAGGTGCGCGTCGGGGCCGGAGCCTATGTGTGCGGGGAGGAAACGGCCCTGCTTCATTCCATCCAGGGACAGCGCGGCACGCCTCGCACCCGGCCGCCCTACCCGGCCCAGTCCGGTCTCTGGGGCGCGCCGACCCTGATCAACAACGTCGAAACCCTCGCCGCCGTGCCCGCCATCCTGCGGGAGGGAGGCGACTGGTATGCGGCGATCGGCACCGAAGGCAGCAAGGGCACAAAGGTGTTCGCGCTCTCCGGCGCGGTGGCCCACCCCGGCCTGGTGGAGGTGCCGATGGGCACGCCGCTGCGCACCGTGGTGTCCACCATGGGCGGGGGCGTGCCCGATGGCGGTTCGATCAAGGCGGTGCAGACAGGCGGTCCCTCCGGGGGCTGCATTCCCGCCGCGCTGCTGGACACCCCCGTCGACTACGAGGGCCTTTTGGCGCTGGGATCGATGATGGGCTCCGGCGGCTTGGTGGTGATGGAAGAGACCACCTCGATGCCCGCGGTGGCCCGCCACTTCATGCGGTTCAGCGTCAGCGAGAGCTGCGGCAAGTGCTTGCCCTGCCGCGCGGGCACGGTGCAACTGCTGGGGCTGCTGGATCGCGTGGTGGACCATCGCGCCACGCCCGCGGATCTGGAGCGGCTGAAGGAGCTCTGTCAGATGGTGCGGCGCACCAGCCTCTGTGGCCTGGGCCAGGCGGCACCCAACCCGGTGTTGAC
>VGQX01000026.1 GCA_016882305.1 Cyanobacteria bacterium K_Offshore_surface_m2_239
CTCGCGTCTCCCCCCTCCGTTCCGCTCTCCAGCAATGCCCCACCAGCGCCGCCTCCCCTCCCTTCTCCTTGGCGCTCTCCTGCTGGTTCCCGTCCTCGGGCCCGTTGTCGCCCGCGCCGCCAGCCCCACCCCCGCCCAGCTCGTCGCCCTGGAAACGGCCCTCAACAGCGGCGACGACAGCGCCCTCAGTTCCCTCCTCATCCAAGGGCCCGGCCTCAACCCCGACGACGTGAAACGCCGCCGCCAACTTCTGCGCCAACAGTTCCCGGACCTCCGCTGGGAGGTGAGAAACGGTCCACCGCTACGGGATGGCCAGTCCAGCGTCACCCTCAAGGTGAGCGGCACCCGCGAACAGGGCGGCAGCATCTATCGCCTCGACGCCGAGCAGCGCCTCTCCCTGCAGACCGATGGCCAGCGCTTTGTCGGGCAGACGATCTGGCGCGAGCAATCCCTCCTCCGCAGCGGCGAGAACTCCCCCCCCATCACCCTCCTGATCCCCGATGCGGTGCTCACCGGTCAGCGCTATGACGTTGATGTGATCTTCGACGAGCCGCTGGAGGGGGCCTTGGTGGCGGGAGGGATTCAAGCGATCACCCCCGAGCAGGTGAACGCAATGGAGAGTCCGCAGCTGGAATTGGCGGCCCTGGGGGGTGGCGGCTTGTTCAAGGTGGTGCAGGCGCCCCAGACGCCCGGCTTCCAAACCTGGGCCGTGCTGCTCGTCCACCCGAAGGGGGTGGTGAGCGCCACCAAGCGGGTGCGGGTCGTCTCCGATCGCCCCGCCCTCGACCCCTGATCCCATGGGCCGACCCCATCGCGTCTGGGTGGTGGATGACGATCCGGAGGTGCGCTCCCTCCTCGCCACCTACCTGGGCGACCAAGGCTATGCCGTGCGCACCCTGGCCGATGGCGCCCAGCTCCAGGCGCGCCTGGAGGGTCAGCTCGGGGGCGAGCGGCCCGATCTGCTCGTGCTCGACCTCATGCTCCCCGGCGAGGACGGCCTCACGCTGCTGCGCCGCCTGCGGGACGGGGGGGACCCCTTGCCCGTGCTGATGCTCACCGCCCGGGCGGATGGCGTGGATCGCATCATCGGCCTGGAGCAGGGCGCGGACGACTACCTCGCCAAACCCTTCCTCCCCCGCGAGCTCACCGCCCGAATCGAGGCCATCCTGCGCCGCCGCGCCCCCGCCCCCGGCGGCGCCCCCCAACCCGAGGGCGAGCCCGTGCGCTTCGGCGACTGCACCATCGATCTCGCCACCCGGGAACTGCACGGTCCCGCCGGCCCCCTGCCGATCACCAGCGGCGAATTCGCCCTGTTGGCGGCCTTCGTGCGCCATCCCCATCGCCCCCTCTCCCGCGAGCGGTTGATCGAGCTGGCCCGCGGTCCCAGCAGCGACACCGAAAGCCGCAGCATGGATGTGCAGATCTCCCGTCTGCGCAAGCTGATCGAACCCGATCCCGCCCGCCCCCGCTACGTGCAGACCGTGTGGGGCTACGGCTATGTGTTCGTTCCCGATGGCCAACCCCGTCAGCGCTGAGGCGCGGCGGCGGCTGGCCATCCCGCTGCGCCCCCTCGGCTACGGCGCCGCTGCGGCGGGGTTCACGGCGCTGGGGCTCCTCCTGCTCCACCTGCCGCTCGCCCAGCGGCTGGAGCGTCAGCAGCGGCGCCAGCTGGCCAACCAGGTGAGCGCCACGGTGCTCCTCAGCCAGGTGGCCCTGGAGCGCGCCAGCCCCTCGGAGCTGGCCGAGCTGATGGGCACGGCGGTGGCGGTGGGGTCCCGGCCGCCCTGGGCGGTGACACCCGCCCGACCCGCGTCCAGCGCCCTGCGACGCCAGGCGGAGGCCCTGCGCGACGACCTCTGCCGCAAGCTCACCTCCTGCCCCCAGGTGTGGCCCGCCCAGACGGCCGCGCCGGGCGGGCCGGGGCGTGGCGCCTGGGTGCAGCTGAACAGCTCCCTCGAAACCACCACCTGGCTCTTCGCGCCCATTCCCGCCCTGCGCGGCTGGCCACCGGATCCCCAACTGCTCTCCCTGGCGGTCGCCTTCGGGGGGCTCGCCGCCCTGCTGCTCTTCCTCAGCCTGGAGGTGCAGCGCCCCCTGCGCCAGCTCGACGCCGCCCTGGAAGGTGTGGGGCTGGACGCGGTGCCCGGGCCCGTGCCCGCCCGCGGCACCGCCTCCATGCGCCACCTCACCGCCCACTTCAACGCCATGCTGGATCGCCTGCGCCAGGCCAGCCAGGAGCGGTCCACCATGCTGGCCGGCATCGCCCACGACCTGCGGGCGCCCCTGACGCGGCTGCGGCTGCGCCTGGCCCAGAGCACCCCCTGGAGCGCCGAGGAGCGGGCGCGGGCGGAGCGGGATCTCTCGGCCCTGGAGGCGATCACGGCGCAATTTCTGTTGTTCGTCGGCGCGGAGGGCAAGGAACCGCCGCTGCCGCTGCCCCTCGACGCCCTGGTGGCGGAAGCCGCCAACGCCATTGACCGGGTGAGCATGGATCTTGAGTCGATGGAACGGTGCGTGCGCCCTGTGGCTCTCTCCCGCGCTGTCGCCAACCTGCTGCGCAACGCCGAGGACCACGGCCAGCCGCCCGTGCGGCTGTGGTTGCGGACGCTGCCGGAGGAGGGCTTCGCCATCCTCGTGGGCGATGGGGGGGCGGGCCTGTCGGCGGCGACCTGGGAGCGGGCGAAACAACCCTTCCAGCGCCTGGATCCCGCCCGGGGGGGGCTGGGCCACAGCGGCCTCGGCCTGGCGATCGCCGAACAGGTGGCCCGCGCCCATGGCGGCACCCTGTCCTGCCGCCAGGGCACCGCCGCCGAGGGGGGAGGCTTTGTCGTGGTGCTCACGGGCCATTCCCTGCCGCTGATCTGAGGCGCGGTCACATCCAGTCACAACCGCGGGGAGACCGGTCACCGTTCCGTCAGATGTGCCGCCCAGGATGACAAGGTCTCCCATCGATCCCCGCCATGACCCTCCTCCCCGCCGCCGCGCGGCGTCTCGCCCTGGTCGCCCTGCTCTGCCTCTCCGGCTCGGCGGCCCTGGCCCAGCCCGTCGGCCCCATGCCCAACCGCGACCGTCTCACCCCCGAGCAACGCCAGAAGATCTTCCCCGACATGCGCCGCCTCACCCTCCAGGATCACCGGGAGCGGATCGCCATCCTGCAGCGCGCGGAGAGCTGCATCAATCGCGCCGCCAGCGATGACGCCCTGGCGGAGTGCATGCGCGACCAACGGGAGGCGATGCGCCAACAGCGACGTCAGCAGAGGAGTGAGCTGCAAGCCCTCTTCGCGCGCAACGGTCTGCCCATGCCCCAGTGGCGGCGCCTGGACAAGCCTCCGGGAGCGCGTTACGGCAGACCTGGCGCGGGCGCGGGAGAGGGCGCGGGTGCGGAGATCTGAGGGGTCTGACCGACGGAAGGCCGTCGCCGGGGGTCGTCGCCCATCGCGGCGGCGCCGCTGACAGCGGAGTCGCCACCGACAGCGGAGTCGTCGCCCACCGCGGGATCGACGCCTCGCGTGGCTTCCAGCTGGACCACGCGGTTCCGCAGCAGGGGCTGGGCCGCCTCCGGCCAGCGGGCGGAGGTGCGCTCCAGGGCCACCACGCTGCGGTTGTGCTTCCGCACCGCGCGACTCCAGGCTTCCACGGCCCCGCGCGTGTTGGCCAACACCTGCAGCAGGGTGGTGGCATCGCTGGAGCCCGCCTGAAAGCTGCGGGTGGCGGACTGGAACGAGGCCTGGGCGCTCTCCTTTTGAGCGCTGGCGGTGTCGACGACGATCTGGCTGTTGATGTAGGCGGCATAGGCCGTCTCCACCTCCGCCGTCACCGCCAGCCGATCGAGCTGCGCCTGCCGCAGGGCCTGCCGCCCCAGCTGTTGTTGGGCGGCGGCCTTGGCCGCCAGGATTCCCCCGTCGAACAGGGTCCAACGCACGTTCACCCCCACCGTGGCCTCGGAGCTGAGATCGGAGGAATCGCTGTTGGTCTGCGTCGACCCGGAGCCCTCCAACGACAGCGTCGGCAGATAGCCGGAGCGGGTGGCCACGGCGGTCCAGCGCAGGCTGCGGGCCAGCGCCAGGCTGCGCTGGATCTCCTCTCGCAACCGCAGGCCCTGAGCGATCGACTCCCGGCGCGAGAGGGTCCACTGGCCGCGCAGCGCCAGAGGTTCGGCGGGCAGGGCCAGCTCGCCGGGGGGCAAGCTGAGGACTTGAGCCAGCTTCGATGCGGCGGCGATCACCTGCTCATGGGTGTCGATCCGCTGGATCAGCTGGGCCAGCTGCTGACTCAAGAGTTGATCGACATCGGGGCTCTCCGAGCCGGCGCGCCCCTGACTCCGAGCCCGCGCCAGCGGCAGCCAGTGGTCCACCATCGCGCTCAGCTCGCCATAGTCCTGTTCCAAAGCCAGCAGGGCCTGGAGATCGATGTAGCTCTCCTGGACGCTCAACACCAGGGAACGGGCTTCGACATCAAAGAGAAAGCGATCCGCCTCCAGGGAGTCCATGTTGGCGCGGGTGCGGGGCTGTCGGCTGGGGTCGAAGAAGGTCCACTCCAGGGTCAGCTCCGGCGACGATACGGACAGGGTGTCATCGCGCTGCTGCTGCACGCCCACCAGGCCGGGGTTGCTGTTGCCGGCCTTGAGGCTGGGCATCCACTCGCGGCGAATCGCCACCCCCGACCAGCGCGTGGCCTCGATGCCGTCATGGGCCTTGGCCAGGATCGGGTTGCGCTCCAAGGCCATGGCCAGCGCCTGGGGCAGGGTCAAGCGACGGGAGGTGGACTCCAGGTGGTCGCGATTGCGCGCCAACCGGGCCCGCAGCCCCTGCAGCCGCTCCGCCGCCGTGAGGGGCTTGGCGTCGGAGGCGGAGGGCGGCGTGGCGGAGGGCGGCGCAGGCGAGGCTGAAGCCGAGGATGACGCTCGGGGGAGCGCCGCCGCCGGCCAGGGGCTGGCCAGGGTCAGCAGCAGACACACCCCGGCCACGGGTCCCCGAGACCGGGCTTGACGGGCCCGGGCCTGGACGGCCCGGGTCAGGGTCTGAGAGTCAGGCCTCATCCAGGGCCGCGACACCCGGCAGCACCTTGCCTTCCAGCAGCTCCAGGCTGGCGCCGCCGCCGGTGGAGATGTGGCTCATCTTCTCGGCCACCCCCACCTTCTCCACCGCAGCCACGGAATCGCCACCGCCGATGATCGTGATCGTGCCCTTGGCGCTCAGGTCGGCGAGGGTGTGGGCGATGGCGTTGGTGCCGGCGGCGAACTTGTCGAACTCGAACACGCCCATCGGTCCGTTCCAGATCACGGTCTTGCAGTCCGCCAGAGCCTCCTGGAACACCTTCACGGAATCGGGACCGATGTCCAGGCCCATCCAGCCATCGGGAATGGCGTCCACCTTGGCGATCTGGCTGTTGGCGTTGGCTTTGAAGTCATCCGCCAGCACCACATCCGTGGGCAGCAGGAACTCCACGCCCTTGGCGGCGGCTTTGGCTTCCAGTTCCTTGGCCAGCTCCAGCTTTTCCTCTTCCACCAGGCTCTTGCCCACCGAGAGACCGCGCGCCTTGTAGAAGGTGAAGATCATGCCGCCGCCAATCAGAATCTTGTCGCACTTCTCGATCAACGCCTCCAGCACGCCGATCTTGCTGCTCACCTTCGAGCCGCCCACGATCGCCGCCAGGGGGCGTTTGGGATCGTCGATGGCACCCTGCAGGTAGGCGAGCTCCTTCTCCATCAAATGGCCCGCCACACTGGGGCTGAGGAACTTGGTCACCCCTTCGGTGGAGGCATGGGCGCGGTGGGCGGCGCCAAAAGCGTCGTTCACATACACCTCGGCCAGGGAGGCGAGCTTCTCGGCAAAGCCGGGATCGTTCTTCTCCTCCTCCGCGAAGAACCGCACGTTCTCCAGCAGCACGACACCACCCTCCTCAAGGGCGGCCACCTTCGCCTGAGCGTCCTCACCCACGCAGCTCTCGGTCTTTTCCACCGGCACGCCGAGCAGGTCGCTCAGGCGGGCGGCCACCTGGGTGAGGCGCATGCCTTCGTTCACCTGGCCCTTGGGGCGGCCGAAATGGGCGGCCAGGATCACCTTGGCGCCGAGCTCGCGCAGAAAGCTGATCGTGGGCAGGGCGGCGCGGATGCGAGTGTCATCCGTGATGGCGCCGGCCTCGTCCTGGGGGACGTTGAAGTCCACCCGCACCAACACGCGCTTGCCGCGCAGGTCTGCTTCGCCGAGGGTGGCAAGGGAGCGCTTGGGCATGGGGCGGCGGGGAGAAGGCGGGGGGAGATTAACCCCTCAGCAGCCCATCTTCCCAGCCCGGGGCCATTTCCGCGCGTCGCCCCGGCATCATCGGGGGTTTTGGCCCGCCGGCTTCGGCTCTCCGCCCGAGCGGGTGCCACAGGCGGCGCTAGACAGGGAAAGCCGTCCCGCGGACCATGTTCGACACCGTCCTGTTCCCCATCGACAACAGCCGCCAGACGTTGGAAATGGCCGGCAAGGTCATCCAGCTGGCCCAGCAGCATGGCAGCCGCGTGGTGCTTCTCGCCGTGGTGGAGGACGAGGAGGGGGCGATGCATGAGCCGGCCGCCGTCACCCAGCTGCTGGAACAAGCCCGGGCCAGTTTCGAGAACGCGGGCCTGGCCTGTGATGTGTTTGAACGCACCGGCAAGCCGGCCTTCGTCATCGGCGATGTGGCCGAGGAGGTCAACGCCGATCTGATCGTGATGGGCACGCGGGGCCTCTCCCTGGAGGACGACCAGCACAGCACCGCCGCCCGGGTGATCCAGCTGGCGCCCTGCCCGGTGATGGTGGTGCCCTGATGGCGTCGCCCCCCGCCGCCGGGCTGGCCTCCTCCGGGGCGGCACCCCAAGATCGTTCGCTTCACCAGCAACCCCTGATCCAGTGGTATCCGGGCCACATCGCCAAGGCGGAGCAGGCCCTCAGCGCCAATCTGGACAAGGTGGACCTGGTGCTGGAGGTGCGCGACGCCCGCATCCCCCTGGCCACGGGCCACCCCCGGTTGGCGCGCTGGATCGGAAACAAGCCCCACCTGCTCGTGCTCAATCGCATCGACATGGTGCCGGCGGCGGCGCGGCAGGCCTGGGACCCGTGGTTTCGCCAGCGGCGGCAACCGCCCCTGTGGTGCGATGCCCGCGCGGGCACAGGAGTGAAGGGGCTGCGGGAGGCGGCGATTCGGGCGGGCGGCGCCCTCAACGCCCGCCGGCTGGAGCGCGGCATGCGCCCCCGCCCGGTGCGGGCGCTGGTGCTGGGCTTTCCTAATGTGGGCAAATCCGCCCTGATCAATCGCCTGGTGGGGCAGCGCGTGGTGGAGAGCGCCCGCCGGCCGGGCGTCACCCGCGCCCTGCGCTGGGTGCGGCTGGGTCAGGAGCTCGACCTGCTCGACGCCCCCGGAGTGCTGCCCCCCCTGGTGGACGATCAGCGCGCCGCCCTGCTGCTGGCCATCTGCGACGACATCGGCCAGGCCGCCTATGACCCGGAGCTGGTGGCGCTGGCCTTCCTGCGGCGCCTGACCGCCCTGGCTGCCGATCGGGCGGTCTCCGGCGCCGCCCTGGAGGTGCTGGAGACGCGCTACGGGGTGCCGCTGGTGGCCGGCGCCCCGGATGTCCATGGCTGGCTGGCCGGGGCCGCCGCCCGCCACACCAGTGGCGATGGGCTGCGCATGGCCACCCGCCTTTTGGACGACTTCCGCTGCGGGCGCCTGGGCGCCGTCGCCCTGGAGTTGCCGGACGTCGCGGCATGAGCGGCGGTTTCGGCGACGGCGAGGGGGAGCTGCTCACCCTCACCTATCCCCGCCCCCTGCCGATGCGGCTCGACCGCTGGCTGGTGTCGCAACGGCCGGAGCAGAGCCGCGCGCGCATTCAAAAGTTCATTGATGCCGGCTGTGTACGCGTGAATGGCGTCACGGGGCGGGCCAAAACCCCTTTGCGCCAGGGGGCGGTGGTGGAGGTGTGGATGCCTCCGCCGGAACCGCTGCCCTATCTGGTGCCCCAGGACATCCCCCTGGACGTTCTCTTCGAGGACGCCCACCTGATCGTGATCAACAAGCCCGCCGGGCTCACGGTGCATCCCGCCCCGGGCAACAAGGACGGCACCCTGGTGAACGCCCTTCTGCACCACTGCCCCGACCTGCCCGGCATCGGCGGCGAGCTGCGGCCCGGCATCGTCCACCGGCTCGACAAGGACACCACCGGCTGCATCGTGATCGCCAAAAGCCAGGAGGCCTTGGTGCGGCTGCAAGTTCAGATCCAGAAGCGCTTCGCCAGCCGGGAGTATCTGGGGGTGGTGCACGGCCAACCGGGAGCGGAGAGGGGCACGATCATCGGCGCCATCGGTCGCCATCCCGTTGATCGCAAGAAGTACGCCGTCGTCAGCGAGGAGGTTGGTCGCCATGCCCGCACCCACTGGCAGGTGGTGGAGCGCCTGGGGGATCACGCCCTGCTGCGCTTCCAGCTCGACACCGGCCGCACCCACCAGATCCGCGTGCACTGCGCCCACATCCAGCACCCGATCCTCGGTGATCCCCTCTACTCCCGCGCCCGCCGCCTGCCCATCGACCTCCCCGGCCAGGCCCTGCACGCCACCACCCTCGGCCTCAACCATCCGATCAGCGGCGAACGTCTCACTTTCCAGGCGCCATTGCCGGAGACGTTCGCGAGACTGCTGGCGGTGTTGCGAAAGCGGGCGGGATGACGGGGGAGCAGGGCGATCTGGGGGAATTCGGGCGTGCCGCACTGTGTCAGCGTCCATGGTCCTTCGCCTCACTCCTGACTGAGGCGTCGCAAACCAGCATCCAGGCCCCAGCCGATTGCACCGATCAACAGCAAAACGGCCGAGAGTTCCCCATAGGCAAGGCGATCGCGGCAATCGAGAATCAAATACCCCAGTCCGGAACTGACACCGAGCATCTCGGCCGGCACCAACACCACCCAGATCAAGCCGACGGCCACACGCACGCTGGCAAGAAGATTGGGACGAATGGCAGGCAACACGATACGGGCAACAATCTCGAATGGCTCAGCAGCAAAGCTGCGGGCTACCTTGATATACAGGGGATTGATGTTGCGCACTGCGGAAACAATCGTCAACAGGATCGGCCACAGCGCCGCCACAGTCAGCAGAAAGAACACCGGCAGATCACCCACTCCAAGCACCATGACAGCAATGGGCATCCAGGAGAGCGGCGAAATCATGCCGATGAACTGGAACACCGCTGATGTGGCGAGTTCGCAAGTTCTATTCAGTCCCAAGAACAAGCCCAGCGGCACCGCGATAAAGACAGCCATTCCGAGCCCGACCGCCACTCTCAGCAGGCTGGCTCCAGCGTGGCGGATCAGTGCACCCGAGCGCAGCCCGATCAGGAGCTGGTCAAACGCCTCGACCGGAGAGAACTCCGCAACCACAGGTGACGCCGTCGAGAGCAGCCTGACAAGCAGCCACCACACAACTAGTCCAACAAGCAGGCCCAGCGCCTGGCCATCGCCGAAAAGGGTCGCATCAATCCCGGTGCCCGCGGCACCAACCGTGTCCAAACAGTGTCAGACGGCCAGTTCCGGACTCTGAATCGTGCCGGTGATCATGCGGCGATCGTGGTGGATGAACCCCTGCATCTGCTGGGCCAGAACACGGCTCCGGCCCCGGGGGAGATCGTGCTCTCCGGTCTTGGGGGCTGCCTGGCTGTGGGCATCACTGCGGTGGCCACCTGGAAACAGGTGAGGCTCACACGTTTGGAATTATTTCTTGAAGGCGACATTGGAAACCCTGCCGCCTGGGGAGCAGGCGGTGCCCTGGACGTTTCTCCTGAGCAGATGGGATTTCAATCCATTCGCGTGAAAGTGCTCATCGAAGGCGAGGCTTCCGAGGAAGAGCTGCAGGCCATCGTGGAGCAGGCCAGTCATTATTCTCCCGTCGCCAACACCCTGCGCAATCCTGTACCCATTGAAATCGCACGAACAAAAGAGCCCTGAACGGATCATCGTGGAGATAGTGTGATCATGCACAGCCGGATGTGATCTCGACCACGCATCACGCCCTCGTATTGGTCATAGCGTTTCTGAAGCCAAGCCAATGAGACGCGTGACAACCACCTGGTCCTTCGAAACCAAGCAGATTCACGCCGGACAAGTCGCTGATCCCACAACACACGCGCGGGCCTTGCCTCTGTATCAGACCACGTCATACACTTTCAACGACACCGCTCACGCGGCCAATTTATTTAGCCTGAACGAACTGGGTAACATCTACACCAGGATCACCAATCCAACCCAGGCCGCAGTGGAGGAGCGCATCGCGGCACTTGAGGGGGGTGTAGGGGCGCTGCTTTTGGCCAGTGGTCAGGCCGCCGAAACCATCGCCATTCTCAATCTGGCTTCCTCGGGCGACCATATTGTGTCCAGCCCTTCACTCTACGGCGGTACCTACAACCTATTCCACTATACCTTGCCCAAGCTAGGCATCGAGGTGAGTTTTGTCGCCAATCCGGATGATCCTCAGTCCTGGCTGGAGGCCACCCGTCCGAATACCAAAGCATTTTTCGGTGAGTCGATCGCCAATCCGAAAAGTGATGTTCTTGACATCGAAGCTGTTGCGGCCGTCGCGCATGACTTCGGTGTGCCATTGATTGTTGACAACACTGTCGCCACGCCCTATTTGATTCGACCGATCGAATGGGGAGCCGACATTGTTCTGCATTCGGTGACAAAATATATCGGAGGTCACGGCACCGCCATCGGCGGCGTGATCGTCGACAGCGGCCGCTTCGACTTCGCTGCAAAGCCGGACCGCTTCCCGGGCTTCAACCAGCCCGACCCCAGCTATCACGGGTTGGTCTATGGCCGCGATCTTGGTTTGGGCGGAGCTCTTGGCGTCAACCTGGCCTACATCCTCAAAGCCAGAGTGCAACTTCTGCGGGATCTGGGCGCCTCGATCGCCCCGTTCAATGCCTGGCTTGTGGCCCTGGGTCTGGAAACGTTATCGCTGCGGATTGAGAGGCATACCACCAACGCCCTGGCCGTTGCCCAGTGGCTGCAAGCCCGGAGCGAGGTGGTTTCCGTCCTCTACGCGGGCCTCGAATCCAGCCCATGGCACCAACGCGGGCGCAAATATGCCCCCCTGGGCACCTCCGGCATCCTGGCCTTCGAACTTCAGGGTGGCGTGGAGGACGGGAAGGCGTTTGTGGAGGCGCTGAAGCTTCACAGCCATGTGGCCAACATCGGTGATGTCCGCAGCCTGGTGATCCACCCAGCCTCCACCACCCACTCCCAGCTCTCGCCCGAAGAACAGCTGGCCTCCGGGGTCACCCCGGGGTTGGTGCGACTGTCCGTGGGCCTGGAAAACCTCCAGGACATCCTCTCCGATCTCGAGCTGGGATTTGCGGCACTGCACCCGTGAGCCATGGCGCCTGACGCCGCGCCACTTCCCGCCAGTGGAGCCTGGCGGGAAGGTGATCCGCCTGGCGAGCGCCGGTTTGTGCGCCTCGGCCCCTTCACAACACAATCGGGATTCACGTTTCCGGAACTCCGGGTTGCCTACCAGACTTGGGGACCCCTTCACCCGGATCATTCCAACACCATCTTCATCGCTCACGCCCTCACAGGCGACTCCCACGCCTGCGGGGCCGCTGGACCGGGCCATCGCCATCCAGGTTGGTGGAGAGAACTGATCGGGCCAGGTCGTGCCATCGACACCCGTCGCTGGTTTGTGGCCTGCGCCAATGTGCTGGGGGAGCCGTTTCCCCCAGGTCACCGTGCCCGACATGGTGGAAGTGGAGCGCCGCTTCACCGAGGCCCTGGGCATCCGGAACTGGGCTTTCATGATTGGTCCATCCCTTGGTGGAATGCGGGTTCTGGAATGGATGGCCGCCCATCCGGGGAAGGTGGCCGCCGGAATGGTGATCGGGGCCACGGCGGCGGCGGGCGCCGATGCGATCGGGTGTCACGAGGTCCAGATTGCGGCGATCCGCGCCGATGGCCGCTTCCGTGGTGGCGATTACTATGACGCCCCCGATGGGGACGGACCCCACCGCGGGATTGGTGTGGCGCGTCGCATCGCGCAACTCAGCTACCGCAGCCGCCTGGAGATGGAGACACGTTTTGGCCGCAGGCAACAAGATGAGGAGGATCCCTACGCCTGGAGGAAAGGGCATGGAAGAGGAAGGTTCGCCGTGACCTCCTATCTGGACCATCACGCCGAGAGGCTGGCCCGACGTTTTGACGCCAACTCCTACATCATTCTCACGCGAGCCATGAAGTTGTTTGATCTCGGCCGGGGCCGCGGGGGCTCGGCCCGCGCCCTCTCCGGGATCCAGCAACCGCTCACCGTGGTGGGAATGGACAGCGACCGACTTTTCCCCTTGGAAGATCAGCATTGGATCGCCGCGCATGCTCCCGGCTCAGGACCTCTGGAGGTGATCCGCAGCCTGCATGGCCACGACGGTTTTCTCGTGGAGACCGAGCAGCTGGCGGCGATTGTCGGCAGAAGTGCGCTGGCACGTTATTGACCATGGATTGCGGACCCAAGCCTCCAAACGTGGTTGCCCCCCAACGCCAAGCATTGTTGCTGATCACCGCACTGGTTGCCGCACTGGTGCTGGCAGCGTCCGCTGCCGGTGGTTGGCGTCTGGGCGCCCTGGCTGGTGTGGGTGTGATGCTTGGCGCCGCACTGGTCCATGCCTCCTTCGCTGGCAGCGCCAGCGCCGCAGCTGAAAGCACCGCGCTGGCGAGGCCGTGGCGCAGTCGCGCGGCGAGAGGAAGGGAGGAAAGCGTCATCAGTGCTGCGTCAACCGTTGCACCATCATCTTGACAACGGTGTTTCCGGACCCGTCTGCACAGGGTTGTTCGTGGTGCTGTACTCAGTCCAGGCGCCTTCATAAATTCGCACGTTCGGATAGCCGAGAAGATGTTTGAGGACGATATACTGGAGGCTGGCTTCGCGGCCGGTGCTGCAGGAGACAATCACGGTCTTGTCGGGCGTAACGCCACGGCTGATGAAAAACTGCCGCAGAGCTTCAATCGATTTGAGTTTGTGAGGATTCTTTAGCGCCTCCTCCGGGTTGTTGGCTTCGGTTACCGATTGCCAGGTGATATTGATGGCCCCCGGTATATGGCCATTGCGGATGAATACCTGCTCCGTTCCCTCGAAGAGAGCCTTGGGACGTGGATCGACGATCACAACATTCGGTTTTCCGACAAGTTCCAGCACCTCCTTCAGAGAGATGGCTAGACCCGGAACAGTTTTGGGATTAAAAACACCCGGTGTGTATGTAGGGAAGAGCTTGGTGACGGGATGACCTTGCGCCTTGTAAGACGCGAAACCGCCATCCAGGATACCAATCACCGGCACTCCACTCTTTTCGAGAATGTAGGCCACAAGTGAGGCACCAAGGACATTGTTGCCATCCGAATAGACAAGGACCTTGTCATTATTGGAGACTCCTGACTGGCTGAGCAGATTGGCCAAGTCGCGGGCAGACCAGATTTGATGCGGCAGTTTGCCGTTCGGCCCCCGGAAGGCCTGTTCAGAGATGTGCACAGCCTTGGGCACATGACCGCTGATGTAATCGAGTGGTGGCACCGGGCGCACATCGAGGATCTTCCATTGTCCGCTGCTGACCCCGGCGGCGGCTTGCTCAGGAGTGATCAGCTTGATCACTCCGGCCTTCGCCGCCTGAGAGGCAAAGGCAAGAGGAGACAGAATAGAAAGGGCAAAGGCTGTGCAAAACCCAAAGACGTGACGCCTGGGTGAGGAAATGGAAAGCATGATGTCAAAAGATCCCCGATAAATCAATCGGGAACTATCTAAATCTCAAATTACCAAGATCAAGCAAACACTTGTCTTGAGGATGTGTGGTTCAGGCTACATGCCAAGGAGTTTCGGATGACATGGTCAATCACCGAAGCCGTGCTCCGCAATGCGATCAGGGACCAGGGGATGGGAGCGAATCCTGCGCACGTCATCAAGGACGCTCTGGCGCTGGTCACTGATGGTGAGCCAATTGATGTAATCTCCCGCATTTGATCCTGGACCTGTTCCCACGTCCGTGAAACCATTGGCTACAAGCACAGCGGTCTCAAGGCTGTTCGCCAGCAGAGAGCGGAGGCATCATCACTGGCGCGGCCACCCGCAGTGCGGATGAGATGGGCGTCCCCTTCCTGAAGGCCCGCGTAGCGCGCTGGATCCAGCCTGGCATCCATGCAGGTGAGGATGGCGATCCTGCGGCCGGGGGGGGAAGTGGCAGCTGGCCTTTCTCGCCAAAAGTTTGGCGATAGCGCTGATTCGCTTCAAGAATGACGGAACGCTCGCTCATCAGAACGTAGCCCGCATATTTATAGCATGAAGACAGCAGGCATGAACGCTGACGCCTGCGGCAACAGGTCGATGTAGTCACAGGAACCATGCTCGCCGCGGTCCATGGGCACAGGGTGATAGCGCCAAGGGGCAAGACCGGGCTTTAGTTATATCCCCATCCTTTCTCCGGAGATTAACCAACGACAAAGATTACACATGAATTCACAGATGCAGTGCATTGTGTTGCAGCCAACGAGTTGGCCATATGATTAAGGTTTAAGCTGGTAACCATTAGAGAGGGTGTTGGTTTTTGTCAGCTGCTGCACTATGGCTCAGGGCCCGCAGCGCATCAAGATTGCTCCTGCGTATTGACGGGCGATCCAGGCCAACCACCCAAACGCCTGCTTCCGTGTCTAGGTTGCTGCGCAGAAGTTTTCGCATGGCTCACCTTCCCCGGGGAGCCTCTGCGGGACTGCCCTGAGCCACGTCTCAGCGGGGGTCCACTGTTGTCTGACTTGGTGCGGACACGCAGCGGAAGGGTCTCATGATCCTGCAACGGGCCCTCGTGTCGTGGCTGGCGGAACGTCCGACTCCGCCATGCGCCTCTGGCGATCCCTTTTCTCCCACCGTCCGCCCCACCCCATGGATTTCCTCGACGACAAACGTTTTCTTGCAGGCATTCATGGCTACGAGCGGCAATTGGCCAAGCTGCTGGCCTTGCTTCTGGCTGTTGTTGTCGGTTTTGCCGCGATTGAGTTGGTGTTGCAATCTGGCTTGAAGATTGTGAACTGGCAGACAGACTGGTTTGATGGCGGCTTGATCAAGTTGTTGGATCGTTTGCTGCTGATCTTCATCGCATTGGAGGTTTTGCAGAACGTCACGGCTTATCTGCGCGACCAGGTGGTGCAGATTGAGCTTGTGCTGCTCACCGCACTGACGGCGGTGGCCAGGAAGGTGATCGTGCTGCCGCCAGGATCGGAGGACAAAGCCCAACTGATGATGGGGTTCGGGCTGATTTTGGTGGGTTTGGGCGTGTCGTATTGGTTGGTGCGAAAGGCAGGCCAGCAGGCGAATCAGGGCCAGCCCCACAGCAGGGATTCCAACCCGGGGAGCTGAGGGAAGCCAGTCCGCCAGGGCACCCGCCCCCGTTCAGGAGGTGTCATTCCGTGGCAACGCGCTGACAGAACGGGCAGCCCCCTTAGGGTGAAAATGCTCACCGGATCAGATGGAACGCGGGTTGGCCATGGTGGACACAGCGCAGGCGGGACGTCCCACCTGGCTTCGACCTCTTACCGCCGCCCTTGCGGCGGCGTTGTTGCTGCCCCCCCTGGTGGCCTGCCAGCACCCCGCAGCCAAGGAGCCAGCCGTGGTGGCGCCGCGCCGGATCTCGGCCCTGGGGCGGGTGGAGCCGGAATCGAAGATCCGCCGCGTCTCCATCGCCAGCTCGGTGAGCGGTGACCGCATTGAGAAGCTGCTCGTGCAGGAGGACGATGAGGTCAAGAAGGGCCAGCCCCTGGCGATCCTCAACAGCTACGGCTCCCTCCAGGCGGCCCTGAGGGAAGCCGACGAGAAAGTGGCAGTGAGTCGCGCCAAGCTCAATCAGGTGCTGGCCGGGGCGAAACAAGGGGAGATCCGAGCGCAGGAATACGAAATCGAAAGCCTGCGGCGCGAGCTCGCCGCCGCCAAGAGCACCGGCGATCAATCGGTCGCCTCAGCCCGGGCCAAAGCTGAAGAGGCCCGCATTGAAAGCCTCCGCTACGACAAGCTCTATCTCTCCGGAGCCGTCTCGGAGCTGGATCGCGACCGCTATCGCACCCGCGCCAAAACCTCCCAAGCCGATCTGTCCAAAGCCATCGAGGATCAGTCCGGCACCGAATCCCGCCTGCGCTCCAACATCGAGGGCGCCAAACAAACCCTCGACAAGATCAAGGAGGTGCGCCAGGTGGATGTGGACACAGCTAAAAATGAGTTGCGCCAAGCGGAAGCCTCCCGCGACAAAGCCAAGCAAGATTTGGCGGACGCCACGGTGCTGGCCCCCCAGGAGGGGCGCATTCTGAAGATCTTCTCCTGGCCTGGCGACAAGGTGGGCGACAACGGTCTGCTGGAAATGGCCGACACCAGCGCCATGGTGATCACGGCAGAGGTGTATCAATCCGATCTCAACAAGCTGAAGATCGGCCAAGGGGCGACGATCACCGCCGATGGCTTCCAGGGCAGCGCCCGCGCCACGCTCTACAAGGTATTGCCCCAGGTGCAGAAACAGAGCATCTTCGCCGGCACGCCCGGCCAGAACATGGATCAACGGGTCTATGAGGTGAAGCTGCGTCTGCATCCCACCGCCAAAGAGGAGAAACGCTGGCGCTTTGCCTCCAACCTTCAAGTGAATGTGGTCTTTGACCCCACTCCTGCGGAGGGCCGCCTGCCATGATTCGGGCCCTGCGTCAAACCCTGCACAAGGCCCTCAGGCGCACGCCGGTGGCCTGGCTGCAGGTGAGCCACAACCCGATCAAACTGGCCATCGGCGTAGCGGGAGTGAGCTTTTCAAACATCCTGATGTTTTTCCAATTGGGCTTGTTGGATAGCATCTACAACAGCCAATGCGAGCCGATCCGGCGCATGCGGGGCGAGTTGATGATGGTGAGCGCGGGCTACAGCAATTTGGGTTCGCTTCAAGTGTTTGATCGCAGCCGTCTCTATCAGGCACTGGGTGTCGAGGGGGTGGAGGGCGTGTCGCCGCTGCACATCGCGCGCGGCACCTGGATCACGCCAGGAACACGGGAGATGTTTGACATTTTTGTCTATGGCGTCAGCCTGAGCCGCCCCTCCCTCGCCTTCCCTGAGCTGGAGGAGAACCCCAGTCGCCTTCAGCCCTTGCGCAATGCCCTCTTTGATCGCAATTCGAAGGAACAATACGGACCCATCGCCAAAGAGTTGACGACCAAGCCCTACGTGAATGTGGAGGTCAACCAGAAGCAGCTGCGCATCATCGACACCTTCTCACTGGGCGCCACCTTTGCGGCTGACGCTAACCTGATTGTCAGCGATAACACCTACTTTCTTATTTTTGAAGACAAGAATCCCAGCGAGATCGAGGTGGGGTTGATTCAGCTCAAACCCGGCGCCGACCGCCTGGCAGTGCAGCGGACTCTCCAACCCCTGATGCCCAAAGACGTGAAGGTGGTCACCCGTAATGAACTTGCGGTGTTGGAGATGAATTACTGGAAAAAGAATTCCGCCGTCGGCTTCATCTTCACCCTTGGCGTGGTGGTTGGCTTCGTGGTGGGTAGCATCATTGTTTACCAGATTCTGTTCACGGATGTGATGAACTCCCTGCCCCAATACGCCACCCTCAAAGCGATGGGTTACACCGATGGCTATGTGATCTCGATCGTGATCCAGCAGAGCGCCATCCTCGCCGTGGTGGGGTTCATTCCCGGCTTTCTGGCCTCCGCTGCGCTTTATGCCGTGCTGGCGAACATCACCAAGCTTGCGGTGTTGATGACTGTCACGCGGGCGCTGCAGGTGTTGCTGCTCACCTTTGTGATGTGCGTCGGCTCCGGCTCCCTGGCCACCCGCAAGCTGGTGCAGCTCGATCCGGCTGACGTCTACTGATCCCTTCGCCATGACCTCCACCGCCCCCTCCGCTGACGTGCCAACGCCAGGCCCGCCCGCCGCCGCTGACGCCGCTGCCGCCGCTGACGCGTCCTCCCCAGCGGTGGCCCGGGGGGAGCCGGTGATCTCCTTGCGCCATGTCAACCACTGGTTCGGCAGTGGCGACACGCGCAAGCACGCCCTGAAGGACATCAGCCTCGACATTCATCCCGGCCAGATCGTGATCTGCACCGGCCCCTCCGGCTCGGGCAAAACCACGCTGCTCACCATGCTCGGCGGCTTGCGCTCCTGCATGGATGGGAGCTTGCGCATTCTGGGGCAGGAGCTCAAGGGGGCCAGCAAGGCGCAATTGGCCCATCTGCGCCTGAATGTGGGCTTCATCTTTCAGGCCCACAACCTGATGATGTTCCTCAATGCCCGCCGCAATGTGCGCCTCTCCCTGGAGCTGCACGACGCCTATCTGGAGAAGAACATGGATCAGATCGCCGCCGAGATGTTGACCACCCTGGGCTTGGGCGATCGGCTCGACTACTACCCCGCCAATCTCTCTGGCGGCCAGTGCCAGCGGGTGGCGATCGCCCGGGCCCTGGTGAGCCAACCGCGCATCGTGCTGGGGGATGAACCCACGGCGGCTCTCGACAAGGAATCCGGGCGCACCGTGGTGAATCTGATGCGCAAGATGGCTGATGAGCAGCAGACCACCATCATTCTGGTCACCCACGACAACAAGATTCTCGACATCGCCGACCGCATCATCATCGTGGAGGATGGCGCCCTGGCCAGCAAGGAGCAGGAAGACGCCTTTGTCTCTCGGATGCGGGAGGGTGGGTCGTAGCGTTTGCGGGACGCTTTCCCGGACGATGCTCCCTCACGCCCTTGCCGCGCTCAGCCTGGAGGGTGCTCTGGATCCGGCCCAACTGCAAGCGTGGCTCCAGCAGTGGGGCTATGGCGTGATCTTTGGGGCGATGCTCCTGGAGAACGCCGGGCTGCCCCTCCCTGGGGAAACGGTGACCCTCCTGGGCGGCTACGCGGCGGGCAGCGGCCATCTGCAAGGGCTGGGCGTGATGGCGGCGGCGGCCAGCGGCGCCATCCTGGGCGACAACTTGGGCTACTGGGTGGGGCGCCGGGCGGGTTGGGGGTTGATCCTGCGGGTGGGACGGCTGTTGCGGCAATCGCCGGAGCAGTTGGAGCGTCTGCGGGAGCAGTTTCTGCGCCATGCCAACGCCTCGGTGCTGATGGGTCGCTTTGTGGCCGTGCTGCGGGTGGTGGCGGGTCCGATGGCGGGCGCGGTGGGCATGCCCTATCGCCGCTTCCTCCTCTGCAACACTGCGGGCGCTGTGCTCTGGGCCACCACCATGGTGAGCCTGGCCTGGTTGGGCGGCCGCTGGATCCCCTTCTCGCAGATGGTCGGAGGCGTGGTCAACGTCGGCCTGGGCGCCCTGCTGCTGCTGGTGGTGATCGTGCTGGTGCCGAAGCTGTTCTCCGCCCTGGAACAGCGCCAGCTGGAACGCCAGGCCCCCGACAGCCTGCAGGACCCCGCCCAGCCAAAACCGCCCGCCCCCTGAGCCCCGTTCGGCGGTGGGGCCACCCGTCAACATGGGGAATGATTCCTCCTTCAGCCCATGCCTTGGCGGTATCTCCGCTATCTCGTTGCTCCCCTGGCCTGTTGCGCTGCGGGGCTGGCGATCGTGCTGGGCTGGCAGGGGCTGAGCGCCGCCTGGGTCACCCTGGTGCTGCTGGTGCTGGAGGTGTCGCTCTCCTTCGACAACGCGGTGGTGAACGCCCGGGTGCTGGAGACGCTCACGCCGGGCCAGCAGCGGTTTTTCCTCACCTGGGGCCTGGTGATCCCGGTGTTCGGCGTGCGGTTCGTCGGCCCGCTGCTGATGGTGTCCCTGGCCGGTGGGGTCAGCCTGCAGCGGGCCCTCGATGCCGCCCTGCATCAGCCAGCGGTGTATCGCCAGCTGCTCGATCTGGCCGAGCCGCGCATCCTGGCCTTCGGCGGCATGTTTCTGCTGATGGTGTTCCTGCGCTACTTCTTCGATGAAGCCAAGACCCTCCATTGGTTTCGGCCCCTGGAGCGCCGCCTGAGCGCCGCCGGGCGGGTGGAGGCGGTGGAGATCGCCCTGGCCTTGTTGTTGCTGTTGGGGCTGGTGGCGGCGTTGCCGGCGGAGCGCCACGGGGAGGTGATGATCGCCGGAATCTTGGGGCTGGTGCTGCAGCTGCTGAGCACCTCCCTGGCGGAGGCCTTCGGCGATGAGGAGCAGGCCGGCGAGCGTCTGGCGGCGGGGGGCGGGCTGGCGAGCCTGCTCTATCTCGAATTGCTCGATGCCTCCTTCAGCCTGGATGGAACGATCGGCGCCTTCGCCATCACCTCCAACCTGGCCCTGATCATGACCGGCCTGGGCCTGGGGGCCCTCTTCATCCGCTCCCTCACGCTGATGATCAGCCGCGAGCGGGCGCTGGACCAGCTGATCTTTCTCGAACACGGCGCCCACTACGCCATCGGCGCCCTGGGCGGCCTGATGCTGGCGGGCATCTGGCTGGCGGAGCACCACACCCACCTGCCGGAATGGGTGACGGGCCTGATCGGGCTGGTGTTCCTGGCGCTGTCGCTGGGCGATTCCCTGCGGCACCACAAGCGGCCCACGTGAGCGGGCCAACCGCCGAGCAGGCAGAATAAGCCTGAGTTTGGGTACGCAAAGCACCGATGCCTGACCAGGTGCAGCTCAACGACTTCCTGGAGGCCTTGGCGCAAAGCGGCAACCGGGCGCGAAACGCGGAGTTGCGGGAGGCCCTGGGCTGGGAGGAAGCGGAGTATGAAGCGGTGAAAGCCGAGCTGGTGGCGCGGCGGTATGTGGTGCGGGGCCGGGGACGCTCTGATTCGGTTGCGCTGGTCGGCGCCGAGCCCGCGGAGCAGCCGGCGTCAGCCAATGGCAGCAACCCCTCCGGCAACGGCCGGGGCCGCCCCGCCGGGCGCAACGGCAAGGGAGCGGCGGCTGAGAGCAAAGACAAATCCCTGGAATCCTGGATCTGGGATGCGGCCTGCTCGATCCGCGGCGCCAAGGATGCGGCCAAATACAAGGACTACATCCTGCCGTTGATCTTCACCAAGCGGCTGTGCGATGTATTCGACGATGAGCTGAACAGGATTGCCGAGCAGGTGGGCAACCGCGCCAAGGCGTTCCAACTGGTGCAACTGGACCACAAGCTGGTGCGGTTTTATCTGCCGCTGCGGCCGGAGGATCCGGAGCAGCCTGTGTGGAGCGTGATCCGCCAGCTGGCCGACCGCATCGGCGAGGGAGTGACCAACCAGCTGCGGGCGATCGCCAGGGAGAACCCGAGGCTGCAGGGCATCATCGACCGGGTGGATTTCAACGCCACCACCCATGGCCAGCGGGATCTGGACGACGACCGGCTGTCGAACCTGATCGAGGCGATCAGCAACAAGCGGCTGGGGCTGAAGGATGTGGAGGCCGACATCATCGGCAAGAGCTACGAATACCTGATCCGCAAGTTCGCCGAGGGCAGCGGCCAGAGCGCCGGCGAGTTTTACACGCCACCGGAGGCGGGCGAGATCATCTCAAGGGTGCTGCAGCCGGAGCCGGGCATGGAGATCTACGACCCCTGCTGCGGCTCAGGCGGCCTGCTGGTGAAATGCGAAATCGCCATGGAGGAAAAGGCGGGCCGAGGCGTGGCGCCGCTGAAGCTGTATGGGCAGGAATACGTGCCGGAAACCTGGGCGATGGCCAACATGAACATGATCATCCACGACCTGGAGGGCGAAATCGAGATCGGCGACACGTTCAAGAACCCCAAGTTCCGGCTGGGTGGCGGCCGGCTGCGCACGTTTGACCGGGTGGTGGCCAACCCGATGTGGAACCAGGACTGGTTCACCGACACCGACTACGACAGCGACGAACTGGGCCGCTTCCCAGCCGGTGCCGGCTTCCCGGGCAAGCAATCGGCGGACTGGGGTTGGATCCAGCACATCGCCGCCAGCCTCAACGAACGCGGCCGCGGCGCCGTGGTGCTCGACACGGGCGCCGCCTCCCGCGGCTCCGGCAATGCCGGCACAAACAAGGAAAAGAGCGTACGCCAGTGGTTTGTGGAGCAGGATCTGATCGAGGCTGTGCTCTACATGCCAGAGAACCTCTTCTACAACACCACCGCGCCGGGCATCGTGGTGTTCCTGCACAAGGCCAAGCCGGCGGAGCGGCAAGGCAGGCTGCTGCTGGTGAATGCCAGCCAGGTGTATGAAAAGGGCGATCCCAAGAACTTCATCCCGGCGGCTGGCATCAGCTGCATCGCCGACGCCTTGATCCACTGGCAGGAACAGGACAAGTTCAGCCGCGTGGTGGAGCGGGAGGAGCTGGCCAGGAACGACTTCAACATCTCCCCCAGCCGCTACATCCACACCAGCGACGCCGCCACATACCGTCCGATCGCCGAGATCGTCAGGGAACTGGACGCGATCGAGGCCGAAGCCCGCGAAGCGGACCGGGCTCTGCGGGAGATTCTGGGGAGGTTGGGGGTATGAGTAGCACGACTATGCTGATTGATCCGCTGCCAGATGGCTGGAGAAATGTTCAGCTTGGAGATCTATGTGACCGTGTTAGCGATTCCTACAAGCCTGTACGCGGTGGAGATACACCGTACATCGGGCTAGAGCACCTATCTCAAGGCTATCCAGCATTTGTCGGTCAAGGCATCGAGAGCGACATCAAATCCCAAAAGACAGCATTCAGAGCCAATGACGTACTCTTTGGAAAATTACGACCTTACCTCCGCAAAGGTGCCAAAGCCGGCTTCAACGGAGTTTGCTCAACAGATATACTTGCATTTCGGGCGCAAGAAAGTTGCGATCCAAACTTCCTGCAGTTCCTGATTCATAGTGATCCTTTCATTGCGCACGCGACAGCAACAACAACAGGCGTTCAGCACCCAAGGACTTCCTGGCCTTCACTACGCGAATTCAAATTGTCGGCACCACCCCTCTCTGAACAGAAGAGTATCGCAAAAGTGCTGGCAAGCGTTCAGAAGGCGATCGAAGCGCAGGAGCGCATCATCCTGACTACCACGGAGCTGAAGCAGGCGCTGATGCAGAAGCTGTTCAGCGAGGGGTTGCGGGGGGAGCCCCAGAAGGAGACGGAGATTGGGCTGGTGCCGGAGAGTTGGGAGGTGGTTGAGCTGGGTGACATAGCAAAGATCGAACGCGGCAAGTTCGCGCATCGGCCACGCAATGAGCCCCGTTTCTATGGTGGCGAGTATCCATTCGTTCAAACCGGTGACGTCTCCAATTGCGACGGTCGCGTTCGCTCTTATGCACAAACCCTCAACAAGGACGGCCTTGCCATCAGCAAAATGTTTTCGGCTGGAACAATTTTAATCACAATTGCTGCAAACATTGGCTTCACCGGGATCTTGGAGTTTGATTCTGCGTGTCCCGACAGCCTCATCGGCATTACCCCCAATAAGGATGTTCATACTGAGTTCCTCAACTATTATCTCATGACCCAGCAGCAGGAGATGGATCGCCTCTCTCCGAGAGGCACACAGAAGAACATCAATATCCAGTTTCTCAAACCGTGGCCTATACCAATGCCGTCGCTTGAAGAGCAAATCCAGATTTCAGACTTATTTGCCGCAGCAGATCATAAGATTCGAGTGGCTTCCACGCAGCGAAGCAGCCTCCAAGGCCTTTTTCGCAGCCTTCTTCATGAACTGATGTCATCGAACATCAGCGTTACGGCCATCAGACAAACACGCCATTCTAAAGTTATTGTAAACACTATGTCCTTATCATGATCAACACTGTTTGGGGTAGCACAGTCAAGCCTGTTTCAAGCAAGCAACTGGCCGAGACTTTGGCGGCGGAAAAGGCCCTTGAGGGTACACTATATATTGGGTATCCGATCATCGGTACGCCTGAGGGCTCTTTCCCAATCGATGCCCTCTTGGTGTCATCGAAAAAAGGATTGATTCTGTTTAATCTCATCGAAGGTCGTGAAGTTGGCCAATACCAAGATGAACAAGATGAAGCATTCAACAAAATGCAGGCGAAGCTCTTGCAACACCAATCACTGATCCACAAACGCAAACTTAGGGTAGATATTCACACGCTCACGTTTGCACCAGCACTAGCCAACATCTCTGGTCACACTGAAGACGGATATCCACTTTGTAATTCAGCAAATCTACTCTCAACCATTGAAGCTCTGGACAATCAAGACGGCGACGTCTTCACTTCGCTGGTCTCCGTAATCCAAGCAATCTCGACACTTCGTCGAGGCCGACGCAGGCGTGATCTTAAAGACCCTGATTCCAAAGGTTCTAAGATTAAGGCACTTGAGGATTCGATTGCCAACCTAGATATGCAGCAAAGTGCCGCAGTTGTTGAAACGTTCGAGGGCGTGCAACGGATTCGGGGCTTGGCGGGCTCTGGTAAAACGACTGTCTTAGCACTGAAAGCTGCCTACTTACATGCAAGGCACCCCGATTGGAATATCGCAGTGACATTCCACACCCGCTCACTCAAAAAGCAGTTTGAGGCCCTGATTACTACATTCGTTCTTGAGCAGGCAAATGCAGAACCTGACTGGGAGAAGCTCCGAATTTTGAACGCATGGGGAGCGCCTGGCGGGCCGGAAAGAGCTGGCATCTACTATGAGTTCTGTAAAGACCATGGTGTTGAATATTTCGACTATCAAAATGCGAAGATAAAGTTTCCCGAGAACAAAGAGTTCGAAGGAGCATGCAATATTGCACTCGAGTCGGCAAAGCTTATAACACAAGGATATGATGCTATTTTCGTCGATGAAGCACAGGACTTTGCTCCTAACTTTCTGTTGCTTTGCTACGAACTACTGAAGGCGCCAAAGCGCTTGGTTTATGCCTATGATGAGCTGCAAAATCTGGGGACGCGTTCGCTTCCGCCTATGGAGGAGATTTTCGGGAATCTTCCTGATGGCTCACCTCGGGTTGTTCTTCACCCCGAAGAACCTGGAAAGCCAAAGCAAGACATAATTCTAGACACTTGTTACCGCAACTCGCGTCCTGTACTGACTACTGCTCACGCGTTGGGCTTTGGCATATATCGATCAAGCGGATTGGTTCAAATCTTTGAGAATAGTCATCTCTGGCTCGATGTAGGCTATGAGATAGCCAGAGGAGAACTCAAAGATGGTAAATCTGTGACCCTTCAAAGGTCTCCGAAATCAAGCCCCGAGTGGCTTGAACGCCACTCTACAATTGATGATCTGATTTCTTTCGAAGTGTTCGATTCAGAAGAAGCTCAAACCAACCGTCTTATTAAGGGGATTTGCGAGAATCTATCGACGGACGAACTCTTGCCTGATGATATCATCGTGATTAATCCCGACCCATTAACAACGAAATCAGCTGTGGGTAACGCAAGACGCATACTTATGCAACAGGGAGTGAATTCCAATTTAGCGGGAGTTACTAATTCCGCCGATAGTTTTTCAGAGCCTGGCACGGTGACATTCACAGGGATCTTTCGCGCAAAGGGCAACGAAGCGGCAATGGTCTACATTATCAATGCGCAAGACTGCTTTTCCGCATTCCGTCCTCGTGATCTTGCCCGAGTTCGGAACAGATTATTTACCGCCATTACGCGAAGCAAAGCGTGGGTTCGAGTTCTTGGAATAGGTCCAAAGATGCTTCAATTAAAAGAAGAGTTCGAACGAGCAAAAGAATTAGACTTCAGGCTTGAATTTCGGTATCCGACTGAGGCAGAGCGCAAAGAAATAACGATTGTCAACCGCGATATGTCAAAGGTGGAAAAAGAACGCCTAAGTCAGAAGCAACAATCCCTGATTGATCTGCTCATTTCTCTGGAGAGCGGCGAGACTTTTATCGAAGATTATCCCGAAGATATTGTCAAAAAGTTAGAAGTAATCTTTAATCGCAAAATAAGACGAGAAACAATATGAAGTCAGATGACACGCTGAGAGAGATCAATGAACTTACCATCGCTCTAGTGGGGCTGAGCTTGTCGAATGAGCAGAATTTCCCTTCTACCTATGGCACCAAAAACGAGAGTTTCGAAATCACCGTCAAAAATGCTGCTTCACTAACTGTAGCTCTTCGGAATGTCTCTTATAGGGATATTTACGAGTCGCTTTTGGAGGCTGGGTGTTTTAATATGAAGCTGCTTGATGGAGCATTGGTCTGCTTGAGATACCGATTTAAAGGCGGAGAAGTAATTGAACATTCCCTCAGTTATTTCCCTTCACCCGACTTGGAGCACTTCCAGAACGACCCCGAAGCATATCTATCTGACGACATCTATGCGGATATTGTATCGCGCAGAATCGTTGCTTTTCCTATTCGATTTGACTTCAATGCGGATGCCGGTCGCTACGTTGATGTAGATCATCCGTATTCGCACTTAACGCTGGGCCAATATGAGAACTGTAGAATCCCTGTATGCTCACCTGTCACCCCACTGGCATTCGGTAGCTTTATTCTGCGGAACTTTTACAATACAGCTTTCCAAAAGCTCTCTAACGAGCTTCCTGAGTCTAGATTTCGTTTTGATCGCACGATTAGCCCGAATGAACAGCAGATTGCTCATTTAGTCTTGACTAGTTTATGTTCCACGCCTCGCAATTAGAATATGCAGAAGTTCTGTCGCTGATACTTTCTTGCTCAGGTCCAGTCGAGAAGATATTGCAGCTCGTTCTTATGCATTGTCGAGGGGACATGATCGTGGCCTGTTTGATGGCGCTAAGGACAAAAAGAAAGCCCCTTAGTATGCATCCACGCCAGGATCTGCGCTCATCTCTTATCGAAAGGGCATGTTTATGCATTGTCAATGATGACCAGGACGATCACTCGTCACCCGATTAAGATAGCTGGCTTAATGCCCTTCAGGTGAGCACCCATTCTGCCTGGAACATCGCCGCCAGCATAGCCAGCCGCTAACTGATCCTATTCTACAAATACATGTGTCGTAGCATCGTAGAGAAGTAGTAAGCCCATGCCTGGGGCAAACGGCGGGAGTGGAGCGGCTTTGCCAAACTATAGGCGGAGTTACAAAAACACTTGGGATTTCCCATGACTCGAGCCCCTGTGCAAGATTGCTCCGATTGAATAGCCCATCTTCCAGAGACAGAAATGCTTCACATCACCTCGGCCCAAGTCACCTCCGACCATTCTCTGTTCCTTCAGTTCAATGATGGAACCCATGGCGAGGTCAACCTAGCCGCTGAGCTCACGGGACCAATGTTTGAGCCGCTTCGTGATCCTGAGCAATTCAAACAGGCCTTCCTCGATCCCGAGCTTCGCACCGTCTGCTGGCCCAATGGAGCCGACTTCGCGCCAGAGTTTCTGAAAAGTCTGGTCTTGGCCAAGCAGCTCGACTGACACCGTCAAATCTTGAACAGCTTGTTCAAGAATTCCTCCTGCGGATGCGCTGGGCCAGACTGGCTGGATCCGCAATAAGCTATGGGCTGAGTCAGAGCGGCTGTGCGCCCCATGACAGCTGCCCAACGGGATCTATAGATGCCCACCCCCGGCGAGCACAAAACCGTTCAGTCCCGCATCCTCGCCTATGCCGAGGCGATCGGCTGGACCGTGGTGCCCCGGCGGCAGGCTGAACAACGGCGCGGTTTTGCGCCCACCAGCTCGCCCACCGAGTCCGCCACCAGCACCGCCCTCTACTTCGTCGACCTGCTGGAGGCCAAGGTTCGCGAATTCAATCCCGCCTACAGCGACGAATCCGGTGCCCTGCTGCGGTGGCTGCGGCAATTTCAGGCCACCATCCACGGCAACCTCGATTTCGTGGAGCTGTTGCGCAACCGCGGCACCTTTGTGGATCAGGCCGAACAGCGCGAACGCGACCTGATCCTGATCGATTACGACGACACATCCCGGCCGCCGGAAGCCTGGCGCAACAGCTACGAAGTCACCGAAGAGTGGGCCTTTCACAACGGCCACTACAGCACCCTGGAAGACGTTGTCTTCCTGATCAATGGCATCCCCGTGCTGGTGATCGAATGCAAGAACGCCGACAAGCAGGAAGCCATCGCCCTCGGCGTCGATCAGATCCGCCGCTACCACCAGGAAACGCCCGAGCTGTTCATCAGCCAGCAGCTGTTCACCGCCACCGATGCGATCGGCTTCTCCTATGGCGTCAGCTGGAACACCGTGCGCCGCAACCTCTTCTCCTGGAAGCATGAGCAGATCGGCAACCTTGAAGCCAAAGTCCAGAGCTTCTGCGCCATCCCCCAGCTGCTCGGCTTCCTGCAGCACTACATCGTCTTTGCCGAGAAAGACGAAGAACTCAACAAATACATCCTCCGCCAGCATCAGGTGAGCGCCGTGGAGGCCGTGCTCGAACGCGCCCTCTGCCCCTCGCGCACCCGTGGGCTGATCTGGCACACCCAGGGCAGCGGCAAAACCTACACGATGATCAAGGCTGCCGAGCTGCTGTTCCGCCTGCCCGCCGCCGACAAGCCCACCGTGTTGCTGATGATCGACCGCAATGAGCTGGAAGATCAGATGCTCAAGAACCTCGCCGCCCTCGGCCTCGGCAATGTGGAGCACGCCAGCAGTATCGCTCGCCTCAACCAGCTGCTCGCCTCCGACTACCGCGGCATCATCGTCACGATGATCCACAAATTCCGCGACATGCCGGCGGAGCTCAACACCCGCCCCAACATCTACGTGCTGAT
>VGQX01000027.1 GCA_016882305.1 Cyanobacteria bacterium K_Offshore_surface_m2_239
AGCGAGGAGGACCTGCTGCTCGATGGCGATGGCGATGGCGATGGCGATGGCCCCTTCGACAGCAGTGTTTTTCATCCGGTGGCCGTCCTGCCCCTCGCCATCGATGACCAGCGCGAAACCCGCCCCGCCCCCTGGACACCAGAAGTGCTTCCCAGCTGCGCCTATCTGCTGGTGGACAAGACCGTCGAGCTTCAGGCCCTCCCCCTGGCGTCCATCCCCGAATTGGGCCGCCTGCCCTCCGAGGAGCAGAACCAGCAGGCCCTCGTGCTGTTCACCAATCCGCGCCATGCCAAGCGCCAGTGCGGTCGCACCCAGCGCGTGATCAAACTGCCCGATCCCGGCCTCCTGGGCCGCACAGCCCCCTACCTGCGCGCCCAGGGCATCAGCAGGGTCGTCATCGAAGGGGCTCTTTACGCCCTCCCCGGGGGGCTGTAGGCCGTCGTTCAGAAGAGCCGGTCCCACCACTGCCCCATCCCACGGCTGCCTGTGTCCCACGGCTGGCCGGTCCAACCTGCTGCTCAGCCCCTCCAGTGAGGGCTCCGGAGCTAGCGCCCCGCCTCCTCCCGCTCGCCCTCATCGCCGAGCAGAGCGACGGCGGCGCCACCACTGAACAGGCCCGCCGCCATGGCCATCCCCAGCAGGAAGCCGGTGGGCAGGGGAGCTGTGCGCCCCACCCCCAACCGCAGGGCGGGCCGATCGCTCAGATTCTGAGCTCCGAGGCTGACGGCGACCAACACCAAAGCCGCCCCCACCAGGCTCCCCACCACCAGGCGCGCCCGCAACAACAGCATCCCCATCACGACGGCACAGCCCCTCCACTCTCGTCCACCCCCGACCGATGCAGAAGCGCATACAGCTCGCGGCGTCGATGGCCAGTGCGTTCCGCGAGGAGCTGGCTGGCCTCCTTGGCGCTGTGGCCCTCGGCCAGCAGCGCCGTCAAGGCCTCCCGCAGGATGTCCTCATCCCAAACGGGAGCGGCGGCGGGCGCTCCGCCCACCACCACTGTGCACTCCCCCAGGGGCGGGTGCGCGCGGAAGTGGGCCAGGGCGGCGCTCACCGTCGGACCCACCTGCTCCTCATGGCGTTTGGTCAGTTCCCGGGCCACCCGCAAGGGCCTGTCGCCCAGCAGCGTCAACAGATCCTCCAACAGGGCGAGTAGGCGGTGGGGCGCCTCGAAGAGCACCAGGGTTCGCTCCTCCGTCGCCAAGGCCGTCAGCCGCTGTCGCCGTTGGGCGCTGCGGGGGGGCAGAAAACCCTCATAACAGAAGCGATCACAGGGCAGACCACTGCTCACCAAGGCGGTGGTGATCGCGCAAGGTCCGGGAACGCAGATCACGGGGCGCCCCTGCTCGCGGGCCGCGGCCACCAGCGCCTCTCCGGGATCAGAAATCCCGGGCAGGCCGGCATCGCTGATCACCGCCACCGACTCCCCCGCCGCCAAGCGCTCCAATAGTTGCGGCAGGCGGCTGGCCTGGTTGTGCTGATGAAAGCTGATCAAGGGCCGCTTCAGCCCCAACGCTTGCAACAGCAGGCCTGAGCGTCGCGTGTCCTCACAGGCCAGGTGCTCCACGTCCGCGAGCACCGCGCGAGCGCGGGGGGACACATCCGCCAGGTTTCCGATTGGTGTGCCCACCAGGTAGAGCACCCCGGGGGCGGGTTCGGCCAACTCCAAAGGGCGCTCCTCCCAGCTGCTGCACAATGACCCCAGCACCGACGGGATCCCTTCCATCATGGCCTCCGCTCCCTCCTGGCCCTCCGCTGTGCCATTGCCCGCCGGGGTGGAGGGGGCGGCGTTGCTTGAGGAGCTGCGTCGGCTGGCCTGGGGCGCTTCGGCGATCCTGCGGGCCTACGCGCGGGGCGAGACGCCCCCCCATGGGTTCCCGCCAGCCCTCACCGTGGAGGAGGGAGGCGAGGGACCGGTGTCCGCAGCGGATCTGGCGGTCAACCGCTGGTTGCTCGACGGGTTCGCCGCCGCCTTCCCGCAGGCCCCCTGGAGCCTCCTCAGCGAGGAAACCGCCAAAGAGTGGCTGGCCGCTGGGCAGCCGATCGCCAGCGAATGGCTCTGGCTGCTGGATCCCCTCGATGGCACGCGCGACTTTCTTCAGGGCACGGGTGAATACGCGGTCCATCTGGCGTTGGTGCGTGGGCGGAGACCTGTGCTCGGCCTCATCCTTCTGCCGGAGCCGGAAGAGTTGTGGATCGGGTTGCTCGCGGATCGAGAGGGAGACGGCGGGGCAAGGGACGCCGCCTGGTGCGAACGCCCCGATGGCAGCTCCCATCCGCCCCGGCTGAGCGCTCGCCGCCAAGCTGCGGATCTTGTCCTGGTGGCCAGCCGCAGCCATCGCGACCAGCGGCTGGACCAGGTGGTGGAGGCCTTGGGGATCGGTTCCAGCCGGGCGATGGGCAGCGTGGGGGGCAAGGTGGCCACCATCCTGCGCGGAGAGACGGATGTTTATCTCTCTCTCTCCGGAAAGACCGCCCCGAAAGACTGGGACATGGCGGCACCGGAGGCCGTGCTGAGCGCCGCCGGCGGTGCGTTCAGCCATGCGGATGGTCGCCCGTTGCTCTACAACGCGGGAGATGGACTCCAGGCCGGCTGCCTGATTGCCAGCCATGGCGTCGCCCACAGCGAACTCTGCGAGAGGGCCGCATCGGCCATGGACCGCATTGATCCACACTTTCGCGTTTGAGTCGCTGCTCACGTTCCACAGATCCACCCCGCACCGTCAAGGGTTCCAAAACAAAAAGGCCGATGGACAGATGCCATCGGCCTCACGAGCCATGCAGGCCCTGAGCGCCAGGATGGCGGGCTCAGGGAGAGGCGTCCGTCCTCAAGGGGAGACGGGTTCCTGTTGGGGAACACCGCGGAGGGTGAGGTTGATGCGCCCGCGGTTATCGATCTCCCGCACCCGCACGGTGACGTGATCACCGACGTTGACAACGTCCTCCACCTTCTCCACCCGGGCTTCCGAGAGCTGGGAGATGTGAATCATCCCCTCCTTGCCGGGGAGAATCTCCACGAAGGCGCCGATGGGAATCACCCGAGTGACCGCGCCGGAGAACACTTCCCCTTCGCTCACGCGTCGGGTGAGCCCCTCGATCATCCGCTGGGCTTCTTCCGCAGCCAACCCATCGTGGCTGGCGATGGTCACCATGCCGCCATCCTCAATATCGATCTTGGTGTTGGTGCGTTCCGTGATGCCTTTGATCGTGCGGCCGCCTGGACCGATGACAGTGCCGATCAATTCAGGGTCAATGCGGAAACTCAACAGGCGGGGCGCATGGGGGGAGAGGGTGTCGCGAGGCTTGTCGATCGCCTCCAACATCTTCTCCAGGATGTGGAGACGGGCGGGACGGGCCTGTTTGATCGCTTCCGAGACGGTCGGCATTCCCAGCCCGGTGATCTTCATGTCCATCTGCAGGGCAGTGATGCCCTTTTCCGTGCCCGCCACCTTGAAATCCATGTCACCGAGGAAATCCTCAATTCCCTGGATGTCAGTGAGAATGCGCACCTCGTCACCGTCCTTGATCAGTCCCATGGCCGCACCGCTGACCGGTGCCTTGATCGGCACACCAGCATCCATCAAGGCCAGGGTGCTGCCACACACCGAACCCATGGAGGTGGATCCATTGGAGCTGAGCACCTCGCTGACCACGCGCAGCACATAAGGGAAGTTTTCCTTGGGTGGCAACACGGGAAGAAGGGCGCGCTCCGCGAGGGCGCCATGGCCGATCTCCCGCCGACCTGGCGAACGCATGGGGCGGGTTTCCGCTACGGAATACGGAGGAAAGTTGTAGTGATGGAGATAAAGTTTTTCTTTCGCGGGGTTCAGATCATCCATCTCTTGGGCATCGCTGGGCGTGCCGAGCGTGGCCGTGGAGAGCACTTGGGTGAGCCCCCTTTGGAAGAGTCCGGAGCCGTGCACACGCTTGGGGAGCACGCCGGCGGCGGCGGAGATGGTACGCACTTCATCCAACTGGCGACCGTCCACGCGACGACCGTCTTTGAGAATTTGCTGGCGCATCAACTTTTTGGTCAGGCTCTTATAACCATTGGCGAGCACCTTGCTGCTGTTGCTCACAGCCACCTTCACCGGATCATCATCTTTGAGCGCCGCAATCTTTTCGCTCACTTCCGCCTGAATCACATCCAGCTTGGCATCCCGTTGCGGCTTGCTGAGTTCAAACTGCAGCAACACTTCACCGATACCCTTGGCGCATTGCTTCTCAAGGAAGGCCGGCAGGGTTGGATCTGTGGCTTGCGGCTGAGGAATCGGCGCGGGATTCAGGCCAAGCTCCGCCAAAAGACCGATCTGTGCCTTGATGAGTTCACTGACGGCCTCATAGCCAAAATCAATGGCTTCGATCACATCCTGCTCTGGAAGTTGATCAGCCCCGGCTTCCACCATCACCACCCCATCCGGGGTGCCAGCGACCACGAGATCGAGGGAGCTGCGTTGGATTTCCCGAAAACTGGGGTTGAGCACGAAATCATCGCCCAACAAACCCACACGCACCGCAGCCATCGGGCCATGGAAGGGGATCTGGGCGAGAAGCGTGGCCATGGAGGCGCCGGTGACCGCGAGAACGTCGGGCGGGACCCGCTCATCGAGCGACATGCACGTGGCCACCACCTGCAGGTCATCCCTCATCCAGGAGGGGAAGAGCGGCCTCAGGGGACGATCAATCAGTCGAGCGATCAGGGTGGCCCGCTCTGGAGGACGCGATTCCCTGCGGAGGAAACTGCCAGGAATGCGTCCCGCCGCATAGAGCCTTTCCTCGTAATCGCAGATCAGGGGGAGGAAATCAATTCCTTCGCGGGGCGTGGAGCGGGTCGCCGTCACCAGAATGGCGGTATCTCCACACTCGATCATGACGGCGCCACCGGCTTGAGGCGCGTAACGGCCGCTGGTCAGTCGGATCTCCCGGCCATCAAAGGAGATCGACTGCGTTTGTCCTTGCACTGGGCGTTATTGCTTCTGAGTCTTTTCGATTCTGGCATCCGACCTGTCCCCCCCGTCGGGTTTTCGGTTTTTTCTGGATTCCAACGGGTTCCAAGAGGTGGAGCTGGTCGGCTGGGCCGTCAGCCAAAAGGACGCCCAAGGAAAGGGGGGCGGCACGCTGCGGGGCAGGGGCACCTGGCATGAAAACGACCGGGGACGGGACGCCCACCGGTCGCTACCTCCATCAGCGCTGGCCTGACCCGATGGGACAGGCCGCCGGGATCACCAGCTCGACTTCACCACGCCGGGAAGCTCTCCCTTGTGGGCGCGCTCTCGCAGCTGGTTGCGGCAGAGACCGAAATCCCGATAAACGCCCCGAGATTTGCCCGTGGCCCAGCAGCGATTGCGCAGGCGGCTGGGAGCGCTGTTGCGGGGAAGGGCCTGCAATTTGCGATGAATCTCGAGCCGCTCCATCGGATCGGGCGCCGCCTCCATGGCGGCCTTGAGGGCGGCGCGCTTGCTGGCGAAGCGATCCACCATCTTCTTGCGCTTCACATCGCGCGCAATCATCGACTTTTTCGCCATGCGGCCAGGGGAGCAGAACCAATGTCTTGTTGAGTTTACCCCTTGAGCTGACTGGGGCAGAGATCAGCCAGGAGGCACGTCGTGCAGGCTGGCCTTCGGGCCGTGCAGACGCGCCGCCCGTGGACGATCAGTCGAATCGACAGATTTTCCCACTCGGCTTGGGGGACCAGATCCATCAGATCCGCCTCGATGCGACGCGGATCCCTCTCCAGGCTGAGCCCCAGCCGTTGCGACAGCCGCGTCACGTGGGTGTCCACCGTGACCCCGGCGTTGATGCCGAAGGCGACGGCAAGAACCAGATTCGCGGTCTTGCGGGCCACACCGGGCAGCTCGAGCAACGCGTCCATGCTGGACGGCACCTGGCCCCCATGGTGCTGCACCAACAGGCGCGAGGTGGCCACGAGGGATCGGGACTTGTTGCGAAAAAAACGGGTGGGGCGGATATACGGTTCCAATACTTCGGGCTCCACTGCGGCGGTGGCGGCGGCGTCGGGGAAACGGGCGAAGAAACCGGGCGTGACGTTGTTCACGCAGACATCGGTGCATTGCGCCGAAAGGATGGTGGCTACGAGCAGCTCATAGGGCGTTCGCCAATGGAGGGAACACGTGGCCTTGGGATAGAGCGCTCCCAGACGCGCCAGCAGTTCAGACGCCCGCTGGCGCCCACAGGCCAGATCCGCCATGACCCTTGACGACAGGCGGACCAACGATATCGACGGCGCCAAACCGACGCTCTCCTCGCCACCCACGCCCATGAGCGCCTGGCGGCGCTGGCGGCTGGGAGACGCCCATGCCCCTTCTCAACGGGTTTGGTGGTCCACTTGGTTTCGGCGAAGCTTTCCTCGCCCGCAACGACGATTCATCGACAGGTCGGCTGGATTTGCCCTTTGCGATCAACTTCTTTGGAACGAGATACACTTCATTTTGGATCAATAACAATGGCAATATCACCTTCACTGGAGCATTAAGCGGTTACACTCCAAATGCATTTCCCGGGGCGCAACGACCCATCATCGCCCCGTGGTGGGCCGATGTTGATACGCGCAATGTCGGGTCCGATGTCGTGTACTACGATGCGCCCAATGCAGACACAATGGTCGTGACCTGGCCGAATGTTGGCTACTATAATACGAGTGCTGATAAATTAAATTCATTTCAGCTTGTCCTTCAGCGTAATCCTGGCGACACTTCAGGAGCTTTCACGGCTCAATTCCGATACGCGCAACTTCAGTGGACGACAGGAAGCGCCAGTGGCGGCACCAACGGTTTGGGCGGCACTCCAGCCGTGGCTGGCTATGACGCTGGCAACAACACGGACTATTTCATGCTGCCGGGTTCACGCACAGGCGCCATTCTGGATGTGATCAACCAAAGCAATGTCAGCCCCGACACTCCCGGATTGTGGCAGTTTGCCTTCACAAGCAGTGGCCAGGCCCCCGGCACCACTCCGGACAATCCCTTGCTGCCAGTGATTGTGGATGACTCCTTTGTCTTCCAATTCCCGGTCCAGCCCAACATTCCTATTTTCATCGACCCACCTGTCACCGTGGGCTACGACTACAGGGTCACCGGCGGACCACTCTTCAATTCAGTCACGGCACCGACGCTCGCCAATGACAATTTATACAGCTTGTTCTTCTCCAACGATGCCTGCTCCACCTATTCCCAGTTCGTCACCCAGTTGACGGGCGGTATCCCACACAGCTTTAGCTCTCCCCAAAGCTGTTTCAGTATCCGTGACATTGCGGAAGCCGCTAATCTGAGCCCCACCGATCCAGCGGCCTTTGTCACTGGCGTCACCTTCAGCACCGCGGGCCTGGTGACAGTGACACAGACGCCGATCAATGTACCCGGTCCGCTGCCCGTCTTGGGCGTTGGCGCCGCTCTGGGTTGGAGCCGTCGTCTGCGCAGCCGGGTGGGCCTCGTCAAGCAGAGCTGACTCCATCCAGCGAGAGTCATCGGACAGCCGCTCCAGGCCCAAGCTCCTTGGTTTCGCCGAGGAGCTTTTTTCATGCCGCGGGTTGGTGCGAAGGGCAAGGATGAGGGGCCGACGGCGAGGATTGGAAACGGCGAGCCACCCGAGCGGTTTTCAACGCACGAATAACTGCTGCACAGCGGGCAACTGAGAGGTGTCCTTGACGATCAACACCACACTCAGCCCCACCAGCAACACGAAACCCGACTGCATGAAGGCGTGTTGAAAGCGTTCCGGCAGAGGGCGGCCCCGCACCCCCTCCAGCAGGAGCAGCGCAAACTGTCCGCCATCCAGCAGCGGCAGAGGCAGGGCATTGAGCACGGCCAGGTTGATGGAGATCAGGGCGGCGAACAGGTAGAGGCTGCCGCCTCCCTGGCGAGCGAGGGAGGCGCCCATCTCCACGATCTTCACCGGTCCAGACACTTGGGAGGCCGTTGCGCCGAAGTGGGTGACGAGGCTGGCAAAGCCCTCCACGGTGCGACGCGTGAGGGCGATGAAATCGTGATTGGCCTGCGCAAGCGGCTCGAATGGTCCCTTCGGGGCGCGGAAGGTTTCCGTGCCGAAGGGTTGCAGCTGGGCGCCGATGCGACCGACTCCGCCTTGATCCGCTGGCGTGAGGGTGAGGTTGAGGCTGCGTCCGCCCCGCTCCGCCCGCAACTGCAGGGGGCGTTGCGGAGAGGCCTGGATGCGTCGAACCAGATCAGCCACGGCCTCTTGCCCACCAGCCACGGTCTGTTGATCCAGGGCAAGGATGCGGTCTCCGGGTTGCAGGCCGGCGCGGGCCGCCGCCTGGCCGGGCTGCACGCCCGCCACGAGCACGCCCGGCGACGCGCTGGGTCCAGCGGGGATCCCCACCACCAAGCCTTGGGCCAGGAGCACCAGCCAGGCGAGCAGAAGATTGGCGAGAACTCCTGCGGCGATCACCAGAGCCCGTTGGGCCAAAGGGCGGTTGCGCAACAGGTTGGGATCATCCGAAGGGAAAGAACTGGTCTCGTCATCGTCGGGAAAGGAGACATAGCCGCCCAAGGGAATGGCTCGCAGGGCGAAGCGCACGCCTCGTCGCTGGCGTTCCAGAAGAACAGGTCCGAAGCCAACGGAAAACCCGCTGACGCGGATGCCCTGCCAGACGGCGGCAAAGAAATGGCCCGCCTCGTGGACCACGATCAGTCCAGCCAGGATGGCCAGGGCGGTGAGGACTCCCATCAGTTCGGGGACCGTTCAGAGGGTTTCATTCTGGGGGCAGACCAGAGGGATGGGCGGCCCCGGGCGCGATCAGGGAGAGGGGCGCCCCAAAACCTCAGCGCCGAAATAGGGAACCAGAGCCGAGGGGAGGCGCACGGTGCCGTCGGCCTGCTGGCCAGCCTCCAGAAGCGCCGCCATCGTGCGTCCAACGGCCAGACCGCTGCCGTTGAGGGTGTGCACCAAGCGGGTGCCCTTGCTCTTGCCCTTGTCCATGTCCTTGCAGCGAATGTTGCTGCGGCGGGCCTGGAAATCCCCGCAGGTGCTGCAGCTGGAGATCTCCCGATACGCGCCCGCCCCGGCGAGCCACACCTCCAGGTCGTAGGTGCGAGCGGCAGAAAAGCCGAGATCACCGGTGCAGAGCTCCATGCGGCGGTAGGGCAGCTCCAGGGACTCCAGGACGTTCTCCGCGTCCCGTGTGAGCCGCTCGTGGGCCGCGTCAGACGCTTCGGGGTGGCAAAACCAGTAGAGCTCGACCTTGTTGAACTGGTGCAACCGGATCAAGCCGCGGGTGTCCCTTCCGTAGGAGCCGGCCTCCCGGCGGAAGCAGGGGGTGTGGGCGACGTAACGGAGCGGCAGCTGGCTGGCGTCCAGCACCTCGTCCCGGTGGAGGGAGGTGAGGGGCACCTCGGCCGTGGGGGTGAGCCAGAGATCGTCATCGGCGCACTTGAAACTTTCCTCGGCGAACTTTGGCAGCTGACCCGAGCCGGTGAGGCTGGCGGAGTTCACAAGGATTGGCGGCAAGACCTCCCGATAGCCCCGCTGGCCATGCAGGTCGAGCATGAAGGCGATCAGGGCGCGCTCCAGACGGGCCGCCTGGCCGAGGAGGGTGACAAAACGGCTCTGGGCGATGCGCACGGACCGCTCCGTTTCGATCAGCTTCAGATCCTCCAGGATCTGCCAATGCTCCTTGAGAGCTTCGCCAGCGGACGGGCGGCGGGGTTCCCCCCAGAGTTTGACCACCACGTTGTCCGCTTCGCTCGTTCCAGCGGGGGTCTGGGCGGAGGGGACGTTGGGAAACTCCAGCAACCGCTCGCGCAGGCGGCGCTCGAGCTCTTTTTCTTCTTCCTCCAGCTCAGCCACGCTCCGCTTGACGCGATTTCCCTCCTCCTTCAGAGCCAACACCTCGGGATCGTCCGGGCGACCACCGGAACGCAGACGCTGACCCACCTCCCGGCCGATGCGATTGCCCTCCGCCTGCAGAGCGCTCCGCCGCTCCTCCAGCTCCCGCTCCCGAAGGGCGATGGCCTGAAGGTAGCGCAGATCTACCTCCAGGCCCCGGCGGCGGAGCTGCTCGGACATCACCTCAGGGTTTTCGCGCAGGAGGCGCTGATCCAGCACGGCCGGGTCGAAAGCTTGCGGGCAGCCTACGGGTTGGCGCGACAGCCAGGGTTTGAGCCCCGGGACCTCAGAGCACCTGCACCACCTCGGTGACTTCCGGGATGGACTCCCGCAGCTTGCGTTCGATGCCCATCTTGAGGGTCATGGTGCTGCTGGGGCAGGAGCCACAGGCACCTTGAAGGCGAACCTTCACCACAGGACCATCGATTTCCACGATTTCCACGTTGCCGCCGTCGGCCATCAAATACGGACGGAGCTCGTCGAGCACCCGTTCGACGTTCTCCAAGGTCAGGGCCCGGGGATCCGAGGTTGCCACGGGCGCGGTGGCGTCGGTGGACATGGCGGCATGCTGCAAAGTGCCTTGAGCTTAGGGAGCGCCGCGAGAGTCGCGCAGGGTCCACTGAATCTTGGCGCCCTCCCCCGCGTCCTCTCCTCGGGACGTCTCACCGGGATTCCCCCCCTGGAGTCTTCGCCACAATCCCTCCCCCTTGGCCGGGATTCTCCAGGTCCGCTGCCTAGGATCACTGCTGGAGTCCCATCATCCCCAGCCGGGACATCCCCCGCGCATGACCGCATGACCGACGTACCCGTTTCCCGGATCCGCAACTTTTGCATCATCGCCCACATCGACCATGGCAAATCGACCCTGGCGGACCGGCTGTTGCAGGAGACGGGCACCGTCGCGGCCCGCGACATGCAGGAGCAGTTTCTCGACAACATGGAGCTGGAGCGGGAGCGAGGCATCACCATCAAGCTGCAGGCCGCCCGGATGGAGTATGAGGCCGCCGACGGGCAGACCTACATCCTCAACCTGATCGACACGCCAGGCCATGTGGACTTTTCCTATGAGGTGAGCCGTTCCTTGCAGGCCTGCGAAGGGGCTCTGCTGGTGGTGGATGCCAGCCAGGGGGTGGAAGCACAGACTTTGGCGAATGTGTATCTCGCCTTGGAAAATGATCTGGAGATCATCCCCGTTTTGAACAAAATCGATCTTCCCGGCGCGGATCCTGAGCGGATCAGCAGCGAGATCGAAGCGATCATCGGCCTGGATTGCTCCGGCGCCATTCCCTGCTCCGCGAAAACGGGACTGGGGGTGCATGAAATTCTGCAGGCGGTGGTGGACCGCGTGCCACCGCCGCCGGATCGGCTGGACGAACCGCTGCGCGCCCTGATCTTTGATTCCTACTACGACCCCTACCGGGGCGTGATCGTTTACTTCCGCGTCATGAGCGGCACGATCCGACGCAAAGACAAAGTTTTGTTGATGGCCAGCGGCAAAAGCTACGAGCTGGATGAAGTGGGCGTGATGGCTCCGGATCAACGGCAGGTGGAGAGTCTGCACGCTGGCGAAGTGGGCTATCTGGCGGCATCCATCAAAGCCGTCGCCGACGCCAGGGTCGGTGACACGATCACCCTGCTGTCGGCGCCGGCGGCCGAGCCGCTGCCGGGGTACACCGAAGCCAAGCCAATGGTGTTCTGCGGCCTCTTTCCCACCGACGCCGATCAATATCCGGATCTGCGAGAAGCCCTGGACAAGCTGCGCCTCTCGGACGCGGCCCTGCAGTATGAACCGGAAACCAGCAGTGCCATGGGCTTTGGCTTCCGCTGCGGTTTTCTCGGCTTGCTGCACATGGAGATTGTGCAAGAACGCCTGGAGCGGGAGTACGACCTCGATCTGATCGTGACGGCCCCCTCCGTGGTCTACAAGGTCAACATGCTGGATGGCAGCTGCTTGATGGTGGACAATCCAGCCACCCTTCCTGATCCACAGAAACGGGAATCGATCGAAGAGCCCTATGTGAAGCTAGAGATTTACACGCCAAACACATACAACGGCACTCTGATGGAGCTCTGCCAGGAGAGGAGGGGTGAATTCATCGACATGAAATACATCACAACAGATCGGGTCACCCTGCACTACGAAGTTCCTCTGGCGGAGGTGGTGACCGACTTTTTTGATCAGATGAAAAGTCGAACCAAGGGATATGCCTCGATGGAATATCACTTGATTGGCTACCGCAAGAATGAGCTTGTGCGTCTTGACATTCTGATTAACGCTGAGAAAGCCGATCCCCTCACAACCATTGTTCATCGTGACAAAGCGTATAACGTCGGCAAGGGACTTGTTGAAAAGTTGAAGGAGTTGATCCCTCGCCAACAATTCAAGATTCCCATTCAAGCGGCCATCGGCAGCCGCGTGATCGCCAGCGAAAGCATCAGCGCCATGCGCAAGGACGTGTTGGCCAAGTGCTACGGCGGTGACATCAGTCGGAAGAAAAAGCTCCTGCAAAAGCAGGCCAAAGGCAAGAAGCGCATGAAGGCGATGGGCAAGGTGGACGTCCCTCAGGAAGCCTTCATGGCGGTGTTGAAGCTCAACCAGTAGCGCTCCATCGCCTTTCGCGGCTGTCCCCTGCCGGGAACACTTGAAGCCCGGAGAGCTTCCGTCATGTTCTCGCCTCGCTGTTTGCTCTGGCGGGCCGTTCCGCCTTGGTCCCGGACACCGCGAACGCGCCACGACTCCGCCTTTCTGATGCCCCTCGCCGCTGTGGCGGCAGGACTGTTGCTGCTCCTCGCTCTCACCATGCAAGCTCTGGCCTTGCAGGAACGTGCGCAGACCGCTGCCTTGGAACGGCTGCGACGGGAAGAGGACCTGCTGGTGTCCGCTGCCCACCATCTCCTGGCGGTTCTCAACGAGGCGCACCCCTGTCTGTTGGCGCTCCCCCAAACGCAATGGGCAACGGCGGGCATCGCGTGCGCCACCCCGGCCGATGTCGTGAGCCTGACCCTGTTGGTGGTGTGGTCGGTGCCCGTGCGCCTGCTGGCCTGGAGCCCGGGAGCGGATGGGGAGAGCGCCCAGCTGGATGTGCAGCTGGTGGCGGGCCAGGGCCGCGCGCCGCGGCACGGCAGGTTTGCCGTGCGCTTGACCGGTGCCCCTGCCCAAGCCGTGGATCTGCGCTCCCGAGAGCCGGGAGGCCTGGAGCCATGACGCTGCTGGAAGCGGTGATGGCCTCTCTCCTGTTGATGCTCGGCACATCGGCCGCGGCGCAGTTGTGGTCCCATGGCTTGCGCATCAGTGTGAATGTCAGCCAACGGGAGGAACGCCTGGATCGCTTGGAGGAGCTGCTCCTGGGGAGCGAAGGGGTGGCCCGAGAGCTGGCGGATCGTCTGGAACCCGTTGAGGATTGCCAAGCCGCCATCGCTCAGCTGTTGCCGCGCCTGCGGGCCCTCAGCCCGGAGGACACGGCCACCCTTTCTCTCCCGCCGAGCCCCGCCGGAACCCTGCATCTCCGCTGGGACGATGACGGTCTGCGCCGAGAACGGATCTTCAGCGCCTCGGTGTTGCGGCTCTGCCGGGGGGGCCGCCATGAATCGTGAACCCGGCTGGACCCTGCCGGAGGCGATGGTGGCTCTGGCTGTTCTGGCTCTGCTCGGCTCTCTCGCCTGGCGCGGGGGAGCGGAGTCTTTAGCCCTGCAGAGGCTGCAAACAGCCAGCCAGCGCGTGATGGACGGTCTGGAAGACGGGCGAATCGCGGCGTTGCGGGGGGGAAGCCCCTGCGCTCTGCGCCTCGGATCCGCGGGATGGGAGGCGCCCAATGGTTCCGGCTTGCCCGGGTGCATGGGCGTGAGGCCAGGGTTGGGTTCGGGAGTCGACCCGGGAAGGGCTGAACTCCTGCTGACGCACAACCTGCCGGATCCGGTGCGGTTCACCGCCAACGGACTGGTGCTTGATGGGGGAACGGTATGGATTCGGAGCGTTCACACCCCTTTGGTGCGCTGCGTGGTGGTGAGCTTGCCTCTCGGGGTCACCCGAGCGGGCCGAGAGGGAGCTTCTGGCTGCGAGCCGGAGATGACCCCGTGAAGGGACAAACCGCTGGACGATGTTTGCCGGCGAGTCGACGTTCGCCTGGGGAGTGGGGTTTCAGCTTGCCGGAACTGCTTTTGGCGCTGGCCCTGGGGCTGACCCTGGCGACCGTGGCGATCCAGGGACTGCGGGGGGCCAGCGAGGGAGCAGCGCGGTGGATTCTCCAGCTGCGGGAACGTCAGGTGTCCCGCCGCACCCTTGTCCTCCTGCGCCACGAATTGGGAATGGCCCGTGACTGGGTATCGGGACCCGAGTCAGGAGGGAACGCGGAATGCTCACTGGGGGGGCGGATCCCTGTCCTGAGCTTGGAGACCCGTGGACGGACCATCACCTACAGCGTTGGAGCCGCCCCGAGCAGGATCTGGCGAGGAACAGTTTTGATGCGCTGCGGACCCGCCTATGACTTGTCGGGGGGACTCAGCGAGGGGCAAGCGCTGAACCGTGTGGTCCTTGATGGACTGGACTCCACTGGCTTGGAAGTCTACAGGGAAGGGCCCAAAGTGGTGAAAATTCAGTTAAAACGCAATGTTCAGTTCCGTTCTGGAATGAGTCTCATTTTCAGGGATAGTATTTTAGCGTTAATGCCCCAAGCCTGACAACAAACGTCAGAGGCTCATAAAATTTTGTGTCTGAAGCTCTAGGCAGTGGTACCCCCCCCTTCAACACTTCGGTCGTTTCTGCGAAACTTCGATTACGGTAGAAACAGGAAACAGGGAATGACGGTGACATCACGAAGGCGAGGCGGCCTGATAACGATCCGGAGTTCGAGGTTTGGCCGAGGGGACCAAGCCTTCGTGATGCCTTTGGTCGTCCCGGCAGCCCTGCTGATGCTGCTCGGTGCGAGCACGCTGCTGAATCGCACCATTCGCAACTACTTGAGCTCGACCAGGCAGACGGACGCACAACTGGCCCGTGATGCGGCGGAAAGTGGCATGAACAGGGTGCTTAGCATCCTCAACCCGCTGGCCAAGCACAGCACCGATCCCTATGCAAGTTTTTTATTGGCGTCCCGGTGGGTACCAGATTCCGGTGTCACTTACACCACTGGCCTGACAGGGAATACCACCCAGATACGCTCAGGCTGGAGGCTGACCACCCTCTCCAGACCAGCTGTCCAGGAATTGCTCAATCGCTGTGGCCTTGCTGCTACTGGGCAACATCCCAACCAATTGCCGCCAAACAATGAAGACGGGTACAGAAACATCCTGAGCGGTGCCATCGGACCAAGGAACACAACGCTCAACACACAGTTCCGCTATTTGGTAACCAACTACGTGCCTCCGGAACGCCCTGCCTCCGACCTGCCTTGGCCATCAGAATGTGACGACTTCACATCTCTATCGGGTGGATCCGGGCAAATCTCGGTCGAAGGGAGGGTGATCCGCAATGGTCGTGTTTTGTCCACGTACACCTTGACGCGAACCATCGATGTCCAGGGTTGGCCTCTGCCGACCTTGCCCGCCAGCTGGCTCGACGGCGCCTTCCAGGCAGCTCTTCCTGGCCCGCCGGTTGGCTTGCGCATCGCTGGGGTAGCCACCAATTTGAATCGTCTGGCAATGCGATATTTCAGGAACATCACGGATCCCAATCGACCGCTTGGCATCTTGGGTTACGACGGACAGAGGGTGGCACTTCCGCAGTGCCTGAACAACTGTTTACCGAATGGTCAGCCCTTTCAAGACCAATCGATCACATCAGTTCCCCTGGAGACACGGATCCTGCCCATTGCCGATGTGATTCCAGCCAACGATGGTGACTTACCTCGCTATCCCTTCAATACCGACAGGCCGACGGCTGGGGTCACGCCACGCCAAATCAATGAGAGAAGGAACAATTATCCCTATGATGCCAACGGCGCTCTTTTTCCTGAATGCCGGGAATCCAATGACACAGATTCGAATCGTCCAGGGCAATTCAGGCCGAATGAAATTGATTGCTGGATTGAGAGCATTGGCATTCCCCGCCGCGTTGCCAGTCTGAGCTACGAGCCTATCAGTGGCGACACAAATAACGTAATGATCACGGTCAATCTCCAACCGGGCGAGGTCTTCCATGTCCTTCCTGGAAGTGAATACAGTGTCACAAACATTGACGGATGGAATGGACCCCCTCCAGTGACTTCCTTAACCGGAACAGTCACCAGCGTCTCCGGACAATCCATCGTTCTCCGAGTTCAGTCTGCGAATATTCCATCTCCACCAAGTTCTCCCCTCCCTCAAGCCAATGCAAGAATTACGCCTGCAGAAACGATCAGACTCACGGTGAATACCGATCGTCGCCCTGTCAACTTAATCATTCGTGGCGATGTTGGCGATGGCTTAGACCCCCTAACAGGAAATGTCAGCTTGAAACACAGAGTACAAGGACAAAATTATTCTCATGCTTTGAATGCTGATGGGACGGCGACGCGACGAGCCCTATGGAATCGTCTGCGAATTTTTGGACGCCAAGGTTCATCCTTAGCCTGCGCGAACAATATTGAGCAAACGTTTTTTATTCAACCTGACCGTGTCTCTGAAAGAGCTGGAGATGCCAGCCTTGGTGGCATGTTCCTATGGCTTCCACGCGGTAGATTAGTTTATGGGCCTCAAGGCGCTGCTTCTGGAACATATCCTGAACAGTTGCTGACCGTTTGGTGGCTCTGTAACCTGGACATAAGGGGCCTGGACACAGGCTTTTCAATTAGCGCCATTCCTGCCGGACGGATGGAGCTCATCACTCCACTGTTTGGGAACCAAGATGCCTTATCAGGTGTCTTGACCGGAGGATATAGTAACGCTAAAGGTGTGTTCATTCCTGACAAACGCTTCCCTGTCTATCCTTCCCTCATGCGCATCAGGAGCGCCTATTAACCATGACCTTCCGTCCTCGTCCTCCTCGGAATCAAAACCTTGATAAAGGATTTGCCATCGTTGAAGCCCTCGTTGCGGCAGGCGTCTCTGCCGTTGTCCTGACAAGTTCCATCGCGATTCTCAACCGACAGATCGCGTTTGCTTCCAACGGACGGGCAATGGCAGAGGCAAGAAGTATCATTAATCAAGATATCAGAACCCTTCGTCATTACGCTTCCCTGTGGAGCATGGAAAACAATATTTTTGTCGAAGCCAACCTGGCTGGACAGGAGTTTCCTGATGCCATGGTTTATATCTCCTCCCCTGCCTGCCGAGCTTTTTCGAGGCGAGGAGGTCTCGAAAGCTTTGCCAGATCCGACATGCCCACAACATATTCCATGTGGTTTCCATACATGCCACCAATTTGGCGGAACAATGCCGTGCTTTCATCAATTCCAGTCAATAGAACCACTGTCTATGAGTTGAGACGTCGCTATACCATCCCCACAATCACATCTGGCTCACAGGTGGGCACCAGCAGCGCACCATCGGAAGATGAAACCCCGTTCACCCTGCGGCTCACCTATACTTTGAGATCCGTTCAGAACAATCCCGACGGTTCAGTCAGTAGAACAGATCTACCCATTGAGCAGACTGCAGATATAAATCTAGTTGCCCAATATTCATGTTAAATATGACCCCCCAAAGGCTCATCATGAAAACCCCCTCTTCCCGCTTTGGAAAGCCGCCGTTAGCGAACAGCTTCTCAATAGAGGAGGCTTTCACTGTTGTGGAATTGTTGGTATTTTCATCGATTATCCTCTCTTTGAGCGCCATAGGATACAATACAATGAAGACCTTCAGTGAGGAAAGAAAATTGCGAGCTGCGGGTATAGAACTTGTTGGCTATCTCGAGAATGCCCGCACAATGGCCCAGGCGAGCAACACACCTTGCACAATAACAATTACCAATGAGAATGGAGGAGTTTTCAATCCTGACCCTTCGGCAAGTCCTAATTCATGTAGAGAGAGAGACTCAATTGTCGGATCATTGAATCTCAGTCAAGTTTCTGGCAGTAATAATCTCATCGTCGAAGTTGATTCTGGGACAGGGACAGTTCCTTTTACTTTTACACCGGAAGGGACTTCGCCTACAGGCATAACTTTTCTCATTCGTTCCTCATCCATGACCGTCGGCAGTTGGTGTGTTGACATCGAGCCTCCGCTGGCAACTGTCCGGCGAGGTTGGCGTCAGCAAGGCTCCAGAACATGCAATTACGCCATAGAGCGATGAAAACAACCATGCTTGCCCGCTCAATTGCGGCACCAAAAAACAGGAATAGTCAAAGCGTTGACGGTTTTTTTCTCGCCGATCTACTTGTCGGTGCTGCTATTGGCAGCGTTCTTGTTGCCTCTCTTGGGGGACTTGCGTTGATATCAGAAATTAAATTCAATCGTAATGCTTTAGAAAATCAAAATCTACAACTCAAGTGGTCTCGCAGCTTGTCCTTCATCAGTAATGAAGCTCAACAAGCTCGCATGATTGGCACTGTTGCATCGCTTCCTTTGGGTTATCCTTGCAGCGGAAGTATTCCAGCGAATCCCCTGGTTCTAGACGGACCTCCCAGAGCAGACAATCCAGCTGTGCCGACTTGGAGAATTGTCTATGGTGTGAGATCAAATGGAAACAATTCAACACAATGGACAGGCGTTAACAGACTCGTTCGCTGTGGACCCGCCTTTGAAGAGATAGCTCGGGACGATCAGCCACAGCAGCAAACTGCGACGTCAAATATTGTTGAAGCCGCTGTTAGTGCCAACCTTGATTCAGCTGGAGGTTACCAGGAGACGTTTATCACGGATCAACTTGCCAGGGCCGCTGATATCCCTTGCCCGACCGCCAATACCCCTGGGACTTGTAGGCAACCATTTGACGTAAAACTCTTTAGTCCGAGTGCAACAAGAGACCGATCTGCACTCGTCAACCTGTTCCTGAGTCGAGGAGACGGGAATGTTTTCCCTGAAATTTCTAGAGGACGGTTTCATATACAACTCTTTGCTTTCCGCAGCCCATCGTTTAGTCCAATTGCTGATGCACGCTGTCTCACGGCAAATGATGCCCTTGGTAATGCAGAGCCTGGCAATTTGGGCGCCTGTCAGACCTCGCGAGAGGATTCCTCTTTTCGTCGAGTTATCAATAAGTCATATAACATTCCCTTTGGGAGTGGAGATTACCGTATCAATGGGTGTGGACCAACTTGCGATGGTCCATTGGTCACAGATGTGAATGAGCTAATTTATCTGAATGCGCCATTTTCCTCCTTCCCAACGATGCAATATTCGGCGACGGACACGCGACCATGCAGTCGGCAGAGCTGTTTTCTTGGTGGAGATGCCCAATACGTGCAAATCTTTGATGGTAATGTGTTTATCTTTACCGATCGCATTGTTCGTCTTTGATGACCAGCGCTAATGATATTGAAATTCTCGAGGAAGCCATCTTGCTTGCCCGAGGACTTCAGAAAAAACAAGCTGAAATCCAGCTCCGCCATCTTGTGGCCAGGGGGATACGCCATTCCAAGGCTTTTATGGCCTTGGGTGTGCTTTGCGGAGAGCGCGGGGATCTTGAACAGCGGCGCCTCTGGTTTGAGCAAGCACGTCAGTTAGCAGAAACAGCCGGAGAACAGCCTGCATTACGGTTACTTCTCAACCAATCGATCGATTCATTAGAGCAAGGAGAACCTGACAAGGCTCTTCTATATGGCGAAGAGGCCATGAAGAACTTCCCGGAAGAGATTGAGGCTCATCTTCATCAAGCACGCTTGTATGCCAACTTAAAACATTTTCAGGAGGCTGATGTACAACTAGAAAAAGCCCGAAGCATCGCAGAAAGCCTACCTATAGACCATCCGGAAACCATCAAACGTTTGAGATTGCTTGCCCAAGCAGAGCAACACGTTGGTTTATTGGATGAAACCATAAGCACATGTAAAACGATTCTGCGACATGACCCTAATGATCTACCAGCCCTCATGATGATCAGCTTGGCTCTCATTGGGCAAGGGAGCATCGATGAAGCCATGCTTTGGTTGCTTAACGCAGTTGCTATCGCCCCAGAAGATTCCGAGGTATTGTGTTGCTATGGCACGACTCTCAGCAAACTTGGTCAATGGGACGAGGCAATACATGTTTTCCGCAAGGCACTTGAACTCGATCCAGCGCAAACGAAAGCATCTTTTGGCCTAGCCGGATGTTTGATGGAGCAGGGAATGGCCGTTGAAGCTGAGACTCTTTACAAGCAAGTTCTTAAGCAACATCCGCTTGATCACCAATGTCGCCTTGGGTTGTCCATCACACTTCGGACCCTGGGAGACGCAAAGGCTGCACTGGAGTTACAAAGTGGCTTGTTGGACGAAGCCCCGGATGACTTTGGGATTTTTTCCAGTTGGATGTTTACATCTGCAATCTGCGAAAGTATAGACCCTAAACAGATATTGGACAAAGCGCACAACTTCTGGTCTAGGTCGTGTCCCCGCGAGAGAGTTGTTAATGGGTCTGTTGCTTACATCGTCCCCAAGGAGTTACAACAGCCGCTACGCGTCGGTATTCTTTCGGGAGATATCGGCGATCATGTTGTTGGCCTATTTCTTGACTCACTGCTTCGCCATCACGACCCTAAGCGTTGCCGCCTTGAACTGCTCTCAATGCAGAGGCGTTATGATAAAGCCAGCGAAGACATCATACGCTTTTCAGATAGTTTCTACAGCCTCGAAGGCTTGACTATCGAAGCAGCGAGGCAAGTATTGCAAGAAAAAGCATTTGACCTGATCATTGATACATCTGGCTACACAAATGCTTCAGGCCTTCAAATCCTCGGCGAACGATGCGCTCCAATACAGGCCCATTACATTGGCTATCACGCCACAACTGGCATGCCCATGATGGATGCCTTTATTGGCGATCAGGAAACAGCTGCACCTGATCTCCAAAACCAATTCAGTGAAGAACTCTGGCGCCTCCCGAGAACCTGGCTGGCTTTTCCACGGAACATTGCGTTTCCAGAGGCGAACAATCTGATGGAGACCGATAGGCCTGTCTTAGGGTCTTTCAGCCAGGGCACTAAATTGACCGATACAACATTGTCCTATTGGTCAGCGGCGTTGCAGAGGGTTCCGGAGGCTGTCCTTGTGCTGAAAAGCAGAGAGCTTCGGGATCCGGCCATCCGCCAGCGCTTAGAGGAGCGCTTGGCTCACCATGGCGTCCATCCCGGTCGAATCACTTTTTTATCTCCCTTGGGCACTTGGTTTGATCATGTATTTCACTATAATTACCTTGATCTGGCTCTGGATACCACCCCCTGGAGTAGTGCCACAACAGGATTTGAAGCCCTGGCCATGGGTCTCCCCCTTGTGGCGATTCGCGGCAATTCAATGGCGTCACGAATGAGCAGTTCCTTGCTTAAAGGTCTCGGGAGATCCGATTGTATCGCACATGATCCACAAGAGTTCGGTGAAATTGTCGCCAGGCTCTGCTTTGACCTAAACGGCCTCAGGCAAGGCAAACAAGAACGACAGATCGCAACTTTCAACAGTCAACTTTTCGACGGAGCAGATCTAGCCAATCATGTCACCGATCTTCTCGTTAATCTCTCACGGACCAAAGGCAATAGTGCTCTCCCTTTGAAGGTCTAAAGGTCTGCAGATATACAAAATAAATTTTTACAAAAAATGGCAAGAATATACTTGCCATTGTTGATTATTCAATTGTAGGAGAGGGGTCGGTTAAGAAAAAAACGATTAGATCACTGCGCAAGACATTGCGCCGTCAGCAGCCACTGTAACCGTAGCCTGGGAGCCGCTACCAGCCGTGACGTTCAGGCAGCGAAGGTTCGCGACCGTACCGGACCAGGTGCCGACGACTGAGCCGCCAGAAGTGTTGCATGTGTAGTTTCCAGCAACGAAGTTCGTTGGAGCCACTGGTGCAGCACCGACTTGAGTAACGACGAAAGTGGAACACTCTTTAGCCAGGCCAACGACTTCACCAATGCGTGAACCAGCTTCCGCGGTGGAGCGGGCCTGAAGGTATCGAGGGACAGCCACTGCGGCCAGAATGCCAATGATGGCAACGACCACCATCAATTCGATCAGGGTGAAGCCCTTGGCGAGGCGCTTGCGGCGCCGGAGGCTCTCGAGGAGCAGCAACTGAGTTTTTGTTCGCATGTGCGTGACGAAACCAAGAAACACACTAACCCTCTTGCGCCGTTGGAAGTGAACCCTTGTCAGCAAATTCAAATTTTCTTCTGATTTGGCGGGCCTCCAGGCCACTGCCGAGTCTTTGTTAAGATTGCGGTTCAAATTTGCAACGATAGAAAGATTATTCTCCCTTCTTCCCCGCCGTCCTTGGCCAGCCGCATGGCCCGTTGGGGCGCCTGCATCGTGGCGATTTACGCCATTCTTGCCCTCGCCACGCCCGTCTTGGATCACTGGGGCGTTCTGCCAGACCCCAACGCCGGCCTCTCCAACCCCATAGATGCCCCTCCGTCCTGGACCCATTGGTGCGGCACCGACCGACTGGGCCGCGACGTTTGTGCCCGGACCCTGGCTGGCAGTGGCGTGGCCCTGCAGGTGGTTCTTTTGGCCCTGGGACTGGCCCTTCTGATCGGTGTTCCTCTCGGCATGGCCAGCGGTTATCTGGGAGGTCTCGTCGACCGCATTCTTGTCCTGGTGATGGACACCCTCACCACCCTGCCCGTCCTGCTGCTGTCTGTGGTGTTGGCGTTCCTCCTCGGACGGGGGCTGCCGAACGCCGCTGCGGCCCTGTGTGTGGTTTACGTGCCCCAATACTTCCGCGTGGTGCGCAACCAGACGGCCCAGGTGAAGGCGGAATTGTTTGTGGAGGCCGCTCGCTCCCTCGGCGCCGGCCCCCTCTGGATCCTGCGTCGCTATTTGTTTCGCAATGTGATCACCTCCGTGCCGGTGCTGCTCACCCTCAACGCCGCCGACGCCGTGCTGGTGCTCGGGGGCCTGGGATTTCTCGGCCTTGGTCTGCCCGAGACCGTGCCGGAATGGGGCAGCGATCTGCAGCAGGCCCTCACTTCCGTCCCCACCGGCATCTGGTGGACCGCTCTCTGGCCTGGCCTGGCGATGTTTGTCCTTGTGCTCGGACTGTCGTTTCTCGGGGAGGGCTTGGAGCAATGGCTCTCCTCCACTCCCCAGCGCAGCGGCTGAGACGCCATTCATCTCAGTCCACCCGCACGGTGGGATCGCTGAGCAGGAGGCTGGTGAGATATAACGACTGCCAAGCACCCTCCTCACGACGGTCGACCTCCGCCAAGAGCAACGACACCAGGTCGTAGGCCTGGTAGAGCTCATGCAACACAAAGACCGCCGCCTTCAGTTGATGAAGGCTCCATTGCTCGCGACGCCGAAAATCGCGCACATACACCGCATCCCCCCAGAGAGTCTGGCTGATGGGCTGGTAGGGATTCTCCGCCTTCCGAAGAGGCAGGAAGGGACGACCCTGAAGGGATGAGAACTGGAGGAACGCGAAGCCCTGGCTGCGTAAAAAGGCATCCACATCGGACATGAGGGGCTGGCCCGCATACAGCTCCACAAACTCCACCTCGCATTGCACCACGGTCACCTCCGCCAGGGTGGCCAGGCCATGGCGCAGCACCATCAGCTCCGCTCCCTGAACATCCAGCTTGAGGAAATCCACCGGCCGCACCTGCGACAGGTCATCCAGGCGGCTGGTGCGCAGCCGTTCCCGTCGTTCCACCCGCATCAGATCCCCGAGAAACGGGAACAGATCCACCGTGCTGGTCTCCGGAGGGAAGAGGGACGAGGTCATCGGCGCGTTGGTGACATGGAGGGTGTGCTCCTCTCCATCCCCGAGCGCCACGGGGAGATAGCGCACGCGGCCGTCCCAAGCCGCGACCCGCTGGTTGAGGCGTTCGCAATCCTCTGGCGACGGTTCGAAGCCGATCACCTCCGCACAGCCTTCCCGGGCCCAGCGCACCCAGGGATCAAGGGTGTCGCCCACGGCCATGGCCCCCACGTCCAGGCAGCGGACCGGACGCTCCAGGCCCAGAGCGTCAAACCATGGTCGAGACGCCGGCCCCTCCGGCTCGGAGGCCTCCGGGAAGCGGGCTTGCACCATCCGCAAACGCTCGGCCATGGCCGGTGTCGCCAGGCCCAGGGCGCTCAGCCGACGCAAGCGCGGCAAGGCGGCGGGCCCGGTGAAGAAACTGGAGAAGCTGCCGAAACACTCCAACGCCTCCAGAGCGGCGGACTCCAGCCACTCCGTCGGCCTGCCGCCCGGATCGATGGCGTCATAGGCGGGATGGGGAGCCAGAAACGCTTCGTTGCCATCCAACGCCCCCTCCTGCTGCAGCTGGTCCAAAAGCTGGCCCAAGGCCTCCACGGCCCGTTCCCGTTCCCCGAGCTCCAAGGCCACCCGGGCCAGAGAGGCGTAACGCCCAAGCGACCCCTCCACCCGGCAGATCTCGCGCAATCCCCGCTCCGCCCGCCGCAAGGCGGCCAGGCGCACGGCGAGGGGCAGGTCGCGCGACCGAGCGGTGGTCCAGGCCGCGATCGCCGCCTGGTGACGGGCCGCCGCGGCCCCCTCCACCGGGGCCTCCATCGGGTGGGCCGCCGCGTCAGTCGCGCCGTCCTCCACCACCAACCAGCCGCCCGCCGCGAGGGCCGCCACCCGGTCGGGCTTGGCGGCGAAAAGATTGAGGAGATACCCGTCGACCCCAGCGGAGAGCGCCTGGGGCACCAATGCCGGCAAGCCCGGCACCAGGCGGAAACAGCGATAGCCCAGGGCCTGGAAGCGCTCCACAAGCTCCAGATGGAGTCGCGTGCCCTCCTTGATCTCAAACATCACCAACGGCGAGGTCTCGCGGAAGAACCGCCGCCCCCCCTCCAAAATGCGCATCTCCTCGCCCTCCGCATCGATCTTCACCAGGTCCACATCCGCCCAGCCGAAGGCGTCCAGGCAGGCGTCCAGGGTCGTGACAGGCACCGCTTCCCCCGGCACGTCGGGAGGAGGTGAGGCGGATGAACCGCCGGGCGCCAGGCTGTTCAGCTCGGATTGTCCGGGCGTGCGCAACCAGGCGGTGCCCTCATGGTCGGAGAGAGCCTGACGCTGCAAGCGCAGCCAAGGGGTTTCGTTGGCCGCGATGCTGGCGGCCAGGTGGCGGGCGGTATCGGACGCCGGCTCAAAGGCCCAGACCGCACCGGTCGGCCCCACCCGTCGGGCCAGGCTCAAGGCGTAGACGCCATGGTTGGCGCCGATGTCGATCACACGCTGGCCGGGTTGAACAAGGTGGCGGAGAAGGTTCAGTTCATCCTCAAACCAATCCCCCTGCTCCCGCAGCACATAAGTGGTCAGAAACGCATTGGAGTCCGGCACCGAGATCAGCGTGCCATCGACGAGGCGCAGGGTGGCTGGCGACGGTGCCTCGTCGTTCGCGGCGGTCGGGACGGCCATGGGACATGCTTTCTCCAGGCCAGCGTATGCGCCTCGGGCAAGGCTTGGACAGGCCGTTCATCGGGTGGTTCACGTTGTGTCGGCCGTTGTGGCTCCAGCCCTTCGGCGCCTGGTCGTGTGCATTGCCACCGCGAGGGAGCGGGTGGCCTGTTTAGGGTTTTGCTTTGAAACTCGCGCCCATGCCCTGGTGGATGGATCTGCTCCTGCTGGTGGTGGGCTTGACCCTCTGGCTGCTGGGCGACAACCACAGTGACGACGTGATCGGCCTGCTGGAGAAGATTCTGGGCGTGGCGGCCGTGATGGTGGTGCTCCTTGGCGGCCGCTGGCTTGTGTTGGAGGTGGCCACTCTGGGCCTGGCCCTCTGGCTGCCCAGCGCGGCGCGGTTTGAGCAGGGTCCCCGCGGTTGAGGGTCAGCACCGCATCCGCAGGGTGCGCGGCAAATTTTCCTGGATGGCGCCTTCCCCGTCCAACGGGGGATAGGGGCGCCCCTCCCGTCGGCACCAGGCGGCCACTTCGGGGTACGCCCACTCAAACAGCAGGGCGCGGTGGCGCTCCGCTGGAACCCCCTCCCCCCGCTCCGGCAGCAGGCCCGCGGCCCGCCGTTGGCGCAGCGCCTCGAACAACAGGGTGGCCGCCGCCACGGAGACATTCAACGACTGCACCATGCCGCGCATCGGAATGAACACCGCCTGGTCGACCAGGGCTGCGGCCTCCGCGCTCAAGCCCCATTTCTCCGCTCCCAGCACGAAGGCCGTGGGACCCGTGTAATCCGCGTCCCCGTAGTCGATCGCTTCGACGCCAAGGTGGGTGCCCACCAGCCGGTAGCCCCGTTCCTTGAGGGTGGCCATCGCGGCGGTGATCGACGCGTGCCCATGAAGCGGCACCCACTTCTGACTGCCCTGGGCCGTGCTGTTGAACGTGGGCGGGCGACCATGCCGGCAGACGGCATGGGCCTCCAGGACCCCCACCGCATCGCAGGTGCGCAGGATGGCGGAGAGGTTGTGAGGCTTCTCCACCTGCTCCACCAGCACGGTCAGGTCCGCCATGCGCCGATCCAACACCGTGCGCAGACGCTCGAAACGGCGGGGCAGCAGAGCCATGGAGCAACCTCTTGCGGACGCATCGCAGACTGAATCCTGCCCCCCCGGCGCCGCTCTCATCCCCCCATCGCCGCTCTCATCCCCCCATCGCCGTGACGCTCAGCTTTGATCAGCGCGTTTACGCCCTGGTGGCCCAGATCCCTCCCGGCCGTCTGGCGACCTATGGCCAGGTCGCCGAATGGATCGGCGCCTGGGGCTGCGCCCGCCAGGTGGGCTGGGCCCTGCGGCGTCTCCCCCTGCCCTCCGACCTGCCCTGGCATCGGGTGGTGAACGCCCGGGGGTGCGTCAGTCTCAGCGTGGCCCGGGAAGGCAGCGACTGGATTCAGGCGGAGCTCCTGCGCCAGGAGGGAATCCCGGTGGATGGGGAGGGCCGGCTGCCCCTCAGGCCCTTCCTCTGGTCCGGCCCCGCGGAGGAGGGGGCGCCGCGGCGCTAGGACGGAGTGTCACCGTTGCACACGCCCTTGGGGACAGCGTCCACCCCCCTGTCCACGGCCAGCGGACTGGCCCCCCGCCGCCTGGCCTGGAGCGTGTTGCAGGCCGTGGCTGCCGGCGCCTGGGCCGATGCCGCCCTGGAGCGGGCCCTGCGGCGCAGCCCCCTGCCCGCCCGTGATCGGGCCCTGGCCACGGATTTGGCCTATGGCGCCATCCGCCAGCGGCGGCTGCTGGATGGCTGGATCACGGCCCGAGGGCGCGTGGCGGCGGAGCGGCAACCGCCCCTCCTGCGCTGGCTGCTCCACGTGGGGCTCTACCAGCTCCTGTTCCTGCGACGGGTGCCCGCGTCCGCGGCTGTGAGCACCACCGTGCAGCTGGCGCGGGAGGGCGGCCTGGAGCGGTTGGCCCCGGTGGTGAACGGCCTGCTGCGATCCGTGCTGCGCCAGCGGCAGGAGTTGCCGGAGGGCGCCGAACCCTGGCGGGGGCTGCCCCTTCCCAGCGACCCGGCGGAATCGCTCGCCCTGCGCCATTCACTCCCCTCCTGGCTGGCCCGCGACCTGCTGACCTGGCGTGGCGCGGAGGGAGCGGAGGTGTTCGGGAGGGCGGCGAACGCGCCCGCCCCCTTCGACCTGCGGGTGAACCTCCAGCGCACGGATCCCGCCACCTTGATCCGCCAGCTGGCGGAAGCTGGCCTGCGGGCCGAACCCCTGTCCGATCCGCCAGAGGGGATCACCCTGCTGGATCGTCCCGGCGATCCTCGCGCCCTGCCGGGCCATGCCGAAGGTCACTGGAGCGTGCAGGACCGCCAAGCCCAGCGCATCGTGCCCCTCCTCGATCCGCAGCCCGGCGAACAGATCCTCGACGCCTGCGCCGCCCCCGGTGGCAAGGCCTGCCACTGCGCGGAACGGATGGGGGATCGGGGAGAGGTGTGGGCGGTGGATCGCTCAGCGGCGCGGCTGGAACGGCTGCGGAGCAACGCCGAGCGGTTGGGCTTGAAGGCGGTGCGCCCCCTCGCCGCCGACGCCACCGAACTGTTGGCGCCACAACCCGGGTGGCGGCAGCGCTTTGATCGCATCCTGCTCGACGCGCCCTGCTCCGGATTGGGCACCCTCTCCCGCCACGCCGATGCCCGCTGGCGTCAGACGCCGGCCACGGTGAGCGAGCTGGCGGCGCTGCAAGAGCTGCTGCTGGAACAGTTGGCTCCCCTCCTGGCGCCGGGCGGCCGCTTTGTGTATGCCACCTGCACGGTGCACCCGTTGGAAAATCAGGACCGGGTCACCAGGGCCCTGACCCGCTTGGGGCAGTGGCGGCTGGAGCGGGAGACGCAGTGGTGGCCGGGAGCTGGGGCAGGGGATGGTTTTTACGCCGCCCTGTTCACGGATCAGGGAGCGGGTGGAGGCGGTGGGGGCGGGATGGACACAGGGAGCGGCGGAGGTGGCAGCGGTGGGG
>VGQX01000028.1 GCA_016882305.1 Cyanobacteria bacterium K_Offshore_surface_m2_239
CCACAACCTCCACAACCTCCACAGCCACCGCCGCATCCGCCGCCGCCACCTCCGTCGCTGCTCGCGCCACCGCTGTCGCTCGTGACGACCGCCCGTGTCGTGCGAATCCCCGCTTCCCCCAGGCTCATGGTCAAATAGGGGTCCAACGACACCCAACCCAAGACGGCGAAGACGCTCAGCTGCGTCTCCAGTCCTAGGGGCGACCCACTGCTTGACCGCTCCATCGCCTGGCTCAACCCCTTCCTGATGCCCTCTCCACAGGCCGTGCAACGCTGAGGCGAGCCGACACACACGACCCAGGCCACCGTCACCAGCAGCAGAGACACGATCAGAAAGCCCACCGGGCGCCCGGCCGCCAGCCCCAACTGCAACCGCATCACACCCAACAGCCAGACGGCTCCCATCAGCACCGCCGCCCCAACCCGGCCCAGCGCCACCACGCTTGGCTTGTTGATCAGCCGCTGTTGTTCCAGGCTCTGACGCAGCGGCGCGAACAGAGCCCTCTCCCCCGCCAGCCTCCTCTGCAACGCCACACCGCGCGGGGGTTGTCCCTTCAAGAGCTCGTGCAGCCGTCCCTCCACCCTGTACTTCGGCACGGTCACGGGCTTCACGAGCTTGCAGACGCCACGGGCTCCCAATTTCACCTTGCCCTCCAGCACCAGTCGCAATATCGCGGTCTTCACCACGCGCCGCTCGCCGCCCGCCAGATAGGCCATCTCCAGCACAGAGAGGTTCGGAGTGCCGTTCAACCCCTTCCCGGCAATGGTCGCCAGAGCTTCGTGCAGTTTTTTCACCAGGGACACCGTGCACAGGCAAACCACCCCATAGAACAGTAAAAATTCCGGACCGGTCAGGGCCAAGGGGTGGAAGGAGTGTGTCGGTGCCAAGGCGCCGCAGCCGGTCAGGGCCAACCCCATCAGGGCCAACAGCCCCCCTCCCATCCAGCCGCGCGGCGCCCGCGCCCACCCTCGGGGCCGACGGAGCCGTGGCTGCGGCAGCACCCAGCAGCGGCTGGTCTCCAGCCGTTGCCAGCGCTGGTTGGGCCGGAAGCGCTCCTCCTCCGCCGGCCAGAGATCCTTCGGCGGCTCCTCCCCGAACGTCGCTCGATAGCTCGCCAGGGTGCGCCGATACGCCTCCCCCAACCGCCGCCGCTCCTCCGCGCTTCCCTTCGACGGGCTGTGATGCAGCGCGCGCCCCAACACCTGTGGACAAAACTCCTCCCAATAAGCCCGGCTGTCGAGCAGGTGTTGATGCCAGGCCTGATCCACTGCGTCGGCGGGGCAGACCGGATGGCCGGCGGTCACCGCCAACAGCAGAAAGCGCCGATACTCCTCGATCACCCGGGCGGCCTGGCGCGCTGACCAGCCGTTCTCCCGCGCCAGCTTCGCCGCGAAGGTCAGCGGCGCGTCCGGGGGGTCAAAACTCCAGCGCCGAATTCGCGTCGCCACGGCGTCGCGCGCCTGCGGGTCCAGGATTGTGTATAACCGCTTGAGGGGGGGGGTGGTGGTCATCTCCAGAGCACAGCAACGCTGTGTCTTTGGTTTGGGCGTCGACCGCCTGATTCAGCGCCCGGTCGTTCACGCCGCTGGTCCCGCGATGGTTGCTTGCTTCTTCAGGGCTGGCCTTCAGCGGGATTGGCGCAGGACAAACCGGCGGGATCCATCGGTTCCAAGCGCAGCTGTTGGCGATTGACACGCCAGGCGAGCCGCAGATCCGTGAAGCGCGGGATCTGGTGGTCGCGATCTCCCACCAGACGAAACGCCACCAGATCGGCCTCCTCCGACCCGTTGAGGGAACAGGCGACAGGACCATTCGCCATCGTGAACAAGAGCTGTCCCCTCGCCGGCAGCGGCTTGCCATCCAAAACCTGAAGCGTCTGGCTGTTGGCCAGTCCATGGCGCTGCCGCCACGTGCGCAGGGTGACCTGGCGTTCCAACATCACCCATTGACGACCGCGATCCTCCATCAGCTCGATCAACAGGGGCCGGGTCACCCGACCTGGATCATCGAGCATCCCTCCACCCAGAACACGGATCGCACCCGGGGTCGGGGGTTGAAGCCCTTCCCTGCCGCCAGCGCCCTGGAGGCGCCGGTAGACCTGACCGCGTTGGAGAGGGGCAGAAGCTGGCGTTGGCGCGGAAGGGTAGGCGAGCGCAAGGCTGGCCTCCAGCAAGGGGGAGGCGAACAGGGTCAACGCCAGCCAGCTGGACCGGGCGGGGGTGAGGGCCGGCATCCACCTAGATCTTGTCGCGGGCGAACTGTGCGCGAGCGATCACGTCATCCCCGTAATCGTTGTGGGTCGTACCGGAGTTCATGCCATTTATTGTTTGTACGTTGGAGACGCCGGAGTTATAGGCAACGCAGGCTCCTTTGAGGACAAACTCGTCCGCCCAGCCTGGATGCTTGCGCTGCACTTGATCACGATAGGAAGCAAAAATACCGATGGCTTGCTCGACATGTGCTTCGGAAAAGGGATCATCAAGACCACGAATCGTGTGAAAACGTTTGTCTACTTGGAGAATGCCCCAAGCCTGGTTGCGATCTCCCCAGCCAGGTTCGTTGCCGAACAGTCCCAACAAAGCACCCAGGTGACTCTCCCGGCTTGCCAAGGCGAGAATGATTTCCACCGGCACCTTCAGCCGATCACTGACTTTTTTGAGACCGGCCAATCGTTGTGGCGTGAGATTAGCCAGATCGCGTCGCATGATCTCGTGGCTGGAGGCAACGCCGCCGCTGGAGAGGCCTTCCGGTTCAGCTGTCGCCAGCGCGCATCCCTGAGTGGGACTGACTTCCAAAGCTAGATCCCAGCGGCCCTGACTGACATCCGCTTGAGACATGACGATATCCCCCGTAGCCACGGTATCGTCGAGATCATGAATCGGGGAGCTGTAACCATGGATGACAACGACATCTTTTTTCGGCAGTAACCAATTAAACTGGCCTTTAACTTCTTCCTTCAGTTCAAACAGCCAATGCTCCTCCTCGTCCTTCACCCAATTTGCGAAAAGAGGCTGGTGCGGATCCGTTGCGACAACATCAAAATCATCGGCTGGCGTGTTGTTCAAGTCGGAAACAGCTTTGCTATTCTTCTTGGCAAAAATGGCATATTCAACCAGCCCCAGTCGTGTACAGGTGTTTTCGCCAGCTTCGCCATCGACGGCAAGATCACCCTGCCGCCTTTGGAAGTCTTCCACGGCTCCCATGGTGCCTGAACCAAAGTCTCCATCGGGTTCGATGCCCAATTTCAGCTGCAACCAGCGCACGGCGTACCCCTTGGATCCCTTGCGCAACACACCCACAGGCAGGATGGCGTCTTCCGGTTTCAGACCTCGACCCAGCAGGTCTGGATTTAGATGATGTTTCTCGCCGTCGATCATGCAGTATGTATCGAGATCGACATGGGAGCCGTAATCGTGCGGACCGGAACTGCCATGGCCGGCTTCAATGGCAATCGCTTCTCCTTGGGACACTCTCTGGCCGACGCTTTTCAATAAGCGCAGACAGTGTGCATAGGCCTGAAAACAAGTGTGACTCTGGCCATTAAAGACGAATCGCTGATCTAATTCGATGTGAATTCGATTGCCATAGCCTCCTTCAAAACCGGCCTGAACAACAGTGCCAGAATACATGCAGACTACATTTGTGCCGAACCCCTTGGTGTAGTCAATACCGATGTTATAATTGCCTGGCTGACTGACCCGCACGGAGCCATCGGCGTAAATTGCTTTTCTTGCTGTGCTTTTGAAGCCATGTCCACTCGGCTCCATGAAGCCCGCTGTGATGACAATTGTTCCCATCACTGGATGGGTGTAATTCTCATACGGGGGGCCGACTTGCCGTTCTGGAATTGGCTTGTCAAAAATCACGGGAGCGTCAGTCATGGCGTCTACAAGTGCTGAGTGCATGGTCCTTTCTGAGCTTTAGCCCCGGGACAAAGCGGCGCAGTCAAAGGCTCATGGCTCTTAACAAAACTTCTTTTGTCGAGTCATTGACGGGATTGGATCAGGGAATTCTCCGGTCGTCTCGCGGGAGAAATGCTACAGAATCCGCGCATTATTTCGCCAGCGTCGCCCACGTTCTTCTTCCCTCTCTTCTTCCCTCTCTTCTGGCCTCCTGATCGAGCTCTAGTTCACCCCACGCCACCCCACCCCACGCCACACCCCACGCCACCCCACCCGATAGGCTCCGCAACCACCCAGATGCCCTCAGCGCCACGCCTCCGCGCCCAGCACCGTGCCCCGGCTCCGAAAAAAAAAATCCACCCCCGCGCGCGCACGGATCCCTCGTGCCCGCCACCGGCTGGGGTTGTCCACCGCACAGAAGGCCAGGCCAGTCGCCAGGCGCCTGAGGTGCGGAACACGGCGCTCGATTGTGGCGGGAGGCTCGGGGTCGCGGTCATGGCCACCCCCTTGCGAAACCCCATTGTTTCGCTTTGCGAGGGCCGGCCCCAACCCCCCCGGCCGCTGTCTTTGGATGAACGGCAGAGCCCCTGGCCAAACCCGGTTCCCATGACCACCACCCTTCAGCCCCCCGCCGTCGCCGGCAGCCACCCCGTCGGGGGCCCTCGTCGGGATGACGGCGAAGGTAGCGTCCAGGTTCATCAAGACCCCGGTCTCCGCATCGAGGAAGGCGCTCTGGTGATCGCCGTCTACGGCAAGGGCGGCATTGGCAAATCCACCACCTCCTCCAACCTCTCCGCTGCCTTCTCCAAGCTCGGCAAGCGGGTCTTGCAGATCGGCTGTGATCCCAAGCACGATTCCACCTTCACCCTCACCAAGAAAATGGTGCCCACGGTGATCGACATCCTCGAAACCGTGGATTTCCACACCGAAGAGCTTCGCCCCGAAGACTTCATGTTCGAGGGCTTCAACGGCGTGCAATGCATCGAGGCCGGCGGACCTCCGGCGGGTACCGGCTGCGGTGGCTACGTCACCGGCCAGACCGTCAAGCTGCTCAAGGAACACCACCTTCTCGAAGACACCGATGTGGTGATCTTTGATGTGCTCGGTGATGTGGTCTGCGGAGGCTTTGCCGCTCCCCTCCAGCACGCCCACTACTGCCTGATCGTGACCGCGAATGATTTCGATTCCATCTTCGCGATGAATCGCATCATTGCCGCCATTCAGGCCAAGGCCAAAAACTACAAGGTGCGCCTCGGTGGCGTCGTCGCCAACCGCAGCCGCGACACCGACCAAATTGACAAGTTCAATGAGCGCGTCGGCATGAAAACCATGGCCCACTTCCGCGATGTGGATGCCATCCGCCGCTCACGCCTCAAGAAGTGCACAATCTTCGAAATGGAGCCCAGTCCCGACGTGGAGGCCGTGCAGCAGGAATACCTCAACTTGGCTCGCACCATGTTGGAAAATGTCGAACCTCTCGAAGCTGAATCCCTTAAGGATCGGGAAATCTTCGACCTGCTTGGTTTTGATTGAAGCTTTGCTGGTGCTTTAATTCTGGTCCTTTGATACTGGCGTTCTGAATGGGCCCGCTGATCATCAAGCGGGCCCGCTCAAACATTTCAGCCTCCGAATAAGCTCAAAGACGAAACTGTGGCTTTTTGTTCGCGTCGATGCTGCGGTTGATCACCTCGCCAAGGGTGAGGCCTACGGGCAGTTCACCGGCGAACGCCGAGCCGAGAACATGGCGGAAGAACTTGTTTTGCACAAGCCGGACTTGTGAATCGGAAAGGGGAATTGAACCTTCCTGGCGCACCAGTCGCGAGGCATTGTTGAGATAAGAATTCACAAAGCTCTGCAGGCTTGGATTGCTGGCTAACTGCTGGGCGTTGACGTAGATGAACATTGGGCGAGACAGGGGCTGATACGTTTCATTTTGCACCGTTTTTTCTGTTGGGAAAACCTTTCCCTTGGGACCAAGAACAGCCAAGGCGCGCAGCTTGTTGGGATTGTTCTTGTAATAGGCAAAGCCGAAATAACCCATGGCGTTGATCTCACTGGCGACACCATTCACGAGTAGATTATCGTCTTCGCTACTGATGACATCCCGGCGGCTATTGCCCTGCTCACCGGTGATTGCTTTTGTGAAGTAGTCAAAAGTCCCCGAATCCTGCCCAGGGCTGAACAGTTTGATCGGCCGGACTGGCCAGCTGGGGCGCACCTGGTTCCAGCGCGTCACGGTCTTTTCCCCCGAGCGCGACCACAAGGTTTTCAACTCGCGCAGCGTGATGTCGCGCGCCCAGCTGTTGGCGGAATTCACCGTCACTGTGATCGCGTCAAACCCGATGGGCAACTCATAAAAGGTCACCCCAGTCGCCTTGCAAGCACTCAGCTCCTTGGTGTTGATCGGTCGGGACGCGTTGCTGATGGCTGTTTTCCCCGCGCAGAAGTCCCGAAAGCCGCCACCGGTGCCGTTTTCCACCACTGGCGTCCAGCTGGCCCCCCGCCCCTGACCGGACCTCCCAAACCCCTCCAGCGCCAGCGTCGTGATCGGACCCACCGTGCTGGAGCCACTGCTCCGGATCACCGCGTTCCGCTGGGCCCAAACAGCCGACCTCCCGCCGACGCCGATCGCGCCCACCAGGAACGCACCGATCAGTAGACCGCAAGCCGGCACGAACGCGCCTCTGTCTGTTCGAGCCATGACCCCTTGACGCACTGCCTGATCTTCTCTGAAGTCCGCGGGCGTGGTCGTTAACGACGCTTTAAGGCCGTTGACTCGCTTGTTCTCCGTCGCGGGGCTGATCGAGGGACGCGGGCAAGGGCCCCATCCCCCGATCCGTCGCCGCTACATCTCCGCCGCCGCCCGCTCCACCAGCCGCCGGGCGATGGCCTGCACGCCCGTGTGCTGGTAGGTGTCGGTGAAGGCATCAAGGAAGGTGGCCAGCTGGTCGAAGCCCCCCTGCCACGGTCCCAGGGTGCTCTCCAGCGCCCGCACCGCCTTCTGGCCCGTCAGGCCCAGCCCGCTGGCGAAGCCACCGGCCCAGCCCAGCCAGGTGTCCACCCCCTGCCGCAGGAAGTTGAGATGAGCCTCCTCTCCCCGGCCCGGGATCAGCGGCGCCATCCCGGCATAGGCCGGCAGCGCCCGCAGCTCCTTCTGCCCCACCCGACCCAGCAGGCTGTCCAGCCGTCGCAGCGCGTCATCCCCGAGAGGGAGCAGGGCGTCAAAGCAGACCATCGCCGCCATGCGCACGCTGGCCTCCCCCGAGTACTCCCGCAGGGAAGCGGCGAAATCGCCGAAGCTGTTCCCCGGCAGGCCATTCACCTGGGTGAAGGCCAGCAGTTCCGCGGCCACCTTCAGGCTCAGGTCCACCGCCTGCAGGGTTTCGCTGGCGGGGGTGAGCTGCGCCATCTGCCTCACCAGGGGCAGGGCGCCGGCCACATTGGCCAGCACCCGCAACCCTCCGGCCGCTTTCTGCGACCGGTTGACCGCGTCATAGAGGCTCATCGCCCGGGTGTAGCCCTCGTGCCGGGCTCGGCTGAGGGCGTCGGCGCGGGACCGGACGCGGGCGATCAGCTCCGGATCGCTGCTGGCCAGCACATCAGCGATCAGGTCATCGGCGCTGGTGAGGTTGCGCCAGCCTCCCGGCACCAACGTGCTCACCCCCTTGAGGGCCAGCACGGTGAGATTGCGCTTCGGCAGGCGATCCAGACGTTCGAGGATGGTGCTCATGCGGCGGGCTCCAGAACCGGGGTGGCCAATTCGGCGGCGTCCTTCTTCCGACTGCCGGGGACGGGGACGCGCACGGGCTCTCCCTGGCCCGGGGCCAAGGCGCCGCGGACCGTCTTGCTGGCGGGGCTCAGAGCCGCCAGGCCGCTCAGGTCGAAGGCGCCCAGCAGCTCATGGCGCGTCTCCTGATCAAGGCCCGCCCCTTGGCCGATCACCTTCACCTGGAAGCGATCCGCCACCAGCAGGGCGCTGGCCTGGGGCCCCTGTTCCACCAGCGGCCAGCTGCGCAGCCGCTGGCTGGCGCTGTTGAATTTGTCCCGCGCTTCCGGCGCGGTGATCACATCGGAGATCGACAGCAGGGCCTTGGTGCTGTCGCCCGCTTTCAGGCGCGCCTGGCTGAAGCCCCGCTTCTCCTGGGTGAAGATCAATTCCTCCCCGGGCTGGGGTTTGGGGAAGAGGCGGTTGAAGGCGGGGCCATTCACCACCTCACGGGTGGGCACATCGGCCACCGTGCCCCCGGGCAACCAGGAGCGGAACGGCAGAAACAGAAACGCGCCGAGCAGCAGGCCGGCAACAAGTGCCAGACCAAGCCCCCAGCGCAGGGTGCGGGACATGAAGAGGACGGTGCGACTGTCGTCTTGCTAGCAACGTCTCGCCGTTCTGCCTGCTAAGCGATCCCCGCCTCTGGGGCTCAAAGCCCCACCAGGCGCAGGGAGTAATCCCATAAACGACTCGCGGTTTCCGGATTGCTGGCCTTCTCGGACAGTTCTTGACGGAAATGTTCGCCATCTTTCTTCTGCCGGTTTCCCCAGCTCCAGTGCACGCCCGAGACCGCGAAGGCCGGCTCGCTCACCACATCCGCCACCCGCAGCCCCGCCAGGGCCTGACTCACATAACCACCGGTGATCGTTTTCTGAAACCAGGGAAAGATGGTCTGGAACGCCTTGGGCGTGTCGCGGAACAAGGGGGTGTCGGCCACGCAGCCGGGATAGAGCGACGTGAAGATGATCCCCGTCGAGTCGTGCAAGCGCCGATGCAGCTCCCGGGTGGTGATCATGTTGCAGAGCTTGCTGTCCTTGTAGGCCTTGCCGGGTTTGAACGGCTTGCCGTTCGCCATGCTGACCGGCGCCTGGAAGCCCGCCGCGAATCCCGCCAGATCCCCCAGATCCGCCGGGGCCGGAATCGGAATCTTGCCCCCCAGCTCCTTGGAGTTCGCCGTCACCGTCCCCAGCACCACCAAGCGGCGGGAGGGATGGCTGGAGCGCTGCAGATCCCCAAGCAGCAGGTGGATCAGCAGGAAATGGCCCAGGTGGTTGGTGGCCATGGACAGCTCATAGCCCTGCGGGGAGCGCTTCGGCTCCTTCAACCGCGGCATGTACACCGCAGCGTTGATCACCAGGGTATCCAGGGGCCGCCCCGTGGCGTGGAAGGCCTTCACCAGCTCCCGCACGCTGTCCAGATCGCCCAGATCCACCCGCAGATGCGTCACCGCCTGATCGGGTATGGCCAACGCGGCCTGGGCCCGACGGGCTTTCTCGGTGTCCCGGCAGGCCATCACCACATGCCAGCCCCGATCCGCCAACGCCTTGGTGGCGAACAGTCCCACGCCGGAAGACGCGCCTGTGATCAGAACAGTGCCAGGGACGGAGCCAGAAACGCTGCCGACGCCTTGGATGCCGCTCATGGCCCAATCAAACGATTCTCGCGCCCCAACTTACGGGCCCACGCCGGTGAAGGAGTCCGCGCAAGGCCATACTTGGCGTCCTCAGGGGCGGCCCTGCTCTGAGGTGGGCGTCTGCATCGCCAGCACAGGCCGTCCCTGCAAGGGATCTGTGCTCTGCCACACCACCCGCAGCCGATTCGGAGCGATCCATTGGCTCTGCTCGCGGATCAGCTTCTGCTCCCCCGCCACCATAAACAACTCATCAAAGCGATCGCGGGCCTTCGCCAGCTGGGCCTTCTCCAGTTCCAACACGGCCGCCAGCTCCGCCTGTCGCTCCATGCGGGCCTGATAGGCCCCAGCCAGGCGGAACAGGCTGACTCCAGCCATCACCACCAACCCCAGCTTCACGGACAGTCCGATCAGGCTGCAAACCATCTCCCGACGATCCTCTCGCAGGGACAGCATCTCGGCCCCACTGGACACCACCATCGGCGTGGCCCGCTTCGCCCCTGAGGGGCGTTGCGTCCTGGCGCGCTCCCCACGCGCGGCGGGGCTGGCCTGCGGGGTCCGGACCCTCGACGCGGGGGCCGCGCCGGATCGCCGCTGTGGAGCGAGAGGATTGCGGGGGGAGGAAGAGCGCACCGAGCCATGGAGAGGCAGGTCCCGCTTTTAGCGCTGAAACGACCCGTTGCCAAGGGGGCCGTTTCCAGCCGGGTGGCTCAGGCTTTGTAAAGGCTGAAGCACAGGCGCACGGCCAGCACGCCCGCGTGGGCGGCCACCACCAGGGCGATCAGGATTTCCGTCTGATTGATCATGGTCAGCTGCTGGAGAACCGACCCATTCTTCGCCGTTCTCTCGCTACGGTCCAGCTCTGTCGCCGTCCCTGTCACAGCTCTTGATGGCCCATCCCCCCCCGCTTGTGACCGTCAGCGCCGACCAGATCCGCTCCCTCGACCTCTCCCCCCTGGCCCCCCTGGCGGCTTTGCCCCTGGCCGAGCGTCTCGCTCTGGGCGGCCGGGTGGAGCTTCAACTCGCGTGGCCCACCGCCCCGGATGACCCGCGGGAACTCTCGGAAATCCCGGAGGTGCGCCTCTGGTGCCTGCGAGCCGATGCCGAGCAGCCCTGGCTGCCTCTCCTCCTTGAACGGTCCAGCGGCACCCTGGCCCGCCACGTGGCCATGCTTCTCCCCCATCGCTTCAGCCGCAACGAGGGTTTGCAATTCGCCCCCGACAGCCTGGAGCTGTGGATCAGCCACCGGCTCTTTCAGCTCGATGCCCTGGCCCGCGCCGCCGGTCTGGAGTGCCGCCAGGGCCTGGCCCAGATGGCCGCCGTGCTCGGGTACGAGCTCGATCCCGGCTTCTGGGCCTTTGCTCCCCGACGCTGAGGGGATGGCCTCCCTCCTGCGCTGGCTTCCCTCTCTCACCCTGTCCGGTTCCTGGCAGATGGCCATCGACGCCTGGCTTCTGGACCGGGTCCTCACGGGGGAGTGCGGCGGTCCGGCGCTGCGCTTCTACCGCTGGAGCCAGCCCACCCTCTCCCTGGGGAAGCATCAAGGCGAACCGGAGGAGCGCTGGTTGCGCCTGGTCCGTGAGGGTCGGCTGGCCCTGGTGCGGCGCCCCACCGGCGGCTCCGCCGTCCTCCATGGCGGCGATCTCACCTACGCCCTCCTCTGGCCCAACCCTCCCCGCCAGCGGCGCGAAGCCTATCGCCTCTGCTGTCAATGGTTGCGGGAGGCCTTCGCCGCCCTGGGCCACCCCCTGCGCTTCGGCGACGCCCCCGCCACCGCCGCGCAGCCCAACTGCTTTGCCAGCAGCACGGCCGCCGATCTCGTGCACGACGATGGCGGCAAACGGGTCGGCAGCGCCCAGCTCTGGCGCTCCGGATCCCTTTTGCAACAGGGCAGCATTCAGCTGGAGCCGGATGACGCCCTGTGGCGGGCTGTGTTTGGCGAACCCGCACCCCGTCTGTCCGCCCTCCCTCTGACGGTGGAAGCCCTGGAGGCGCACCTGCTGGCCGCGGCGCTACGCTGGCTTCCCGGGGCGAGCGCAGGGCTCCGGGGTCACCACCACGCCACCGACGAGGGCGATGGGGCCAGCGCGGGCGGCAGGCCAACAGCCGACGAGCTCCCAGCGGCCTCCTTGTGCCGGGAACCGCTCACGGATGCCGACTGGCGGAACATCGGCGCCACCCTCCACCGCTACGAGGTGCGGGGTTGCGACTTGCGGGGTCAGGAGATGCGGGGTTATGCGCTGGGGGGTGGCGCCGGGGGGGCCTCCGCCGCGTCGGCGATTCCCCGGGCCACGGATCCAAGGGCGAGTCCCAGGGGATAGGCATTCTGCTGGCGAGCCCGGGCCAGGAACGCCTCCGGCACCCGCACTCCCAGGCGCGTGAGCACCGCCTCCCCCAGATCCGGGCGATCCACGGTGCCGCAGGGCAGGCCCGCTGGGCTCAGCACCAGCAACCGCGACGGCTCGGACCCCTCCAGCGCCAGCACCGCCTGCCAGAGGGGAGCGTTCTCCTCGATCGCCGGCAAGCTGCTCAGGGGGCGCATGTGATCGCGCACCCGGTCGTCATCCCAGCGCTGCACCGGCAGTTGCCGGAGGGGCTCGTCATCGATCACCCCGGTCCAGCGACCGCGATCGCACACCAGGAGCCAATCCGCTGGACCTTCCCCCGTGGCGCCCGCTCCCGCAGGGGAGGGGGTGGAGGGAGCGGTGGCCACTGCGGGCGTCGGCGTGAGCCGCAGGCGACTCACCGCCCGCAAGGGCTCGGTGGCCTCCAGCACGCGGAAGCGACGCTTGGCCACATCGCGCACCCGCATCTCCCCCAGCAGTCGCTGAAGCATCAAGCGCTGCTGCTCGCCGCGGGAGGCTCCCAGCCCCATCCAGCCCAGCAGCAACAGCCACAACCCGCCTCCGTAGTTCCGCAACAGGAGCCAAAGACCCAGGCCGAGGGCCAGCAGGGAGAGAAAGCGGCCGAGGGCGTTGGCCACTTCCACCCCCCGCAGCTGGCTCCCCGTCAGCTGCCAGACGATCGCCTTGACGATGCGCCCTCCATCCAAGGGGAGTCCGGGCAGGAGGTTGAACAAGGCCAGCATGAGATTGAGCGTCCCCAGGCGCATGGTCATCTCTCCCAGGGCTGGGGAGAGATGGACCACCTTGTGCTGAACCAGCAGCAGACCCAGGGCCAAGGCCAGGCTGACCGCCGGCCCGGCGGCCGCCATCAGGAACTCCCCCCGTGCCGTGCGGCATTCCGATTCGGTGTTGGCCACGCCACCGAGGAAAAACAGCGTGATGCTGCGCACCTTCACCCCCTGGCTGAGGGCCACGAAGGAGTGGCCGAATTCGTGCAGCAGCACCGAGAGGAACAACAGCAGCACGGTCGCCAGGGCGATCGACCACACCAGCACCACCCCGGCGCTGGCGCCGAGGGTTTGTTGATATTCCTGGGCGAAGAGGATGGTCAGCAACGCCAGCACCACAAACCAGGTGGGGTGCAGACGCAAGGCAATCCCGCGGATGCGCATGAATTCCCAACCTTGACCCACAGCCCGATCCGCGCGTTGAAAAAAGATTAAGGCGCCGATCCTAGAAAGGACCTTCTCCCCGGTTCGAGCCTCTGTGACGCCTTCTGTCGACCCCGCTGGCGACCCGCGTCCGCGCGCCGTTGGTCTGAAGATCTGCGGCCTGCGCGACCCCGGCCAGGCCGCCGCCATCGCCGCCCTGGGGGTCGAGGCCATCGGCGTGGTGGCGGTGCCCGGTTCCCGCCGCTTTCTGGCGGCGGACCAGCGCGCCGCTCTCTTCGCCGCGGCTCGCGGCGGTCGCGAAGGGGTGCTGGGGGTGCTGGTGACCGCCGATCCGGGGGAGGAGGATCTCCCCAGCCTCCAAGCCGATCACGGCCATCAGATCGTGCAGCTGCACGGCCATGAGGGGGTGGAGCGCTGTCAGGAGCTGGGCCGTCGGCTGGGGCCGGAGGTGGGGCTGTGGAAAGCGTTGCGCGTTCGCTCTCGCGATGACCTGCGCCGCGCGGAGGACTATGCCGATGTGGTGCAAGCCCTGCTGTTGGATGCTTGGGTGCCCGATCAGCTGGGCGGCACAGGCCAAGCCATCCCGCTGGATTGGTTGGAGGGTTTCTCCCCCGAGCTTCCCTGGTGGCTCGCGGGTGGCCTCACCCCGGAAACCGTGGCGAGCGCGCTCAAGATCTGCCGACCCGATGGGGTCGACGTGTCCAGCGGCGTGGAGGAACGACCGGGCTGGAAAAACCTGGATCGGGTCGAACAACTGATCACCCAGCTGACGCTCCAGGCCTGATTCGGGGTCCCGCCATCAAGGGGACCACCCAGCACCGAGAGGACAGGCCGCGTTGCCCGTGCCCCGCCGCGCGCATCTCGCGGCGAGACGACGGCAAGGCGGCAGGGCTGAAAGCAAGACCCTTGCGATAGGGAAAGGCTCAGGCCAGCAGAGATTCCTGCTGCTTGACCAGCTCAAAAAATTCCTGCTTCAAACTGGGGTCGTGACGGAAATCACCACGAACAACAGAATTGATCATGCTGGTTTGCAACTCCTTCACGCCGCGCCATTTCATGCAATAGTGTTGCGCTTTGACGAGAATTGCCAACCCTTTGGGCTTGCAGAGACGCTCGATCTCATCCGCCAGGATGATTACAGCTTCTTCTTGGATGTGAGGCCTGGAAAACACCCAGTCTGCGACCCTGGAAAATTTGGAGAGACCGATGACGCGCTCGCCAGGCTTGATTCCGATCCAGCAATTGCCGAGAATTGGCACAAGGTGGTGGGAGCAGGCCGAACGGACCGAAATCGGACCTACAGTGTAAATTTCGTCGAGATTTTTGACGTTGGGGAAACTGGCGATTTTGGGTTGTTGATGATAACGACCCTTGAACACCTCATGCAGGTACATGCGGGCAACGCGTTCCGCCGTCTCCTCAGTATTGTGATCGTTGTCAATGTCGATCACCAAGCTTCTCAGCAGGTCGCGGACCTTGTTGCTCACCTCCTTCTCCAGTTCTTCCATCTCTCCTTCTCTCAGATAAGGAGCAATGTTGTCATTGGCAAAGTAGGGAACCGCAGCTGCATCAAGCCGCTGACGGATGCGCTCGCTGATCGAAAGCGCAGAAGAATCCCCGACGGCGGGGATGGTCTTGGACGTGGTGCGAGGAGGAAGGGTGGAGGTCATAGGAATGGTCAGAATGCACCGACAGCTGGCATGAGTGTGAGATCTTCCACCACCTGTTGAGGGGGCTGATCGGCAAGGAAAAGCAGGGTACGAGCCACCTGATCGACGGATAGCATCGCACGGCGATCAAAAGAGGACTGCACGGTTTCACTGTCCCAAAGAGGGGTGTTCACCGAACCAAGGGTGAGGGTGCTGACGCGGATGCCGTGGCCGCGCTCCTCTTCCGCCAAGCAACGTCCGAAGCTGGCGAGGGCCGCTTTGCTTGCGCAGTAGGCCCCCCAGCCGGGGAAGGCATTCCGGGCGGCGTGGCTGCTGACGTTGACGATCAGGCCACCTCCAGCGGCGCGCAGGAGAGGCACCACGGTCTGACAGACCTGAAACACGCTGGTGAGGTTGAGTTGAAGCAACCATTGCCAGCGGTCCAAAGGCATGTCCGCCAACGGTCCCGTCCAGGCCGCGCCAGCGTTGTTGACAACCAGGGTCGGCGCAAGGCCGCGCGTGCAGAGCTCACGCACCCCGGGACCGATGGCTTCGGGATCGCTGAGATCGATCTCGGCGGTTTCCACCCGCGCTCCCGTTTCGCGGAGCTCATCGGCGAGCCGATGAAAGTCTGCGGAAGGGCGGGCCACCAGCAAAAGTTGATGGCCCGAGGCCGCGAACGTTCGCGCGGTGGCGGCGCCGATGCCCCGGGAGGCTCCAGTGATCAGGGCGACGCTCAAGACGTATGGGACTGCTGAGAAACCTTAGACGGCATGCTGAGGTTCTGGGGTGGAACTGTCGAGAAACCGGCCAATGCGGCGGTACTTTGCGTAACGACGCTCCAGGAGCTCCTCACTGCTCAAGGTCTGCAGGTCGTGCAGTTGGCTCAACAGGGCGGCTTTCAGCGTTTCGGCCGCCTGGAGGGGAGCCCAGTGGTTGCCGCCGGAGGGTTCGTCCAGCACCTGATCCACCACCTCCAACCGCTGCAGATCGCTGGCCGTGATCCGCAAGGCCTCTGCCGCCTCCGGAGCCTTGGCAGCGTCTCTCCAGAGGATGGAGGCGCAGGCCTCGGGGCTGGCCACGGTGTAAACGCTGTGCTCGAACATCAGCAACCGGTCAGCCACGCCGATGCCCAGGGCGCCGCCGGAGCCGCCTTCCCCGATCACGGTGGCGATGATCGGCACCCGGAGTCGGAACATCTCCCTCAGATTCATGGCGATGGCTTCCCCTTGGCCCTGCTCCTCCGCCAGCACGCCCGCATAGGCCCCCGGGGTGTCGATGAAGCTCAGGATGGGCAGTTGAAACCGATCGGCGTGCTCCATCAGTCGCAGCGCTTTGCGGTAGCCCCCCGGAGAGGCCATGCCGAAGTTGCGCGCCACATTTTCCTTGATGTCCCGGCCCTTCTGATGGCCCAGCAACAGCACGGCGTGGTCGCCGATCTGACCGATCCCTGCCACCAGCGCCTTGTCGTCGCTGCCGCGCCGATCGCCATGGAGCTCATACCAGGTGTCGGTGATCACCTGGATGTAGTCCAGGCAGCTGGGACGTTGGGGGTGGCGCGCCACCTGGATCTTCTGAGCGGGGGTGAGCGAGCGAAAGATCTCGGTGCGGCGGCGACTGGCCAGGGTCTCCAACTGAAGAAGCTGCTGGCTGACGTCCACCTCGGAATCGCGGGCGAGTTGGCGGATCTGCTCGATCTGCTCCTCGAGTTCAACGAGGGGTTTCTCGAAGTCCAGCAGAGCGCGACGGGCCATGGCGGGAGGGGGTGGAGGGAAGGGGACGCGGGTGGCCTCAGGCCATCACCAAGGAGGGAGTGAGCTGGTGGTTGAGGCCCAGCGGCGTGAAGCCATGCCGGCGGGAGGCCTCGCCGATCCTTTCCATGTTGGCGATGGTGATGTTGTTGCGACCCCAACTGAAATTGGAGTATAAACCCTCAAAATCAAGCAGCATTGCTTCGGCAAAACAGGCGAACATCTGTCGTTTGGGATTGTACATATCCGCCGCGTTCATCATCTGCCAGGCGATGTCTTGCCAAAATTCCACAATGCCTCCCTTGAGCACGTGCAGGCCCTCGCCGGCCACCTTGCTGTCCAAATTCTTCGGATAGCCGCCATCCACCATCAAGCACGGGCGCCGGAAGGCGGTGTCCGCCAAGGAGAGGGTTTGCGGCAGGCTCGCCACCCAGACCACCACATCCGCCTCCGGGAGAGCCTCCTCGAGCGACAGGATCCGACCGCACCCCAAGGCGCTCTGCAGGTCCTTGAGGGGCTGGGCCTGACGGGCCACCAGCAGCAACTCACCCACCCCGGTGCGCTCCGAGAGCCAGCGGCACACCGCGCTGCCGATGTCTCCGGTGGCGCCGATCACGGCCACCCGCGCCGTTGACAGGTCGATTCCGACAGCGGGAGCATTGATTTCCACCTGGCGACAGATCACCCACGCGGTGTGGGTGTTGCCAGTGGTGAACCGCTGCCACTCGAGCACGGTGTTGCGAATCTGCTGCTGCTGGAGAAGATTGAAATTCTCGAAGATGATGGATGTGAAACCGCCGAGGGCGCTGATGGAAAGATCGTTTTTTTGCGCCAGCTCCATGGCGTTGAGCACTTTGCGCCGAGCGGTTTTGAAACGGCTGAGCATTTCCGGCACGAACACGGAATCGATGTAAGCCCCCTGAATGCTTTTCCCTTCAGGGTTGGTCACCTCGAAACGTTCCACCAATTGCGGAGGCGCACTGCACCACATGTCCAAGTCGCCATCCGATAAGTCCGGGAATCCCAGGGTGAGTGCCTTGGACTTAGCCGTTTCGAGACTTGTGGAATGACCGATCAGGCCAAACATGGGCAGGATTGGGGAGATGGGGACGGCAGGGTGCCGGTGTGCATCCTGCCATGTCCCCCCGTGCCAGCTGAACTCACCCCACCAGTGCCGCTGCCGCCATGCGGGCGATTTCCCGTGAATTGAATCCGATCTCCGTGAGGGCCTCCTGGTAGGCGATCAGAAAATCCTCGATCAGATCCTCTTTGTCCATGCCAAGTTCCGCCGCGTCGGCGGCTACACCCTCCAACATCCGGCGAACGTGGGGGAGATTCTCCCGATTGGCCTGTTCCAGCTCATTGCGGCTGGCTTGGAAATTGGCTTTCAACCACTCCTGGCCGTAATTGAGGTGGGTGTATTCATCCTTGACGACACCCTCCGTGATCTTGCGGGCGAAGGGATCCGCCACAGGAATGTAGATGTGATAAGCGGAGATGGCGAAGGCTTCGATCAATAACGCCTGAATCAAAAGGCAGGTCACCACATTCCCTGAGGCGAGGGCCTTTTGAAAATTCTCACGCAGGGGTGTGAAGAAGCGCTGGGCAAAGGGCATGTCGGCCTGGACACCCAAGTTGTTGGCGCAGGCCATGAAACCTTTCATGTGCTTGAGTTCCATCCGTGCCAGACGAGCTAATTCCTCGGCTTGGTCGGGAAGCAGGGTGCCCAGAGACATGTAATTGTCATGGGCCTCTTGCTCCCCTTCGATGACGATGGCATTGATGCGGCTGTAGGCGTCCTTGTAGGCGGCTGTGCTGAAATCCCGCGGCTGTCCCTCAGCGGAGCAACCATCGCCCAGGGAAGAGACTGAGAGAGTTTGGGTCTCCGGGCTTGTCATGGCGATGGCGAACAGGGTGCGAGGAGTTTAATCATGGCTTGAATGTCGTGGGTGGCCAGTCATGGCTCAACAGCGAGCGCAACCGCTGTTCCCAGCCGTTCACCAATCCCGCGAACAGCTTCTCCCCCAGCTCCGCCGTCGCACCGGATGAATCCCCGATCACGCCTGAGGCGCTGAGCTCTCCTGTCCTCCAGGCGGTCGGCGCCCCTCCTTCCCAGCTCCAGCCCGGGGGCGGCGCGTCGCGGAGATCCAGTCCATCAACTGGCCGCTCCTGCCCCACCAGCTCGGGAGCCAGGTGAAGCATGAGACTCGTTTCCGCCAGTCCGGCGTGAAGCCCCTGGCTGCGTTCCGGCTCGGGGATCAGGGAGGACCCATCGTCCAGGCCGCGCCAGAGGAAGCAGGGAAGCACCGCCAGGGCGGGAACGCTGGTCCGCAGGTCACGAGCGGCCACCTCCAGCAGGCCGATCTGCCCGCCATGGCCGTTCATCAGCACCAACCGGCGGAACCCGCAACGCGCCAGCTCCTCCCCCACCACGCGCACCAGCGCGATCAACTCCCCGGCCGCCAGACTGAAGCTGCCCGCGAATCCGCGGTGCTCCGGGGCAAAGCCGATCATCTGCACCGGCAGACGCCAGAGGGGCAGCTCCGCCGGCAGGGTTTCGATCAACGCCTCCACCAGGCGGTCGGCGAACAGGGCATCGGTCTGCAGAGGCAGATGGGGGCCGTGCTGTTCGAGGGAGCCGAGAGCCCAGAGCACCGTGCTGCCCTCCCGCTTCGCCGCCGCTTGCACCGCCGGCCAGGCCAACCGCTCCAGGTGGCGTTCGGGGAACGGTTCCCGGTGGCGTTCCGGGGACGGTGCGGGAGGGGGCGGGACGACTGTCACGGGGACCTCGGCGCTGGGTGGACTTCGTAGAGTGTGGAATCCTGTTGACCGTTTTGGTGATGGCCGGCCCCGGCAAGCCCGCTCCACTCCAGCCCCGGCGGCCCGATCCGCGGGGGGCGGGGTCCGGGGCCACGCCACCGCGACGGCCGCCTCAAGTGGTGCTGCTGAAGAAAGACGAATCCAAGGACGCCGGGTCGCCAGCCGCCCCCTCGGCCACGGCAGACCTCGCGGGCGTTCCCGCTCCCACCCCCGCGCCGAGGCCCCCCGCCCCGGCCTCGGCTCCCGCTCCCACCAAGCCGACCGCGGGCCCGAGCTCCGATGAGGAGCGTTTTTCCCTGGCGGAGCTGGACGGGCTCACGATGGCAGACCTTCTGGGTCCAGCCCCCGGCGCGGCACGCCGGGGCGATCCCGCCCGTTCGGCCCCGCGTCCGGCGGGTTTGGAGCGATCACCGGGGCGCACGGTCGATGATTTCGATTTCGATGAGGAGGCCTTCCTCGCCGCCCTCGATCACAACGAACCGATCGGCACCACCGGCGATGTGGTGAAGGGTCAGGTGATCGGCGTGGAGAGCGACGGGGTTTATGTGGACATCGGCGGCAAGGCCCCCGGATTCATGCCCAAGCGGGAATGCGGGCTCGGCGTGATCACCAATCTCAAGGAACGTTTTCCGAAGGATCTGCCTGTCGAGGTGTTGGTCACCCGCGAGCAGAACGCGGAAGGGATGGTGACGGTGAGCGTGCGGGCTCTGGAGCTGCGCCAAAGCTGGGATCGGGTGATGCGCCTGGAGAAGGAGGGCACCGTTGTCCAGGTGAAGGTGAATGGCTTCAATCGCGGCGGCGTCACCTGTGATCTGGAGGGCTTGCGGGGCTTCATCCCCCGCTCCCAGCTCAATGAGGGGGAGCAGCATGAGGCGCTGGTCGGCAAAACCCTCGCTGCGGCCTTCCTGGAGGTCAACCCGGAAACGCGCAAACTCGTGCTCTCCGAGAAGAAAGCCGCCACCCTCGCCCGTTTCAGCGAGCTGGCCGTCGGCCAGCTTGTTGAAGGCCAGGTGAACGCGCTCAAGCCTTACGGGTTTTTCGTTGATCTCGGCGGCGTCAGCGGCCTGCTGCACCACTCCGCGATCACCGGCGCCGTTCTGCGGGACCTGCGGGAAGCGTTTCAACCCGGCGAGCGGATCCACGCTCTCGTCATGGAGGTGGATGGCCAGCGCGGTCGAATCGCCCTCAACACGGCCCTCCTCGAAAACCAGCCTGGTGAGTTGCTGATCGCCAAGGAGCAGGTGATGGCGGAGGCCAGTGAGCGGGCGGCTCGGGCCCGTTCCATGCTGCAACAGCGGATGGAGGCCTCCCTGGCGGCTCGGGCTCAAGCGGGCGACCAGGCAGGTGGCCCATCGGGCGACCAGGCACCTGACCAGGCGGGCGAAACGCCGCCGGAAGCTCCCACCGCCATCGATGGTTCGGTGACCCCATGACGGTGAGCGTTCCGGCGTCCACCGGTCTCCAGGAAGCGGACTGGGAGGTGGATTACTACTCCCGCCCCGTGATGGAGCCCGACGGTCGCAAACGCTGGGAGTTGTTGATCTGCGCCACGCCGCCGGTCACGGCGGAGCCTTCTTCCGGCGCGTCGGACGCTCCCTTCCGTTTTGAGAAGCGATGCGCCGCCGCTTCCGTGAATTCCCAATGGCTCCGAGAGGCCTTGGCGGAAGCCCTTGCGCAGGCGGAGCGGGAGCGCCAACCGCGGCCCCGTCGCCTGCGGTGCTGGCGGAGTTCCATGCGCCCGATGGTGCAACGGGCCGCAGACGCGCTCGGACTGGTGGTGTTGCCCAGCCGTCGCTGTTTCACGCTGATCGATTGGTTGCGCGAGCGGGAACGCGCTCTTTACCCGCTGGAGGAGGGCTATTTGGCCGGTCCCCTGGCTCCACCTCCGCAACCCCAGCGGCCGGTGGCCCTTCCTTGGCCCGAGGTGGCGAGGGGCGATCGCTGGAGCTGGGCCACCTTGCCCGCCAGCGCTCTCGCCGAGGCTGCGGAATGGTCCATCGGTTTTGGGGAACTGCTCCGCTTGCCCGCTGGGTTCGCGGCTCAGGCCCAGGCTCCGGTTCCTGGCATTCGCTTGTTCAGCCGCGGGCGCGCTCTGGCCCTGGCGGGCTGGCTGGCCGGTTTGGAGCCGGTGCGCCTGGAGGTGGAAGGGGGACAACTGGTGCTGGAGGCCGGCCTGGACGACCGCTGGCGTCTTGCCACCCTGACGCCGCCGGAAGCCGCCGCCGCGAGTGAGGTGTTATCCTGGGCCCGGCGGGACTCTGCGGGTCTGCAGTTCCTGGCGGTGCAGGCCAGTGAGCGCGACACCCACTTCGAGGGCTTCTGGATGCTTCGCGATCTGCCGGATGACTGAGGAGGCGCCACCGCCCTTCGATCGCCCGGATGCCGTGTTCAACACCCTGGACGGCTGGACCTGGGTGGGCACCTACGGCGGCTGGTATCTGCAGTGCGATCTGCTCGCCGCTGTTGAGCATGGCTTCTTCACCCGCCAGTGGCATGGACGACCTCCCGAGGAGCTGGTGGCCGCCATCAGCGCCGGTGTCAGCGTCCATCGGCCGCGGCAGATTCACAGTGCCCTCGTGCTTCCGGCTGGTGAGGCCTCGTCTCCTCCATGGCCCGAGGCCGATGGGCTGGTGAGCGACGCGGGCGGTCAGAGTCTTTGGGTGTGCGGCGCGGACTGCACCCCGGTGCTCATCGCGGATCCGCGCAGCGGTCGCGTGGCGGCCTGCCATGCCGGGTGGCGAGGCGTTGTGGGACGCATCCTGCCGCGGGCGATTGCCCTGCTGGAAGCGGCCGGCAGCCGCCGGCAGGATCTGCTCTTCGCCCTCGGGCCCGCCGTCAGCGGCGAGGCCTATCAAGTGGAGCGTGCGGTGAGCCAGCAGGTGGCGGAATCCCTCTTCCCAGCGTCCCTGAGCCAGCCCGGCGGCGCCGGAGCCCTGGAGGAGCTTGTGGCCTGCGGCGCCCTGGCGGCCGATCCGGATCCCACCCGCGATCGGCTCGACATTCGCAAGGCCACGCGACGCCAGTTGGAGCTGGAGGCGATTCCGCCGGCTCACATCAGCCTGTGTCCCCTCTGCACGGTGGGCGAGCCGCTGCTCTTCCATTCCTGGCGCCGCGATCAGGTGAAGGCGGTGCAGTGGAGTGGCCTCGTCTCGCAGGGCTGAGCGCGGCTGACAGCGGCGGGCGCCGCAGATGAGAACAGCGCCACACAGCAAAAGCCGCCTCTTTTGACAAGGTTTCGTGGCCATGCATCCCAAGGGCTGACGGCTTGCCCGGGAGCTGTTTTTGCCGGTAGGGGAGCAAGGAACTGGCAGACCTTTGCGCCATGGGTTGCAATCGTGACACTTGCGTGATGCCCCCTCCTGTTATGATAATGCAGATGTCGCATTTTTGCAAACATGCTCACGGGGACTGATCTCCTTGCGAAGGTCAAGGAAATGGGTGACGTCAACAAATCCGACCTGGTGCGGGCCTGTGGCTATGTCTCCACCAAAAAGGATGGCACTGAACGCCTGAACTTCACGGCCTTCTACGAGGCCCTGCTCAATGCCAAGGGCATGGACATCGGCGCCTCCGCCAAGGGGGGCAAGGCCGGCCGAAAGCTCAGCTTCAACACCAAGGTCCAGTTCAATGGCAACCTGATGGTGGGCAAGGCCTATACGGCCCTGCTGGATCTCAAGCCTGGCGATGAATTTGAGATCAAGCTGGGTCGCAAGCAGATTCGCCTGGTGCCCCTGGGGGGGGAGGAAGAGGAGTCCTGATTCCGCTCATGGCCCTGGCCAGCGCCTCGGCCACCTTCAATCCGTCAATCGCCGCGGAGAGAATGCCTCCGGCATAGCCGGCTCCCTCACCAGCCGGGAACAGGCCGGGGGTGTTCTCACTGTGGAGGCTGTCCACCTTGCGACGAATTCGCAGGGGAGATGAGGTGCGTGTTTCCACGCCGGTCAACAATGCATCCGCCAAGAGATAGCCCGGCAGGCTCTGGCCAAAGACCGGCAAGGCTTCGCGGATGGACGACAACACGAAGTCCGGCAGGCAGCCCTCCAAGGTGGTAAGGGCAACGCCGGGCTGATAAGACGCCTTCACAGGGCCCTTTCCCTTCGGGTGGGACGCCTCAACCCGGTTTGGATCGCCAGGCGTCATCGAGAGAAAATCCGCCAGGGTTTGGGCCGGAGCCCTGTACGTTTCCCCCCCCGCCTGAAAAGCCCGCCGTTCCCAGTGGCGCTGAAAGGCCACGCCAGCCAGCGGATCCCTGGGCCAACGGGCCCAAGGCTCAACATCTTGCGTGGTGATGTTCACCACCAGCCCACTGTTGGCATTGCGTTCCCGGCGGGAATGCTGACTCATGCCGTTGGTGGCCACGCAACCCTCCTCGGAGGTGGCGGCCACCACCCAGCCTCCAGGGCACATGCAGAAGCTGTAGACATCGCGGCCACGCGCCGTGTGGTGCACCAACTTGTATTCCGCCGATCCCAGCTTCGGGTGCCCCGCCAAGGCTCCCCAGCGGGCCCGATCAATCAGGCCCTGGGGATGTTCAATCCTCAGGCCCACCGCGAAGGGTTTGCTCTCCATCGCCACACCCTGGCGTTCCAGCCAGGTGAAGGTGTCGCGGGCGCTGTGTCCCACGGCCAGCACGACATGTCGCGCCTCCAGCGCGGTCCCATCCGCCAGCCGCACCCCCTGGACCTGGCGGCTGCCGTCCTCCGCCAGGATCAAGCCATCCACCCTGGCGCCGAATCGCACCTCGCCGCCGAGAGCTTCGATGCGGGCCCGCAGACCGCGCACCACCGTGGCCAGGCGAAAGGTGCCGATGTGGGGACGATGCAGGGTGAGGATCTCAGGGTTGGCGCCGGCGGCGACCAGCTCCTCCAGCACCTTGCGCACGTAGGAGGGCGGCTCGCTGATCTGGCTGTAGAGCTTGCCATCGGAAAACGTGCCCGCGCCGCCTTCACCGAACTGCACATTGGATTCGGGATCAAAGGGCCGCTCCCCGCGCCAGAAGCCGAAGGTGTCCGCCGTCCGGCGCTTCACCGGCTGACCGCGTTCGAGCAGAAGCGGTTGCCAGCCCATCTGGGCGAGCAGCAGGGCGGCGAAATAGCCGCAGGGTCCGGCGCCGATCACCACCGGGCGCGGACCCGGGGCCTCCGCATCCGTAGCGCGCGGCGCGTGGATGAAGCGATACGTGTGATCCGGGGTGGGGCGCAGCTGGGAGGAGTGGGCGAAGCGTCGTCGGAAGCGGGCTGCCTCCGCCGGGGTGAAGTCGAGCTCCAGATCAAGGGCATAGACCAGACTGATCTTTTCGCGGCGCCGGGCGTCGACGCTTTGCTTCACGATCTGGTGGGAACGCAGGGCTGCGGGGGGAAGACGCAGCTTCTGGAGGATCGCCCGCGTGAGGTCGTCGCTGGAGTGGTCCAGCGGCAGCTTGAGCGCGAAGAGGCGCCAGCGTTCGAGGCGACGGTCGATCAGCCCACCTCCGACATGCTGGGATGCGCCCCTCGTCGGGCCAGGGCATTCAGGGCCACGCGGACCGCTTCGTCCAGACGTTGGAGGGTTTCCGCGGAGCGCCCCGCATCACCGCCATGGAGGCCCTTGAGCAGGCGATGGGCCTGGCGCACCTCGTCTTCGCCCGCTCCCGGATCGAGTCCCAGGGCGGCGAAGGCTCCCAGCTCCGCCAGGGAGGGAATGGTGGAGTGCGGTCGCCGGTTCTCGCGGTGCGGGGTCGGGCGAAGGTGGGTGTGGAGGTAGGTCATCTGGGCCGGGCTCAGCGCTTCTCCCAGGGCTCGTTTCTCCTGCAGCCATTGCAGGGCGGAGCGGGTGGACAGATTCAGGGGGTGGAGGGTGCGATCGGGGAGCCCCAGCAGGGGACGATCGACCTGCAGGTAGTGGCTGGCCTCCATCAGCCCCAAGATGCAGCGACGGCCGATGCGCACCCGCGCCGTGCAGCCGGGAGCGATGTCGAGCACCTGAAACACGGGCGTGAAGCCGCTGGCAAGAATTTCCAACAGCAATTCCCCCGGGGCCACCGTCAGCTCAAAGCTGGTGTGATGGAGAAGGGCGGTGAGGGGTTTGCCGTTGATGACAACGTGGAGCAATCCGGCCGCCGGTGCCCGATCGATCCGTGTCACCCGGAGTCCGGAAGGCATGGATCAGAACCAAGAAAAGAATGACAAGATCAAATTTAATCGAGCTTGTCCCGGCCTTGCCTCGATGTACGGGATCTCCTTACAGTTCGTCGCGCGGGCGGCCACGGACAACGGATGCGCCGAGGCCGCTGGCGGAAGTTGGCGGAAGCCCGGAGTAGCCCGGAGAAGCTGGGGAAGACGACCAATGGGCCCATTGGTGAACCCCTCCCCTGGCCCCTTGGTTGGTGGTCCAAGGCAAGACAAGGACGGGTGGAACGCCAGGCATGAATCGTAGAGGCTTGCATTGACGCTTGGGGTTGGCCTGGATAGGGTATTAAAGAGAAGGCTCCCACAAGTGATTGCACCAATGAATACAAAACATGTTCGCGTCCTAATCACGTTGTGAAACGACAAGTTTTTCTCAGTTACAGTCGCAGTGATCAAAATGTTGCGCTGCAGCTAGCCAAAGACCTCAAAGATCTTGGACATGACGTTTGGTTTGATCAAGATCTGACAGGGGGACAGGCCTGGTGGGATCAAATCTTGGCCAGGATTCGCACGGCTGATCTTTTTGTATTTGTGCTCAGTTCGGACTCATTGGCATCCATCGCCTGCCAGCGTGAGTATGGGTATGCGGCCGAACTTCTGCGGCCCGTTGTGCCCGTTTTGGTGAGCACGGGTCTGTCTATGAATGTGCTCCCTCCAGCTCTTTCAAAGGTGCAATTCATCGATTTCCGCGAGCGCCAAGTGGAGGCGATCATCGCCCTGTCGCGGGCGCTGCATTCCCTGCCCGTCGGCGTGCCCCTGCCCGATCCCTTGCCTGCGCCGCCGGAGGTGCCGCTGTCCTATCTGGCCACGCTTTCCGAGCAGATCGAAACGCCTTCCGTCCTGACTTTTGAGGAGCAGAGCCGCCTGGTGGTGGAACTGAAACGTGGCTTGCGCGATCCAGCCACGTTCCAAGTGTCTCGCGAGCTCTTGGGGCGGCTGCGAGCCCGCAGAGACTTGCTGGCGGCGATCGCGGAGGAGATCGATGAGGTGGTGGCACGGGAGCCGGCGCGGGGAAGGGTGAAGTATCGCACCAACACACGGCCCCGAATGGCTCCTTCCTCCAAGGCGCACGCTTCAAGCCTGAGTGGAACCTCTCGGACCAAGCCGATAGTGTTTTCTGGATTCATCCCCAAATTGTTGTCTCGGACACCATCGGATCCGTCGAAACTCCGCCGAGTGGCCGAACAGTGGATTTGGGCTCATTGGTTGCTATGGCTTCTGCCAGGGCTAGTCTTTTGGATGGCGACTGCCAATGGCTGGCATCAATTAGGGGCAGGGAGTCGCGATTTAATGATAGAAGCCAGTCCTGCCCCGACGTTATTTCTTTTACTGATTGCCGGGATGTTAAGTTCATATTTTCTAATGAATCCAAATCCATCTATTGCTTTTTTCCTCTCTTGGTGGCCTGTTATGGTATTATCCGCCATCTTGACCCGCATCCATGGAGGTGACCCTGGTCCGCAGATGCTACTGATCTGTGGAATGTTCAGTGGTTTCCTCTCGCAACGGATCATTCAAAGCTCTCGAAAAAAGTTGGCAGCCCTTCACTAGCACGTTTCACCTCTCCAGCCCCCCCTCAATCTCCGCGATCCGCAGCTGCGTCGCCAACACCGCATCTGGGTTGAGGCTGATCGAGTCGATACCCAGCTCCACCAGAAAACGGGCGAAGTCCGGGTAATCGCTCGGGGCCTGGCCGCAGATGCCGATCTTGCGGCCGCAGCGATGGGCGGTCTCGATCGCCAGGCGAATCATGGTTTTCACTGCGGGATGGCGTTCGTCGAACAGCTCCGCCACCAGGCTGGAATCGCGATCGAGGCCCAGGGTGAGCTGGGTGAGATCGTTGGAGCCGATGGAAAAACCATCAAACCGCTCCGCAAACGCTTCGGCGGCCACCACATTGCTCGGCAGCTCGCACATCACATACACCTGCAACCCTTT
>VGQX01000029.1 GCA_016882305.1 Cyanobacteria bacterium K_Offshore_surface_m2_239
ACCCTCGCCGGAAGCCATCGGTTTTGTTCAAGGAGCCACCTTGGCATCGCTGAACCTGGCGGATTCTTCTCGCTTTGTCTTTGTGAACTGAGTTTCACAGGGGCCTTGGAGGACGGCCCGGCGTCCGGCGTCAGAAGCGCTCCGGGCGGGGCTCTCGCCAATTGGGCCTGCGACCTTCCCCGCGAAGGCTCAGGGCCCTATCTTCCAACCAGCGCCGATCAAGGCGCCACAAGCGATAAGGCTCTGCCCGAGCCAGCTCCTGGCCACTCCAGCCGCGCCAATGGGGACGGCCGGCGGTTGTGGCGTCGATGACCACCAGCAGGTGGGGATGCTGCTCCGGTGCTGAGGGTTGGAGCCCCGGGCGACGGTCTGAGCGCAAGCGATCGGCCAGGTTGATCAAGGCTTCCGGAGATCGCCCCTCGAACAACACCGTGGAGCGGCTGTAGAAATGCAGGGAGGGTTTGCGCAGTCCAACCATGGCCAGGGCTTCCGAGTCCAAGCGTCGGGCGGTGGCAATGGACGCCAATGTCCGAACGGGGGCCCCGCGCAACTGATCACCGATCCGCCAGACGGGCAGGAACAGCAGGGGGACAAGCGCCACCAAGGCGAGTTGACTCTGCGCCAGGCGCCTCAAGGGCCTTTGGCCAGCCACCCCAGCGAGCAAAAGGGCGGCGATCAGCGCGACGCCAGCCCCGAGGACAAACCACGGGCGGCCTTCCAGGGCAGTGTGCAGGTCCGGGAGGGTGGGATCTTCAATCCACGGAAGCCAGAGCGGCGCGGCGGCCAAGGCGGCAGCAGTCAGAAGCAGGATCCCCGCAGAAGAGGCAAGGGACAGGGCAAAACGCCGAGGCGACACAAGGCTGGGCGCGAGTGCAACGAGCACCGCGGCGGCGGGGGTGGCCACCAACCAATAACTGGGTAACTTTGTCGCCGAAAGGGAGAAGAACAGCCCCACTGCCAGCAGCCAGGCCGTCGCGAAGCGTCCCAGGGAAAGGGGAGCGGCGAGGGGGAGACGGGCCTGACGCAAGCAACCACCCAGGCTCAGGAGAAGCACAGGGGTGTAGGGAAGACTGGCCAGCAGCAGAACAACGAGGTAGTACCACCAAGGCTGCTGGTGATTGTTGACAACAGTGGTGAAACGCTGAAGGTTGTGATACCCAAAGAAACTATCCCAATAGGGTCGCCCCTCCCGGAGTAAGGCAAGGCCATACCAGGGAGCGGAAAGACCCAGGCACAAGACCATTCCCTGGAGGGGACGCAACCGCTGCCGGATCCGCTGGCGATCCGCGCCCAGGAGCCAGAACACCGCGAGAGTGAGGACCATCAGCACCAAAGCCACTGGCCCCTTGCTGAGCACCGCGAGGGCCAGAAGGAACCAGCAGTGTCTCCATCCGCCGCGATCGCTCGCATAGGCCCGCCAGGCCATGAGGAGACTGCAGGCCACCATTGAGGTGAACAGCGCATCGCTCACCTCTGTGCGTCCCCACACGAGCACCAGGGGGCTGAGAGCGAAAGCCAGGGCCCCGCAAAAAGCTGGCACGATCGCATCGCGTTGACGGGAAGACGCATCAGTGAAGCAACCGTTGTCCACTGCGGGCGACCAGCGCACAAGGGTGTCCGCCAGGACGAGCATGGTGAGGATCGTCGCCAGTGCCGAGGGCAGGCGAGCGGCCCAGCTGCCCAGAGGATCCCACTGGCTGGCATGGGGAAAGCGATAGAAAGCAGCCATCATCCAGTAGATCAATGGGGGCTTGTCGTAGCGAGGCAGTCCATTCACCTGCGGGATGAGCCAGTCGCCGCTGTCCGCCATCTGTCGGGCGGAGGCGGCGAAGAGTGCTGGCGTCTCATCCACCAAGCCGGTCTGACCAAGACCCCAGAGGAAGAGAACAAAGCCGCTCAGCGCGACAAGCGGGAAAAGAAGCCAGCGCGTGTGGAAGGAGGGCAAGGCGCAAGGGGTGTTGGCTCGGAGACGTGCGCGGGTATCGCAACGACGAAGGCGAGGTAAGACCACGAACAGACTTAACGGTGAGTTAATCGGGGGCTGACACCATATGGAGACTACATTCTGAAAAGGTCATGCGCTTCCTTCCACCAGAGGATGCTGCGCTTGTTAGCCACGCTCAGCGGTTGAACATCGCCGAAGCTTTTCCAAGTCCAGCGTATTTTTGTCCTAATTGGTGCATCATATGGAGCTGCGCACTTGCTGTACCGACGTTTGGCCATTCGTTCATATTGGTTCCAATCTTCTGGGTCATTCAACATGATCGCACGGCACATCGATTATCCCAAATAATAGCCGCCATCGATGGATGTCAGGACCTGGAAGTTGTGCCAAGACTTTGGGAAGCAGATGGCATCAAGAGTTAACGAGTCTTAACGCTCCGCAACCGTTGATCCATGATGTGCAAAGCTTCTAGGGCAAACATTGGAAATTCCTGAATAGCCAATAAAAAGCGTTCTCGATCGAGTGAGAGCAGCTTCACGGGCTCGATGGCCGTAGCCGTGCAATAGCGGCGCCTGGCCCGATCAATCATGACATCAAAGCCGAAGCAACAGCCAGGCTGCAGCCGTTCATAAACCTCCTCTCCCCAGCTGATCTCAACACAGCCTTCAACAATGGCATAAACACGATCACCAGGATCATCGGCACGAAAAATAACCTCCCCCGGCTGATGGAATTCCACGGGATGTTTTTGGGCAAGATTCTGAATGGTTTGCAGAGCGAGGGTGGGTTGGTCAGACATGGGGGAAGACTGGGGAAGGAACCATTCGAACTCAAGGTTGAACGGTGGCGAGAGCCTGACGACCTTTCTCGAGAACCGATGGCGGCAGACTGATGAAGCCAAGGTCCTTGGCCATGGCCTGGGCTGCATCTGAGAGGGTAAATTCGAAAGCTTTATTCAGGGATTCGTGGCGAGAACCATTCCCTGTTTTGTACAGGAGAATCCAGGTGAAGGTCACAATGGGATAACCAGCTGCAGGGTTGGGATTGCTGCCGATCAGATCAGACCCCAGGTCGATCGACGCCAGCGCCTCTTGTTCACTCTGCAAGGAGAGAGGGACCAAGGTCCCTGAAGCGTTTGTCAGAGCGGCAGCTTGCAGGGGTTCCTTCACGAAAGCGGCCTCCACGTACCCGAGAGCACCGTCTAATTGATTGAGCTGAGCCGCAACACCTTCGTTACCCTTGGCTCCAGTACCAATAGGCCATTTCACGTTCTTGCCAACGCCAACCTGCTGCTTCCAGGTGGGATCGATCGCCGCCAGGTGAGCGGTGAAGTTGGCGGTGGTGCCAGAGCCATCCGACCGAACCACAACCTTGATCGGCTTGGCGGCACAACCCAGTTGGCTATAATTATTGATCTTGCCTAAAAAGATGCTCGCCAGTTGTGCCTGTGTCAACTTCAAGGCGCAGCCTTTGTTCTGATAGGCCACGGCTATCGCTCCGGCTGTCATGGGGATCTGCACAACTCCCTGAGAGACTTTGGCGATCTCCTCCGCCTTCATGGGGACATCGCTGGCGCCAAAGTCAACGGTGCGGGCAATGAATTGGCGAACCCCAGCCCCCGATCCAACGGATTGATAGTTCACGCGAACTCCCTTGCCTGCCAGCTCTTGGAACCAACGCTGATAGATGGGGGAAGGGAAGGAAGCACCTGCTCCATTCAACGTCGTGGTGGCGGTGCCGCACCCGGCTGCTTGAACGGCAACTCCCAAAGCACAGGCAAAGGCAGCAATACGTTGCAGCAGGCAACAATTGACATGGGCGGTTGGAATAACCATGACTTTTCAGGCACCAGACAACACTAAGGTGCAGATGCCCGGGGCTCGTTAAGCTCTCGTTATGAACCAAGGGCCCGGCTGGCGGAGTTGGCAGACGTGCCGCCAAGCTCATCCCAACTCCACCAGCCGTTGGCGCGCCAGCTGGGCCTGGGTTTCCGCCTCCCCCAGGTTGGCGCGACACGCCCCCACCACCTCCGGCGGCGCCTTGTCCGCGAAGTTGGGATTGGCGAGGCGGCCCCGCAGGCCGCTGATCTCCTTCTCCGCTTTGGCCAGATCCTTCGCCAGCCGGCCCCGCAAGGCGTCCAGATCCACAAGGCCCTCAATCGGCAACACCACCTGCAGTTCACCGCAGACCCCGGCCAGCCCACGCTCTGTGGTGGCCTGCTCCATACTCCCCACGGTCACCGAAGCAGCGCGCGTGAGCGCGGTGATGTCGGGCGTTGCCTGCTCCAACAAGGCCGCCAGTGCCGGCCGACCGGTGATGAACCGCACCGGAGCCGCTTGGGACGGCTTCAGCCCCGCCACCGCACGTAGATTGCGCACCACCCGGATCGCCTCGATCAACTCGGCGAACGACGCCTCTAGAGTGGCATCCAGGGCAGAGTCGTCAACCTCAGGCCACGGCGTCAGCGCCAGGAAGGTCTTCTCAGGTGCCCCCGTGAGGCCATGCCACAACTCCTCGGTGAGGTGGGGCAGGAGCGGATGGAGCATCACCAGCAGCTCGCTTAGCACCTTGGCCAGCACTTGGCGGGCGGTGCGCTGATCCGCCAGGGCTGCCTCACGGGCCACCCCCTCCAGCTCCGCCGGCACCTGCAAACGGCGCTTGATCAGCTCCAGATACCAGTCGCAGACCTCATTCCAGGCGAATTCCCACAAGCCTTTCGCCGCTTCGCCAAGGCCATAGGCGCCATAGCGCTCAGCGGTTTCGCAGTTGACACGGGCCAGGCGGGAGAGGATCCACCGATCCGCGAGGCGCAGCGGGCGCCCCTCCCGTTCGAGCACCTCCGCAACGGGGGCGCCGAGGCTGGCGGGCGTTTCACCGCCCAGATTCATCAGGGCGAAGCGCGTGGCGTTGAACAGCTTGTTGGCGAAGTTGCGCGCGGACTCCACCGTGGCGGAGGTGTCGCTCTCGCGGTCGTAGTCGAGGCGAATGTCCTGACCAGCGCCAGCCACTTCCCGCACCAGGGCAAAGCGCAGGGCATCGGCGCCATAGCGCTCGATCAGGAGCAGGGGATCGATGCCGTTGCCCGCCGATTTGCTCATCTTGCGGTTGAGCTCATCCCGCACCAGACCATGGATGTAGACGTCGTGGAAGGGCGGCCCAGCCTCCGGCAAAAAGGCTCCCGCCAGCATCGTCATTCGCGCCACCCAGAAGAAGATGATGTCGAATCCCGTCACCAGCACGCTGGTGGGATACCAGGTGGCCAGCTCCGCAGGCGGCGCGCCCTCCTCCCCGGGCCACCCGAGCGTGGAGAAGGGCCAGAGGCCACTGGAAAACCAGGTGTCAAGCACGTCAGGATCCTGCTCCAGCACCAGCTCTCGGCCCGCCGCAGCGTGGGCCGGGCCATGGGTCGCCTCCGCCTGGCGGCGCGCCTCCTCCGCGTCGCGAGCCACCACCCACGGCGTGGCCGGGGTGATCACGCCTCCGGTTTCGCTGACGACGAACCAGGCCGGAATGCGATGCCCCCACCAGAGCTGACGACTGATGCACCAGTCGCGGATGTCGGTGAGCCAGTCGCGATAGACCTTGCTCCAGCGCTCGGGCACAAAACGCGGTTCGCCGCGCTCCAAGGCCTGGCGGCAGTGGGCCGCCAACGGTTCCGCGCGCACGAACCACTGGGTGGACAGCAAGGGTTCCACCGGCACCTTGCCGCGATCGGAGAAGGGCACGCTGTGGCGATGCGGTTCGGTCTTCACCAGCAGCCCCTGCCCCTCCATCGCCGCCACCACCGCCTCGCGGGCCGCGAAGCGGTCGAGGCCAGCGAAGGGCCCTGCGGCAGCGTTCATGGTGCCGTCCTTCTCCATCACGGTGATCAACGGCAGTCCATGGCGCTGGCCGATGGCGAAATCGTTGGGGTCATGGGCGGGGGTGACCTTCACGCAGCCGGTGCCGAAGGCCGGATCGACATGGTCATCGGCCACGATCGGAATCCGACGGCCGACCAGGGGGAGTTCGAGGGTGCGACCCACGAGGTGGGCGTAGCGCGGGTCCGTTGGATTCACAGCCACGGCGGTGTCGCCCAGCATGGTCTCCGGGCGGGTGGTGGCCACCACGAGATGGTCCACAGGGGCCTCCAGAGGCGCGCCGGCGTCGGCCGCACCTGTCTCGCCCCCTGGCGTGAGGGGATAGCGGAGGTGCCAGAGGTGGCCCTCCACCTCCTTCATCTCCACCTCCAGATCACTCACCGCCGAGCCGGAGGCGGGGCACCAGTTGACGAGGTATTCGCCGCGATGGATCAGGCCCTGCTCATGCAGCCGCACAAAGGCTTCCACCACGGCCCGGTTGAGGCCGGGATCCAGGGTGAAGCGTTCGCGCCGCCAATCCACCGAATAGCCCAGCCGCCGCAACTGGCCAACGATCGTGCCACCGCTCTCCGCCTTCCAGGCCCAGGCCCGCTCCAGAAAGGCGTCCCGTCCGAGGTCGTCCTTGCTGCCGCCCTCCGCCTGGATCCGCTTCTCCAGCAGGGTTTGCACCGCGATCGAGGCGTGATCCGTGCCGGGGAGGCACAAGACATTGCGGCCGCGCAGGCGTTGAAAGCGGACGATGGTGTCGATCAGGGCGGTGTTGAAGGCATGGCCCATGTGCAGGCTTCCCGTGACGTTCGGCGGCGGGATCACCACGGAAAAGGGCTGGCCGGGGGCCGCTGGATCGGGATGAAAGGCGCCCGTCTGCTCCCAGGCGGCCTGCCAGCGGGCTTCCGTGCCAGCGGGGTCGTAGGTCTTGGGGAGGGGCGGGCTGGCGGCCTCGGTCACGGCGGAGAGGAAGGGAGGTGCCCATGTTCTCAAAACGAAGCCCCACGCCCGCCGAAGGGAGCGTGGGGCCGCAGGGAGACGCGCGTCGTCTGATGGGCGGCGATGAGCGGCTGTCAGTTGGCGGAGGGAACACCCTCCTGCACCGCCAGGGGAATGCGCGGAACGGGGAAACCAGCGCGGCCGAGCACGTCGACGATCATGCGATTGGTGTCGAAGTAGACATTCCAGTAATGGCTGGTGTGGGTGTAGGGACGCACGGCCAGCTTGGGGCCACGCTCTGTGAACTCCAGGACTTCCACGTCGCCCGTCTTGCCCGGGACCTGATTGGGAACGGTCTCCAGCCCTTTGCGCAGCAGCTCGATGGCCCGGGGCACATCGGCGGTGTTGTCCAGCTGGGCGACAAGATCGACACGGCGGTAGGGATTGGTCGAGAAATTCTTGATGTTGTCGCCAAAGAGCTTGCTGTTGCCCACGTAGTGGCGAACGTTGTCCGGCGAGTTGATGGCAGTGACGAACATGCCCACCTCCTCCACTGTTCCTTCCACACCGCCGGCTTCGATGTAGTCGCCGACATTGATCGGACGAAGGATCTGCAGGAAGGCGCCGGAAGCGAAGTTGCCCAGCAGACCGCTCCAGGCGGCGCCGATGGCGACACCAGCACCGGCGAGGAGGGCGGCGAAGCTGGCCGTTTCAATGCCGAAGAACCCGAGGATGGCCACCACGAGCACGACGCGCAACAGGGCGCCGAGGATGCTGAGGAGGTAGTTGAGCAGGGTCGGGTCCATGTTGCCGCGGCTGAAGCTGCGGCGCAGGAAGCGCATGGCGAATTGAATCAGCCAGCCACCGACAAACCAGAGGGCCGCGGCGCCGGCCAGCTTGAACAGGAACGGAACGATCACCGCCGCCACGAGGGAGAGGGCGGATTCAGGCGCGAGAGGCATGGAGACCTTTTGAAGCTCCTTCCCTCCTTAGTACCTATCACACCCCATGGCAACATGTTGTGGTGAGATGAGAATTCACTCTTTGTCACGCTTGGCAGCATGATCCTGAGCAAAACTTGCGTAGATTGCCAGGGGTCTCAGTCTCAGACAGCGCCCATCAGCTAATCTTAGCGCTAAAGCTTCGCTAATTATACGGATGACAGCGGTAGACCTCCTGGGCTACGCGGCCGCCAGTCTCACCACCTTGAGCTTTGTGCCCCAAGCCACCAAAACACTGCGCAGCGGCGACACCACAGCCATCTCGCTGCGCATGTACCTGCTCTTCACCACCGGAGTGGCCCTCTGGGGCGTCTATGGCCTCCTGCGGGGAGACCGCCCCCTGGTGGTGGCCAACGCCATCACGCTGGTGAGCGCGGGCTTGATCCTGCAGAGCAAGCTGCGAGCGGTGCTGGCGGGGCGGCGTTGAGGGGGGGAGGCGCGGTGCCTTCATCGTTCCCTTCGTGAAACCGGAAGCTCGCGGGTGGTGTCTGCCAGACGTTGCGCCACTTGGGCCAGAAGGGAGCGACTGAAGCTGTCGGAGCGACGCAGCAGCTCTTCCAGGGCCTGCGCCGGCAGCACGAAAAGCTGACACCCCTCCGCGCCAGCCCGCACGGTGGCGGTGCGCGGCTGGTGGGTGAGAACGCCAATCTCGCCGATCGCCGCGCCAGGCCCGAGCACCACATGATCCTCCTCGCCGAGGCGCACGCGGGCCTCTCCCGCCAGCAGAAGGGCGAGATGGTCGCTGGCGGCGCCCCGCTCCAACACAAGAGCGCCGGGTGATGGTGGCGCACCTGCCCCTGGTCTGCGAGACGAAGCAGGCCGGCGGGGAGCAGGTCCTCGACCCGGCGGATCAACGACCGCCGCAGCGGCCTCAAAGGCGGATCCGCAGCCAGTCGCGACTCCAGCCAGGCCAGCAAGGCCGCCTCCTCCAACCAAGCCTCCCGCAAAGGCAGAAGCCGCTGTCGCTCCAGCTCACCGCGAGGACCGAACCGCGCCACCTCCTCCTCCCAGTCCTCCTGGGACAGTCCAGAGGCCAGGCGCAACGCCTCCAGTCGCTCCCGCCATGCCGGGCTGAGGGAGGAGGTGTCCAGCACGGGGACCCCATGACTCTGCAGGACATCTTGGAGGGAGAGGTGGGCAACTTCGCGCCGCAGCTCATCGCTCTGCCGCTCCAAGCGCCCCTTGCGGACCAGCTCGGGATGCTCCTTGGCCAGCAGATGGATGACGGCATGGTGAACTCCGTCATCAAGGTGGAGGATCGCTCGGAGCTCCGCCAACTCAAGCAGGGCCTGGGCCTGATCGAGGCGACCCTCCCGCAGCAGGTCGTTCACCACATCGTTGTAGACACGAAGCGCGTGGTGGCGTTCGGCCGCCGGCAAGGCCTTGGCGAGGGTGAACACCTCCTCGGGGGAGAGCTCTTCCAGGGAACGGCCATCCAGGGCGTGTTCCAGGCCAGGAAACCCGTTCAGTTGGCGACGCAGGCTGTCGCTGGTGCCCTCCCGGCGCCAGGTGGCCTGATCCCGCTCCCAGCCCCGCTGCAGGGACACCGTGGTCAACAGAAGCACCAGGGAGCGAACGAGCTGACCGCCATGGGGGCCGAGCAAGCCCTGGGAGGGATCGATGAACCAAAAGAAGAGATTGATCGCCGCGAAGGAAGCCAGCAGGCGGGTGCGAGTCAGCGACCGCTCTTCGGAACAGGCGGTGCCCTTGGGCCCCCCATGCCGGCGGATCAGCGCCTCCACCGCCCGAAAGAAGACGACCGATGCCCAGGCGAGGGCCGTGAGAAGGAGGGGAATCGTCAGCAACCGCGGGAGCGGCGCGAGGTGCGGAAGGGGTTGCCAAGCGCGGGCCGCCAGGTCTCGATCGAGAGCCCAGGCTCCCGAGCGGATGTAGCCGAGGGGATGGACGGCGAGGGGGCTGCCGTGGCCGATCCAGACGAGCAACGCGCCGAAGGCCAACACGAGACCCGGGTAGGAATACCAGGCCCAAGCCAGCCCGCGCTTGCCGTGGAGGTTGTGCCAGAAGGCGCGTTCAGCGTCGATGTCGAGGCAGGGGGTGGCGCAGGCGACGCAGGCGCTGCGCTCCTTCCCTTGCGGAGTGAGGGTGCGACACATCGATTGGGTGAGGCGGGAGGGAGCGGCCACATGCGCCGTGGAGCCCAGGGGACCGCGCAGACCGGTCAGCACGGTCTGCACCGGTCCCATCGGACAGAGGTACTGACACCAGGTCTTGCCTCCCCAGGCCCAACCCGCCATCACCGCTGCCAGCAGGGTCAGCGTCAGCCAGACGGCCAGCCAGAGCGGTTGGCTGTTGGCGCCGAGCAGGCGAAGGCAGAGGCCTGCGATCAGAAGACTCCATTGCAGCTCGATGTGATGGCGCCCCAGCCAGGACCCGGGAGCGATCAGCACCAGCTCGGGGCGGTTGCCTTTGCCGGGTCGCGTGCGCTGCCTGCCCAGGGCCTGGGCCAGCTGCGAGACGAAAGCCAGCGGACAGATCCTGCGCCAGAGTTCATGGCTGACAGCGGCAATGAGCAGCAACACCACGGGCACAACCGTGCCCCAGAAGAGGCGATTGCCCGAAACGGGGCTCGACGGCAGCAGCAAAGAAGCGATCAGCGCCAACCAGCCGCTGATCAACAGCCAGCGCAGAAGCCGCGCCTGCGGCTCGCTGAGGAAGCTCGACATGACGGCGCTGTCACGGAGTGATCGAACGCTATGCGGCACCGCAGCCGCCAGGGGCGACAGCGGGCGACAAGTCTGTGGATGTGATGAAGGATACTGAAGTTTTGTTGGGCGGTTCGACAGCGGCTGGAAACACTCTCTTATGGTGTCGCCTGAGCCAGCCTCACGAGTTGACCAATGGCAAACTATTTTAACTTTTCCGCCTCGCCCATCGGAGTTTTCTTCACCGCAACAGACTGCGAAGACATTATCATTGGGTCTGATTACGATGATGTCTTTTACAGCCTTGGCGGCAACGACACCGTTTTGGCGGGGGACGGAAACGATGTCGTGATCGCCGGCAAGGGGGAGGATTTCATTGATGGAGGGGATGGTGATGACAGCATTGACGGAGAAGCCGGTAATGACACGATTATTGGTGGACGAGGCAAGGACAAGTTGATTGGTAGTGAAGGCGAAGACTCCCTCTTCGGAGGCGGCGACAATGATTACTTGGATGGCGGTGCCGACAATGACAGCCTGAGCGGAGAGGACGGTGACGACACACTGCACGGGGGTGATGGGAACGACTATCTCGCAGGGGATAGTGGAAACGATGTTCTTTATGGTGGGACAGGAGACGACACACTTGAGGGAGGGACAGGAAACGACACCCTCCATGGCGGGGCCGATCAAGATTTTCTTCTCGGCGGCGATGGCAATGATCAGCTGTTTGGTGGCACGGGCAACGACGGAATTCGCTGCGGTTCTGGAGATGACTATGCGGCGGGGGAAGAGGACGCGGACACCTTGTCTGGTGGGTTGGGAAACGACACCCTTCTGGGCGGACGTGGCAAGGACGACCTTTACGGCGGTGATGGAAACGACTGGCTGTATGGCAACGAGGACCCAGACGTTCTCTTGGGCGGCAATGGATCAGATGTTTTGCTTGGTGGTGATGGCGATGACAGCTTGCTTGGCGAAGCCGACAGTGATGCCCTGGGGGGCGGAAATGGGAATGACACCCTGAGTGGCGGGGATGGCGACGATGTTTTGTTTGGTGATGATGGCAACGATTTAATCTATGGTGATCAGGGCAATGATCTGATTTTTTGTGGTCCAGGGAGTGATGGCGTTCGCGGCGGAGTTGGCAATGATTACATCCTTGGTGAAGCTGGTGATGATGGCTTGTCTGGAGGTCTGGGAGATGACACGATCGATGGCGGCATTGGTTCGGATATCATCTGGGGGAATGAAGGAAACGATTCCATTAATGGTGGAGCAGATGGAGACATTATTGCCGGTGGCGATGGGGATGACGTCATCAACGGTGATGATGGCAACGACAACATGAATGGCGAAAGTGGCAATGACATTCTTTCAGGAGGCCTTGGGGATGACACCGCCGCAGGTGGCCAGGGTTCAGACACGCTGATCGGCGGTGTTGGCAATGACAAACTGAGTGGTGATGCGGATGCGGACCTTCTCATTGCGGGCGATGGAAAGGATGTGTTGAGCGGCGGCGACGGCAATGATCGTTTATTTGGGGAAGCTGAAGTTGATGAGCTCTACGCGGACGCTGGCATGGACACATTGGTTGGTGGAGGGGGTGCGGATGTTCTGACTGGAGGGCTGGGCGACGACACCTTCCAATGGTTGAGCCTGGGCGAATCACTGCTGGGCAGTCCGCGCGCCTACAGCTTTGACAGAATCACGGACTACAAACAAGGAGATGTTCTGAAGACCGTTTGGGCCTCCGGAACCATCACCAACAGCTCCGGAACGGTTGCCAGCCTTACCGAATCAGCGATTCAATCCTTGCTGAATTCGCAGTTTCCAGCCACAAGCGCCAGGGCCTTCCAGGCTTCGGGTTGGAATGGAACCTTCGTTGCCGTAAATGATGCCTTAGCAGGATTCAATGCAAGCGCCGACAGTATCGTTTTCCTTGAGGGCTATAACCTAGTCCTAGCCACGTATCCGATTGTCCTGGCTTAAGGAAGCAGGCGGCAGCCAGCTTTACAGGGAAGTGTTGTTGACTTGGCGGCAGGAGAGTGGCACAGGTGCTTTGCATCCGTTGCCATCCTTACAAAATCGCCGCCAAGGTCAAACATTTCCGGATTGAGCAACATGTGGTGACGCCAGAGCAGCCTGTCCCCGCCATTGGGCCACCCGTTTCTGCCGCATCCAACACGCCGGGCGGATCGGCCACCTGGCCCGCCAGGCCCTCCAGCAAGGGCTCCGCCTCCTGGCGATCCAGGCCGCTGAGCTCCGCCGCATGGCCGATATTGAAGTCGTAGCGGTTGGGGTTGCGGATCTGGTCATAGGGGGTGGCGACACAGAGGAAGCAAAAGCTGAGCCGTTGGTAAGACGGTTGCTCGGCGCGGCGTTCATGCAGGGCGCGAATCAAGCCAAAGAAGCCATCAATGGCGAACGACATAATCAGTGCTGTTGTCGTTGGCGACGAAAATGTCATCCCAATAATCTTCTGTGCGCACCCGCAATCCCAACAACTTCCCTGCGGCGGCGCAGAACCACTGCATGAAGCGATCGGGATCCTGGAAGAATTTTTGATCCGTGCCCACAAGGTTCAAGGCCACCGTGCGATAGATCAGGGTTTGCGCATGGGCCAGCAGGCCTGCGGTGTGGCTCGATTTGCCAAAGCCCTTGGGGCTCTTGATGCGGATCAGCGCCCCAGGGTTGACGAGCTCGGCACGGCAGTGGTCCTCATCCACGGGGCGGATGTAAAAGAAGGAGTCCTGACGCACTGGCCCCTCCGGGATCTCCAACCTGGCGCCACCAACCTCCGAGTCAGGAGTGGGGTGAGAGGGAACAGGGACAGATGGCGTGACAGGGTGGGCTGTCGTCGCGGTCGGTTGGGCTCGCGGCCGTTCTGCCAGACGCTGCGCCACCTCCCGAATGCCGCACGCGATGGAGAGAAACGCCTCATCGCGGTTGCTCCAGTTCGTCACCGGCTTGGCATTGGCCGGCAGGGCTTCGAGACGCCCCAGGGCGGTGTTGCTCCAATCGCTGGGGCGAAGAATCACCAGAATCACACAGGCGTCGACCGCCTCATGGCGAGCCAAGGCACGGCTGAGCTCCTTGTCGTTGCATCAAGGAGAGGCGAGGAAACCCGCGCTCACCAAACAGAGCACAACATCCGCCGCTTCCAGATTGGCATCGATCGCCCCAGCCCATTCCTGACCCGCACTGATCTTGCGGTCGTGCCAGAGGTCAATCACGCCTTCCCGCTGCAGTGCCGCCAGGTGATCCCCCAACTTCTCGCGCAACGCCTCATTCTAGTGAGAGTAGGAGATGAAGAGCCGAATCGGGGTGGTGGCAGGCAACTAACAGGTCAGGCTTGTCCCATTGTGCCCTCACCTTCCCCAAAGGGGTGGCGACCCAATCGCCAGGGATGATTCGCTTGGACCTCTGATGGCGCTATAGAGAACAACACCCCCCACGCGGAGCCGAGGCCATGGCCCTTCACGCCCCCAGCCTGAACGAGCACTTCAACGCCCCAGGACCCAAGCGCATCCTGGCGTTGGATGGGGGAGGGATCCGCGGCCTGATCAGCCTGGGGTTTCTGGCGCGGATCGAGGGGATCCTGCGGGAGCGGCATGGCAACGACCCCGCCTTTCGCCTCAGCCACTACTTCGACCTGATCGCCGGCACCTCCACCGGCTCGATCATCGCCGCGCTCCTGGCCCAGGGGCACAGCGTGGAGGAGGTGATCCAGCTCTATCTGGAGCTGGCGGACAACGTGTTTCGCCGCCGCTGGTGGGACCTGCTCGGCGGCATCCTGCACCCCCGCTACAACCCTGGTCGGCTGGCCCACTTCCTGCGGGAGCGATTGGGGGCGACGTGCACCATGGGCGATCCGGAGCGGCTGCGCAGCGGTTTGCTGGTGATGTGCAAACGCATCGACACCGGCAGTCCCTGGCCGATCAGCAACAATCCAAAGGGTCGCTATTTCCTCCCCCGCGCCGGTGGAACGGTGATCGCCAATCGCGACTATCCGCTCTGGCAGGTGGTGCGCGCCTCCACCGCCGCGCCCACCTTCTTCCAACCGGAGGCGATCACCATCTCCCCTCCCCGCAGCCCCCATCTCCAGCCCCTTCAGGGACAGTTCATTGACGGCGGCGTCAGCCCCCACAACAACCCGGCGCTGCAGGCCTACTGGCTGGCCACCTTGAAAGGATTCGGTCTGGAATGGCCCGTCGGGCAGGACCAATTGCTGATCATCTCCGTTGGCACGGGCCGCCCCAAGGCGGGTCGGCCCCTGGGCCGCACCGCCGCGTCGCAGGGCATCACAGCGCTGCGAGGCTTGATGGACGACTGCGCCGTGCTGGTGGAAAGCCTGATGCAGGGCCTGGGGCATTGCCTCAATGCCCCCCGCTGGGTGGATCCAGAGGTGCGCGACCTCAGCCCCCATGAGCTGGTGGCCGAGCCACGCTTCAGCTACGCCCGCTACGACGTGAAGATCCACCGCGATCCCCGACCGCGGGACAAGCAGGACGATGACCCCTGGCTGGAGGCCGCTCACCTCAGCGACGCCCACCTGGCCCGGATGGGACAGATGGACAACGCGTCAGTCAAGGGGGAACTGTTGACCTTGGGCCAGGTGGCGGCCGAAGGGAAGGTGGACCCCTCCCACTTCCCCGGCGTGTTCGACCTGCCGCCGCTCACCAGCCCGCCACCCCGGCTGGAGCCAGCCGAGCTGGAGCAGGCCGCGCTGGAGCGACCTCAGCTGGCCGAGCCCATCCAGACCTATCGCAAGCGCGAGGGAACCGAGGTGTTTGCCATTCAACTCAATCTGGATCTGGAGGCCTTCACCTATCGCAAATGGGGGGGAGTGCAGACCTGCCGAAGCGGCGACTGGATCGTGGATCGCAACGGCAGCGTGCACACCGTGGCTGCGGACACCTTCGCCCGCACGTATGAGAAAGTCGGTCCGGCGACATACGTGAAGCGGGGTGTGGTGTGGGCTGCTCCCGCCAGCAGCGCCGGCGCCATCGCCACAAAAGAGGGAGCCACCCACTACAACCAGGGGGATTTTCTGGTGTGGAACAACAAAGACCTCACCGACGGCTATGCCATCACCAAAGAGCTCTTCGCTTCCCTCTATGAGCCCGCCCCCGCACCAGAGGAGACCACCCAGCCCCCGCCATCAGCCCCTGAGGAGGCGACTTGAGGAACAGGCACCCGGCGGCACACCGATGCCATCAACCGTGAGGATGGCGCGCGGATGAGGCTCGGCTGGCGACGCGGTTGTGATCGCAATCACGCCTCCATGGTGAGTTTGAAGGTTTGATGCGGATGGCAAACAAGCGGGAAGAAAGGCGGCGCCGCGATCAGAACAAGCGCTCGTCCACCCACAATGGAACCTGCCCATGCTGCGGCCCTCCGAACCGAGCCTCTCCCCATGACCGCAGCCCCGCAAGCCACCGACCTCGCCCGACAGCTTCTTCTGCGCGGCCGAAGCACCCTGGCGGGCTTGCCAGGCCTGGAACCGGAGGGCAGCTCCAGGGGCTTGGCCTTGACGGGTCAAGAGGTCCCGCTCCCCACCTTGGAACCGTTCCATTGGACCAGTCAGGTGTGCCGCAGCGCCTCAGAACTGCTCACAACCCTGCAATGGAGCGGTGGACTCTCCGGAGGCCTGGGCCCGGTGCCCCTGCTGCGCGGGCGACAATCTTTTTTTGAATCCCTGCGCACAACGGTCTTCAGCGTGTCCTTGGTGGTGCAAGCTCGACGGGTGGTGGCGGCTCTCACCTGCGCAGACGTCGCCTGCCGCCCCGATGTGCCGATCCCCGGAACCGACGCGGAGCTGGATGCCTTCGTGGCCGCCCACGGCGACAGCTGGGTGCAAACGGCGTGGATCGGCGGGCACATGCAGGGGGTTTACACGCTCTATGCCCAAAGCCATGAGCAGGCCAGGGATGTGGCCAGCGCCATCGACCTTCTGGTGAGCTCAGGGCCGGTGACCCTGGGCCCCCGCTTCAGCCAACAGCTCCACGCTGTCGCCAAGGACACGAACGTCAACGTGCGCTGCCAGGTGTCGATCGCGGGCTTGGCCAACCCGCCAGCGATCACCGAAGACACCATGGCGGCCTTCGCCCGTGGCTTCGGGGTCCTGGAGCTCGATCAGCCGGAGGTGTTGGCCCTGCAAACCCTGGGCTACGAGGAGGTGCCAGCACTGCGCGAAGCCTTCCAACCGGTGGCGAGCAACCGGACTCAGCTCCGTGGCAGGGGGTCTGATCCCGGCTGGCTGCGGCAATGGCAACGACTGCGGGAACTCATCAATCAATGCGATTGGGTGGAGGACACCTGCGCCATCTACGGCGTGCCCGTGGATCCCTCCCTGGCGCCCAACCGCGAGCAGTTGCGCACCGACAGGCGCACCATCGAAGCCCTCTGCGCCCAATTCCACGACTCCCCGTCAACCCCTCTTCCGGCGCCAGCCTTGGCCGGAATGGCCAAGGGCAGTCCGCGGCTGCAGGTGCGACTCAGCGATGGCGCCACCATGGGCGGTCGCGGGGGAGCCCCCTTTCGCTACGAGGATCGCGAAAACGCTGTGCGGCGGCGGCGGCGGCTCGTGCAGGTGGGGTTGCGGGCGGGCAATCGCATCGATCAGATCCGCTTGCGCTACCACCAGGAGCCGGCGGGCGCGGTGGATGAGTGGATCAACGAAAGCCATGGCGGCGACGGCGGCAGCAACCTCGGCGATATCGAACTGCCCACCGGCGTGGGCCTGACGCGCCTCCAAGCCAAGACGGGCATTCCCGACGGGCGCGTGGATGAACTGTGGTTGTTCAGCAGCGACGGTCAACGCCTCGGCGGTGGCGGCAAGAAAGGCAACACCCCCCTGGATTGGCAGGGCGCCCCCAATCAGGTGGTGCTGGGGTTCAGCGGTCGCAGCGCTGCGGAACTGGACTCCCTCCGGGCGGTGATCGCCACCTTTGAACCGCTGCTCTGGGAACCGCTGCGGCCTGAGGAGGACCCGTGAAGAGCTCTGTTTGAGGTGTCCACTCAGAGAGTTGTTTGCGCAAAGGTCTTGTCTATAAAGTCTGTCCTGATGATCCCGAGACAGTCTCGCCAATCTTGCCCCCAACATCAACGTCCTGTCCTCCCCCTGCCAACACCATGACGAGCTGGATTGCCTGCTGCGAAGCGCCCCGACCCCGCCCCGCCGGCAAGGACTGGGACGTCTTCCTCTCCTATCGCTCCCTGGATCGCCTCTGGACCATCGCCCTCCATGACACGCTGCGCCAATGCGGCTATCAGGTGTTCCTCGATCAATTCGCTCTGGTGGCGGGTCAAGGCTTGACAACGCAGCTAGGCACCAATCTGGAAAAAAGCGCCAGTGGCGTGTTGATTTGGTCGACGCGCACCAGCGATTCCACCTGGGTGGCCACGGAAATTGATGCGATGAAAGCCATGCAGAACAACAGCCAAGGTTCTGACTTTCCCTTCTACTACGTGGTGGCCTCCCTGGATGGTCAAAAGCCACCTGGCCTGTTGGGCGGGATGCTCTATCTCGACTTTTCCGCCTATCCCCAAGGACCGACTGGCGTGGAGCTCGTCAAGCTCATCGCCGGCCTTCAAGGCAAGCCACCCCGGCCGGAAGCCATTCAGATGGCCAGCCACTACGACACAGCCTTGAAGAAAGAACCCGCCGATCTCCGGGCCCTGGCGGAAGCGGGCCTCCACGAGGACATCGTCGCCAAAGTGAAGAGCGATGATCCCGCCTACACCACCACGGCCCAATTGCCCGCCCTGGCGGTGGAGTTGCTCATCCGCTCCAAGCGCTACAGCCCGGGGGATCCGGGTCAAGCGGGAGAGGCGCTCACGGCGGCGTTGTCCCGCTTCCCGGATTCCGTGCGGCTGCGGCAGTTGCGGGGCCTGCTGCTGCGCCGCGCCGGGCAGCCGGAACGCGCCCAATACGAGCTCACCAAGCTGCTGGAGGAAAGCCAGCGCGACACCGAAACCCTCGGCCTGCTCGCTGCGGTGTGGGCGGATCTCTGGGGCAAACACGAGGCGGAGGGCGACGACGCCAGCGCCCGAGACGCGCTGGAGAAATCCCGCGCCCTCTACGCCGAAGGCTTCACCAAGGTGCCCACAGACACCTACACCGGCATCAACGCCGCCTCCAAATCCGCCCTCCTGGGTGATCTGGACCAAGCGAAAACCCTCGCCGGCCAGGTTTTGGAACGCCTCCAGGAGCAGGCCAAGCAGCGCGGTGGCGCCCCCTCCACCGATTATTGGGAACGGGTGACTGAACCGGAAGCGCTGCTGCTCACAGGCGATGCCGACGGCGCCCTGAAGCTCTATCACGCGGCCCGCGTCGCCCACCAGAGCGAAAAGGGCAGCATTGAGAGCACTGCCCTGCAACTCCAACGCCTCCTGCGCGTGCTCCCCCTCGACGAGACCAGCAAAGCCGGCCTGGCCAAGGAATTTCGCCTGGATTCCGGGGCGCCTGCCGGGTGAGCGGCTGACAGGGCGCACACACCACGACCGGCAGACAGTGAAACAATCATCGCCATCCTGTCCAGTTCACCCCCATGCCCCTGCCCGTCAATTTTTCTCACCGGTTTGGAATGCGACCTCGATGAACTGATCGCCGTGGGGGGACAAGCGGTGAGCGTCGCCCTCACGGGAGTGGTGCTCCCCTTCACCCTGGGCGTCGCGGGCCTGCACCTGCTGTTCGGCGTTCCTTTGTTGGCGGCGATCTTCGCGGGCGCGGCGATGACCGCCACGAGCATCGGCATCACCGCCAGCGTGCTCGGCGAGTTGAAGGTGCTGCGCAGTCGTGAAGGGCAGATGGTGATCGGCGCCGCCGTGCTGGATGACATCCTTGGCATCGTCATCCTGGCGGTGGTGGCGGCCCTGGCCGGAGGGGAGGGGATCGCGGCGGGGCCCCTGGTGAAGCTGGTGGGGGCCGCCTCGGTGTTCGTGGCGGTGGCCCTGGCCCTCAGCCGCACCGCCGCGCCCGCCTTCGACAGCATGGTCGATCGGTTGCGCGCTCCCGGGGAGGTGGTGGTGGCGGCCTTCCTGGTGTTGTCCGCAGTCTGTTTCGCGGCCCAGGCCTTCGGCCTGGAGGCGGCCCTCGGCGCCTTCGCTGGCGGGCTCATCCTCAGCGCCTCCCGCCACCGGCAGGCCATCGAGAGGGCCATCCAGCCCCTGGTGGCGCTCTTTGCCAGCGTCTTTTTCGTGCTCATCGGCAGCAGTCTCAACTTTTCGGTGCTGAATCCGTTCAACCCGGCCAACCACGCCGGGCTGGTGATGGCCGCCTTCCTGTTGATCACCGCCATGGTCACCAAGCTGGTGACCGGATGGAGCTACCTCAGCGCGGAACCCAGCAACCGCCTGGCGGTGGGGCTGGCGATGATGCCCCGTGGCGAGGTGGGGTTGATCTTTCTTGGACTGGGCAGCCAGAGCGGTGTGTTTTCCCCCTCCCTGGAGGCGGCGATCCTGCTGATGGTGATCGGCACGACCTTTCTGGCGCCCATTCTCCTGAGACTCGCCCTGCCGCAACCGTCGGATGGGGCGCCGCCGACAGCGATGGCCTTGGCCTCGGAGCATCCGGAGGCGGTGTGAACGACCAACGGCAAGCCGGATCCCTGTTTCTTCCAGCCGGGGTGGCTTACCATCTGGCCGAGCCAAGCCGTGTTGTGGGGAATGCGCTGGTGCCCGTGAGGCCCCTTGTTGAGCCGGCCTTTGATCGAGCGAGACCGGAGAGAGCACCACACTCTTCAACGCGTCACGGGCCTCTGGTCTGCGGCGCCACGTCCCTGTTGGCCGGCCTCAGCCTTCTGCCCCTCCTGGCCGCCTGCCAGGGCACCCCGGAAGCGCCGACCCGTCCCCCCTTGGCCGTGCAAGTGGAAGCGGCCCGGGTGGCCCGTTTCGCCGACGCCGTGGACACCGTGAGCACCCTGGAGGCCTTGGGGGAGGTGGCCCTTGCTGCCCAGGCCGGGGGGCGCATCCAAACCCTCGCGGTGCGACAGGGCGACGTCGTGAACCAGGGGCAGCTGCTGATGGTGCTGGATCAGACTCAGGCGCGGGCGGAGGTGGCGCGGCTGCAGGCGGAGACCGAAACCAAACGGCTCAACTTCATGCGCTACGAGTATCTCGTGAAACAGGGGGCGGCGAGCGCGATCCAGCGGGATCAATTCCGGCAGGATTACATCTCCTCCCGCATGAACTTGATCGCCCGTTCGGCGGATCTGGGCTTCCGTGACCTCAGAGCGCCCATCAGCGGCATCGTGGGCGATGTGCAAGTGAAAGTGGGCGATGTGATTCAAGCGGGGGCGCCCTTCACCAAGATCATTCGCAACGATCCCCTGGTGGCTCGGGTGGATGTGCCGGCGGTGTATTCCAGTCGGTTGCGGGTTGGCCTGCCGGTGATCCTGATGGATCCAGCCAGCAATCGCCCCATCGCCCGCAGCGTCGTGCGCTCCCTCGATCCAGCGGTGGTGCCCGGCACCCAGTCGCTGCTGGCCAAGGCGGAATTCGCCAACCCCACCGGCGTGTTGCGCAATGGCCTGCGCACCCGCACCCGGTTGATCCTGGATGAGCGCGCCGAACTGTCGGTTCCGTTCGCCGCCGTCAGCCAGATCTCCGGCCAGAGCTTCGTTTTTGTGATGGGCAGTCTGGCGGAGCTGGAGCAGCGCCCGGGTCAGGCCAAGCTGGACGCCCTGCGCAAGCTGCCCCCCGGCACCCAGTTCGCCCTGCAGACCCCGGTGGAGCTCGGTCCGCTGCAAAACAACCGCTACCCCGTGCGGCGCGGCCTCCAGAACGGCCAGAGCGTGATCACCACCAACCTCATCAACCTCCGGCATGGGCTGCCGGTGAGGCCCAACTGACCGCGCCCCACCGCCGCTGATGTCCCTTTCCAACACCTTCATCCTGCGCCCGGTTCTGACAACGGTCTGCAGCCTGCTGATCGTCATCGCCGGACTGATCGCCATTCCCATCCTGCCGATAGAGAACCTCCCCGCCATCGCCCCACCGACCGTGCAGGTCAGCGCTCGCTATGTGGGCGCCGACGCGGTGAGTGTGGAACAGGGGGTGACAAGCGTTCTGGAACAGCAGATCAACGGGGTGGAGAACATGGACTTCATCACCTCCACCAGCGCCGCCGATGGCAGCAGCGCCATCACCGTCACCTTCACCAGCGGCAGCGATGGCGACATCAACCAGGTGAATGTGCAGAACCGGGTTGCCCTGGCACAGCCCAGCCTGCCGGAGGAGGTGCGCCAGTCGGGCATCACCGTGAACCAGGCGTCGAGCTCCATCCTGCTGGTTTACAACTTCACCAGCGAAGATCCCAACAATCAATACAGCCTGGAAACGATCAGCGGCCTCCTGGACCAAAACCTCACCGACGGCATCCGCCGCGTGCCGGGCGTCGGTGATTTGCAGTATTTCGGCATTCGCCAGCTCGCCTATCGCCTCTGGCTCGATCCGGTGCGCCTGGCTGCCAACAAGCTCACCGCCGCCGATGTCGTTCAAGCCCTGCGCAGCCAGAACCGCCTCGTGCCCGTCGGGCAGATCGGTGGCGCACCCGCCCCCGCCGGACAGCAGTTCACCCTCACCGTGAAGCTGCAAGGTCGCCTGAGCAGCACCGAAGACTTTCAGAACCTGATCCTTCGCGCCACGCCGGATGGAGGGGTGTTGCGGCTCGGCGATGTGGGTCGCGTCAGCCTGGGGGGTGAAACCTTTGCCGTGGAAGCCACCGACCTGCGGGGGGTGCCCTCCGTCGGCATGGCGATCTACCAGCGCACGGGCAGCAATGCCCTCGAGGTGGCCCGCGGCGTGGAGGAGGTGTTGAAGGAGTTCCGCGACACCATGCCGGTGGGCCTGACGATGCAGAAGATCATCGACAACACCGACTTCGTGCGCGCCTCCATCGATGGCGTCACCAATGCCCTGCGCGACGCCGTGATTCTGGTGGTGCTCGTGTTGTTTCTCTTCCTGCAGGACTGGAAAGCCACCCTCGTGCCGGCCATCGCCATCCCCGTGGCCCTGGTGGGCTCCTTCATGGGGGTGTTGATCTTCGGCTTCACCCTCAACCAGCTCACGCTGTTCGGCCTGGTGCTGGCCACGGGCCTGGTGGTGGATGATGCGATCACCATCATTGAAAACTCCGCCACCAACAAGGCTGCCGGCATGGGCGCCCTGGCGGCGGCCAAGGCGACGATGGATGGCCTGTTCGGCGCGGTGATCGCCACCTCTCTGGTGCTGTTGGCGGTGTTCGTGCCCGTGCTCTTCTTCCCGGGCGCCACAGGCACGATCTACCAGCAGTTCGCCGCCACGATCCTCTTCGCCGTCGCCATCTCCACCTTCAACGCCCTCACCTTCTCCCCCATGCTCTCCGCCCTGCTGCTGGCTTGGGACGGCGATCCGCCGGGGCGGCGCACCTACGCCATCGCCGGTGGGGGGGTGGGCTTCGTTTATGGCCTGCTGGCGGGCGGTGGCAGCGGTACCCTTGCCGCCCTCGGCGCCTTGGTCGGCGGCCTGCTGGTGGGCTTTGCCCTGCGGTTGGCCACCGGTCTGCCCCTGCGCCTGCCCCTCACCCTCGCCGGCGGGGTGGTGGGCCTGCTCCTCCCCGGGGTGGAGCGCCCCTGGCTGGCCCTGGCCTTCGCCCTGGCTGGTGCTCTATTCGGCTGGGCCACGCCGGTGATCTTCCGCTGGTTCAACCGCGGCTATGGCGCCGTCGAGCGGGGCTACCACCGCGGCCTGGCCTGGGTGCTCTCCCATCGCACCCTGATCATGGGCGCCCTGCTGGCGGGCATCGCCCTCACAGCGGTGGCGTTCAACACGATCGCCACCGGCTTCGTGCCCGTGGAAGACCAGGGGTATGCCATCGGCATCGTGCAGGCACCGGATGGGGCCTCCCTGGAGACGACCCGACGGATCAACCAGCAGGTGGCGGCGATCCTGCGGGAGGAGAAGGACATCGAGAACGCCGCCGTGTTCAGCGGCGCCAGCCTGGCCGGCAACGCCCCCAATCGCGGCCTGTTCTTTTTCGGCACCACCAACTGGAGCGAGCGCACCCGGCGCGACCAGTCGATGGAGGCGATCGTGCAGCGCCTCAACCGCCGCTTTGCCGCGCTTCAGGAGGCCCGCGTGATCGTCATCGAACCGCCGGCCATTCCGGGCTACGGCAACGGGGCTGGCTTTGAGATGCAACTGCTCAATCGCAGCGGCGGCGCCCTCGCCGACAGCCAATTCTTCGAGGCCGCTCAGCGGCTGATCGGCAGCGCCAACGCCAGTGGCCTCTTCGATCGGGTGTTCACCCAGTTCTCCCCGGAAGCGCCCCAGCTGGAAATCCTGGTCGATCGCGATCGCATGGCCTCGCTCGGGGTGGACTTCCAAAGCGCCATGCAGGCGTTCAGCTTCAACATCGGCTCCTTTTATGTCAACGACACCTTTGAAGATGGCCGCATTCGCAAGGTGTTCGTGCAGGCGGACAACAGCTTTCGCGCCACCCCGGACAAACTGCGCTCGCTTTACACCAAGAACGGTGCCGGCGAACCGGTGCCCCTGTCGGAGTTCATCCAGATCAAGCCCGTCACCGGCCCCTCCGTGATCCCCCGTTTCAACCTGTTCCGCGCCATCAAGGTGGAGGGCACCCCCGCCGCAGGGCGCAGCTCGGGCCAAGCCATCAACGACATCCGCCGCTTTTTCGCCGAGCTCTCCCTCAATGGCGTCAGTTATGACTGGACAGGCATCTCTCGCGAAGAACTCCGGGCGGGCGCCTTGGCGATCGTGGTGTTTGCCCTCGGCATCCTCACCGCCTATCTCGTGCTCGCGGGCCAGTACGAAAGCTACACCGATCCTCTGATCATCCTGATGACCGTGCCGACAGCCATGCTCGGTGCCCTGCTCTTCCTGGCCGCCCGCGGCGAGGATCTCAACATTTTTGCCCAGGTGGGTCTGGTGATGCTGATCGGCCTGGCGGCCAAAAACGGGATCCTGATCGTCGACCAGGCCAACCAGGGAATGGAGGAGGGCGCCACGGCGCTGCAAGCAGCGGCGGAGGCGGCCCGCTCCCGCTTCCGTCCAATCCTGATGACGGCCATCTCCTCCCTGTTCGGCTTCCTTCCCCTGGTGCTGGCCAGCGGCGCTGGCGCCCGTGGTCAAGCCTCCCTGGGAACGGTGGTGTTCGGCGGGCTGGCTGTGGCCACGGTGCTGAGCCTCTTCGTCGTGCCCGTGTTCTATGTGGTGATGAAGCAGCTCACCGGCACCAAGCCAGCGGAAGGGCCGCCGCCCCCCTCCAGCGAGCTCGCCAACTCATGACGCCCCAGCCCTCCCCTCTCAACGGTCGAAGGGTGCTGGGCGCGGGTCTGCTGGTGGGCACGATCAGCCTGGCGCTGGCGCTCTTCCTGCGGGCCTTGATCGCCAACACTCCCACCCGCGTCCCGGAAACCAAGCTGTTCTGGGGCACCCTGCTGGCGAGCGCCTCCGGCCTGCTGGCGGGCATGGCGGTGGAGGCGGTGCGGCAACTGCGGGACAGCAACCCCGATCCGGAGTATCAGCGGCAACGCCCGGGCCGTCGCCGGCGACAGTGAGTCGTGAGGCCGCCCGGTGCCGGGTCCGCACAAGCGCGCCGCTGTGTCACAGAACGCAAGGGCTGCGGACAGGGCCCAGGTAACGTCAACACAAGCCCCATCGCTACCGCCCCCGGGCATGACCTACTGCATCGGCTACTGGCTGGAAAAGGGCCTCGTGCTCGTCTCCGATTCCCGCACCAACGCGGGGGTGGATTACATCTCCACCTATTCCAAGATGTACACCTTTCAGCCCGCGCCGGATCGTTTGTTCGTGCTGCTCGCGGCGGGCAGTCTGGCCACCACCCAGGCCGTGGTGAATTGGATCCGCCGGGATCACGACCGTCCGGCGGACCTTGAATTCGGTCCCTTCAAGGATCTGCGCCACTGCGATTATTTGTTTGAGGCGGCGGCCTATGTGGGCCGGGTGAACGTGGCGGCACGGAAGGAGAATGAGGAAGCGCTCAGGCAGTCCGGGGTGAGCAGCAGCGCCTCCTTCCTGCTCGCCGGACAGATCGGCGGTGAACCCCATGGGATGTTCCTGATCTATCCGGAAGGCAACGCGATCATGGCCACCCCGGAAATGCCCTATCTCCAGATCGGCGAGAGCAAATACGGCAAGCCGCCGCTGGACAACATCGGCCACGCCAACCTGTCCCTGGAGGATGCGGCCCGGCTCTGCCTGATCTCCGAGGTGCTGACCCAGCGCTCCAATCTCAGCGTCGGCCCGCCCTTCGAGCTGGTGGTGATTCCGGCGGGCACGCACACCATCGCCCACCAGGTCAAGATCGAGGGCGATGACCCCCTGCTCGCCTCCATGATCGACACCTGGAGCGAGGCCCAGCGGGAGGCGCTCTATCGCCTGCCCCATCTGCCCTGGGAACAGGGCGGCGAGGCATGAGAGGGCACTGGCTGTGACGCCATCCGACGACAGGGTTTGGGTGTCCACCGGCCAGCTGCCCGGCGAAGGGGTGGTGGCCGAGCTGGTGGCGGAAGCGCATCGGCGGTTCCGCACGGTGCGCGAAGGCAAGGTGGCCACGTACATTCCGGCCTTGGCGGCGGCGGACCCCGACCGGTTCGGCGTGGTGGTGGCCTCCACGACGGCGCGACTGTTTGAGGCGGGAGACACGGGGGTGGCGTTCAGCATCCAGAGCCTGTCCAAGCCCTTTCTCTATGCCTTGATCTGTCAGGCCATCGGCGAGCGGCTGGCCCGCGAGAAGCTGGGGGTGAACAGCACAGGGCTGCCGTTCAATGCGGTGCAGGCGGTGGAACGCGCCGATGATGGGCTCTCCAATCCGATGGTGAATGCTGGCGCCATCGCCGCCACCAGCCTGGCGCCCGGGGACAGCAGCGACGCCAAGTGGGCCTTCATTCAGGAGGGATTTTCGCGCTTCGCGGCACGGCCGCTGGCGATCGATGAAGCGGTGCATGCCTCAGAGCTGGCCACGAATCGGCGCAACCTGGGCCTGGCGAACCTGCTGGAAGAGCAGGGCTGCATCTTGTTTGATCCCGAGGCCACCACCGAGCTCTACACCCGCCAGTGCGCCCTGAGCGTCACCACCCGCGATCTGGCGCTGATGGCGGCGACATTGGCGAACGGCGGCCGCCAGCCCCTCAGCGGCGAGCAGGTGGTGTCCCCCCGCATCGCCCAGGTGGTGTTGGCGGTGATGGTGACAGCGGGGCTCTACGAAACCTCCGGGGATTGGATCTACGACATCGGCCTGCCCGGCAAGAGTGGCGTCTCTGGAGGAATGATCACCGTCGCGCCAGGCAAGGGAGGGCTGGCCACCTATTCCCCGCCTCTGGATGAAGCTGGCAACAGCGTGCGCG
>VGQX01000030.1 GCA_016882305.1 Cyanobacteria bacterium K_Offshore_surface_m2_239
TGGGGGTGCTGGCGGCGGGGCAGGGCACGATGAACAACCTCAGCTTCGGCGATGGGGCGCGGCAGTACTACGAAACCCTCTGCGGCGGCGCTGGCGCCGGCCGCGATCGCGACGGCCAGGGCTTCCACGGCGCCAGTGCCGTGCAGACCCACATGACCAACTCTCGCCTGACGGACCTCGAAATCCTGGAGGATCGCTATCCGGTGCGCGTCGAACGCTTCGCGATCCGGCGGGGCAGCGGCGGCGCCGGCCGCTGGCGCGGCGGCGACGGCGTGGAGCGCTGCTTGCGGTTTCTGGCGCCGCAGACGGTGTGCTTGCTCTCGGGTTCGCGGCGGGTGCCGCCCTTCGGCCTGGCCGGCGGCGAGCCGGGGCAACCCGGCCAGAACGCCATTCAACGGGCGGGGGGGTGGTGGGAGGCGCTTCCGGGCTGCGTGCAGGTGGAGATGGGGGCTGGGGATGGGCTGCGGATCGCGACGCCAGGAGGTGGGGGGTTTGGTGACGTATCGGGAGGGGGCTGAGTTGCGCCCGCTGGCGACTCAGCCAGCTGCCACAGTCACCTCTCCGGCCAGGGATGAACGTTGGGCTTCCGTTCGTGGCTGGTTGGGATGAGGTGGCTGGATCCACTGGGAACCTTTGCCACGTCTGAAGGGGTGCTCGATCCGCTCGGGCGTTTGTTTCTGAAAGTCAAGACCGATGAAACCCCGGACCGGCCCGAAACGATTTGCTAGGCAGGAACGTCTGCCCCGCTGAACACTGAAGTGCAGCTCGATTCCTGCTTGCATCTCAGGTAGAGGCTTCCTGTGATGAACACGCCTCCGGCCGGGATTCCAGAAGGGGATTGATCGTCGTGGCCAGCTGGTGCCCGACAGCTGATCCTGGCCCAGCGAGTGGAGATTCAGGCTCTGAGGCGGGAGAACGATGAACTCCGTGTTCAACTCACCGCTTTGGCCAACGAGTTGGCGGGCCTGCGGGAGCGCATCGGATGCAGTTCGCGCAACTCCTCCAACCCGCCCTCCAGCGATGGGCCTGGATTTCAGCCGCCGGAGCGGCGCAAGGGCAATGGCCGCAAGCGCGGTGGCCAGCCAGGCCACCCTGGATCCGGGCCGGAGCCGCCGGTGATTGAGCACCGGTTGCATCAGACCGCGCAGACTCCCCCCAGCGCACCCCGCACCGGCCCGGGAGTCCTGCCCATGGTTCAGCCCACCGCTCCCAGCCCGCTCCGCCGTCGACGCGCGACCCGTCGCCCACATCGAGGCCCCACCCGCCGCCGGCCGCGAACCACCGCCGCAGCTGGCGTCCTCGCCACCACCTTGAGCCTCTGCCTCCCGCTAGCGCCAACCCTCTCCGAGGCCAGCGCACTCTCCGCTGCGCCCACCGCAGCCCCCAGGTCCTCTCCACGCCCGACTGCCACCACCAGCCCACCTGCCCCAGCCACCCCCGCAGCACCCGCCAACAACCTGCTGGAAACCCGCGAGCGCTTCCACCCCGTGCTCTCCAGCGGGGGCATCGTCGCGGCTCAGGAGGGGTTGGCCGCGGAGGCGGGAGCGCGCCAGCTGCGGGCGGGGGGGAACGCGGTGGATGCGGCGGTGGCCACGGCCTTTGCCCTGGCGGTGACCCACCCGCCGGCTGGCAATCTCGGCGGCGGAGGCTTTCTGGTGCTCTGGTTGCCGGGGGCCTCGCCGGCGCGGGGGCGGGGCTGTCTGCCGGCCGGGGTTTCCTCTCCCGAGCGGTCCATCGGTCGGGGCTTTGCGGTGGCGGTGAACTTCCGGGAGGAGGCGCCACACGCCGCCACGGCGGGGATGTTTCTGCGGTCGGACGGCTCGGTGGATCGCCAACGCGCCACCAGCAGCCTCCTCAGCGTGGGCGTGCCCGGCAGCGTCGCCGGCCTCACCCTCAGCCAGCGCTGCTACGGGCGCCTCCCCCTGGCCACGGTTCTCGCCCCCGCCATCGCCCTGGCCGACAACGGCTTCCCCGTCAGCCCAGCCCTCAGCGCCGCGCTCACGGACGCCGCCCCGCGGCTCCTGGCCGACCCCACCGCCTGCGGCCTCTTCTACCGAACCGATCCGCAGGGCCGCCCGCGGGCTCCGCGGCCAGGCGAACGGCTTCGCCAACCCCTCCTGGCCCGCACCTTGCGCCGCATCGCCCTTGACGGAGACCGCGGCTTCTCCAGCGGGCCGGTGGCCAGCGCCCTGGCGCGCCTGATGGCCGAGCGGGGTGGACTGATCACCACCGCCGACCTCCAGCGCTACCGCGCTCGGTTGGAGGCGCCCCTGGTGCGCCGTTTCCGCGGCCAAACCCTGCTCACCATGCCGCCGCCCGGGGGTGGGCTCACCCTGCTGCAACTGCTGGCGCTGGTGGAACCCTTCCCCCTGGAGTCCACCGGCCTGAACAGCGCCCGCACCCTCCACCCTTTGGTGGAGGCCATGAACCTGGCCTATCGCGACCGCAACGACCTGCTCGGCGATCCCGGTCCAGCGTCCACACCGCTCCGCCCCCTCCTGGAGGAGCCCTACATCGCCGCCCTGCGGGCCCGGATCGACCCCGATCGCCATCGCCCGCCCGCCGCCCTGCCACTGCGGCCTCCGTTGGCGGAGGGCACCAACACCACCCATCTCTCCGTGGCGGACCGGAAGGGGGGCCTGGTGGCCCTCACCACCACCCTCAACCTGCCTTTCGGCAATGCCATCGCCGTGCCGGAGGCGGGCTTCCTGCTCAACAACGAGATGGACGACTTCACCGCCAGCCCCGGCCAGCCCAATGCCTTCGGCCTGGTGCAGGGTCCCGCCAACGCCATCGCGCCGGGGCGGCGACCCTTGAGCTCCATGGCGCCCACCCTCGTGTTCCGATCGGATGGCACCCCCTGGATCGCCACCGGCAGTCCGGGCGGCAGCCGCATCACCACCACCCTCGCCCAGGTGCTGCTCAACCGCCTGGTGCACGGCCGCAATCTCGCCACATCCGTGGCCGCCCCGCGGGTGCACAGCCAGCTCTGGCCCGATGTGCTCAGCCACGAGGAGGGCCTTTCCCCCGACACCATCCGCCTGCTGGAGACCATGGGCCACTCCCTGCGCCTCAGCCCCGCCATGGGCGCCGCCCACTCCGTGGAGGTGCGCCTGGAGGGGGGCAGTTCCGCCGCCATCGACCCCCGGCGTCCGGAGGGTGCGGCGGCGGTGGAATGAGCTATAGCGCGCTGACGGGAGCCGTGCCGCTGGTCTCGTCGCCCGCTGCGGGAGCCGTCAGGAGGTTGATGGCGGAAAAGATCTGGGAGAGGCCGAAGAGGGTGCCGATGGCCCAGAGACTGTCGCTCGGCCACTGGGCGATCAGCATCCCGCCCAACACCGCCGTGATGATGCCGTCGACAAGCACCAGCCCGCGGGCCGGCAGGGGTTGGGTGGCGGCCGCCGCCAGCTCCATCACTCCCTCCACCGCCAGGAGGACGCCGATGAACAACGTCAGGCTGATCGTGCTTTGAATCGGAAAGATGATGCAGGAGAGGCCGCCGATCAGATAAAGCACGCCGGAGAGAGCGCGGAACACCTTGCCGCGGGTGTCGGGCTCGCCGCCGAGGCGCAGAAACTGCGCAATGGCCGCCACCACTGCGGCGCTGCCAAGAAGAATCGTGAGAAAGGTGGCGGAAACCAACGGCAGCAGGAGCGAAAGCGCCGCTCCCGCCAACAGCAGGGCAGCCGTGAGCCAGCGGAAACGGGGGGACGCGGGAGCGGTCACGGGGGCAAAACCGGTCAGGTCAGTGTAATTGCGCCGGCTGTCCCGGGTTCCAGCCGGCAACGCTCCGCCCGAAACAGGCCCACATCGACGCCGAGGTGCTGATCCGGCCGGCCGGTGATCAGCAGGGCGGTGCGCTGGCGGGTGGCGATTTGCCACATCCACTTGCTGAACAGAGCGATGCGGTTTTCGGTGTCGGGGATGAAGGCGAGGTGGGCCAGGGCCCAGAGCACCCAGCCCGCCAGACCGGTCACGTGCCGGCCCCGCAGGTCGGCCACCGCGTGCCAGGGACCGATCACGGCCATGCTTCCCAGATCCAGCCAGCGGAACGGGGGGGTCGTCTCGCCCCGCAGCCTCGCCAAGAGATCCCGCGCCACCCAGCCGCCCATCTGCACCGCCGGCCCCGCCATACCGGGGAGGGGTTTCCCATCGGGCGTGTGGGCATAGGCGCAGAGATCTCCCAGGGCGCGGATCTCCGGATGGCCGGGCAGGGAGAAATCCGGCTCCACCACCAGCCGGCCGCCCCGATCAACCGGGCAGCCCGTGCGCTCCGCCAACAAGCGGCCCAGGCGTGAGGCCCGCACCCCGGCGGTCCAGCAGATCGTGGCGGCCTCCAGCTCCCGCAACCCGCTCAGCCCGCGCAGGGTCACCCGGCCCGCCGCCAGCTCCTCCACCTTCGCCCCCAGCATCAGCTCCACCCCGGCCCGCTCCAGATAGCGGCCGGCGTCGGCCGACAGCTCCGGCGCCATGGTGGGCAGCACCCGATCCACCACGTCCACCAACACCACCTTGCAGAGCTCCGGCCGCAGCTGCTTGAAATCCCGCCGCACCGCCCTGTGCATCAGCTCGATCAACGAGCCGGCCAGCTCGCAGCCCGCCGGCCCCGCGCCCACCACCACCACGGTCTGCAGAAAACGCCGCCGCTCCAGGTCGGGTGTCTGCTCCGCCTCCTCCAGGGCCATCAACAGCCGCCGGCGGATCTCATCGGCGTGTTCCAGGATCTTCATCGGCGGCGCCAGGGGCCGCCAGTCCTCCCGTCCGAAATAGGTGCTGCCCGAGCCGGTGGCCAGCAGCAGGTGGTCGTAGCCATAGCGCTGGCCGTTGAACTCCACCTGTCGGGCGTCCGGATCGATGTCCACCACCTCGCCGAGCAGGATCTGGATGTTGGGGGCGTGGCCCACCATCTGGCGCAGGGGCGAGGCCACGTCCGCCTCCGACACCAACCCGGACGCCACCTGATACAGCAGCGGCTGAAACAGGTTGAAGTTGCGCTTGTCGATCAGGGTCACCCGCACCGGTTGGCGGGCCAGGACGTGGCAGGCCTTCAACCCCGCGAAGCCGCCACCCACCACCACCACATGGGGCCAGGCCCGCATCGCCTCCTCCGGCGGATCGAGCTCAAGAAAAAAACGCTCCACGGCGCCGCCAGGCCAGAGAATGGCTCGACCCTATGGGGGCAGGCGGGGGGGAGCCGGTAGCGGTTCCAACGAAGCGGCCCGAGCGGGCTCGCTGGTCCCTGAAGCGCAGGTCAGGCCACCAGGGCGAAGGCCTCCTGGAAGGCGCTGATCGTGGCCTCCACATCGGCGTCGGAGTGGGCCAGGGAGGTGAAGCCCGCCTCGTAGGAGCTCGGGGCCAGATAGACGCCCCGCTCCAGCATCGCCCGGTGGAGCTTGGCGAAGCGGGCCGTGTCCGTCGCCTTGGCCTCCTCGAAGTTGCGCACCGGACCCGGGCAGAGGAAGAAGCCGAACATCGCGCTCACCGAGCCGCCGCAGATCGGCACCCCCGCCTCCCGCGCCGCCTCCAGCAGGCCGGCGGTCAAGCGCTGGGTGATCGCCTCCAGCCGCTCGTAGGTGCCGGGCTGCTTGAGCAGCTCCAGGGTCTTGATGCCGGCGGTCATCGCCAGGGGATTGCCGCTCAGGGTGCCCGCCTGATACATCGGCCCCGCCGGCGCCACCATCTCCATGATGTCCGCCCGGCCGCCGTAGGCCCCCACCGGCAGGCCGCCGCCGATCACCTTGCCGAGGGTGGTGAGGTCGGGGGTGACGCCGAACTTGGCCTGGGCGCCGCCGTAGCTGATGCGGAACCCCGTCATCACCTCATCGAGCACCAGCAGGGCGCCGTGCTCGCGGGTGAGTTCCCGCAAGCCTTCCAGGAAGCCGGGCTCCGGGGTGATGAAGCCCGCGTTGCCCACCACCGGCTCCAGGATCACCCCCGCGATCTCCCCCGGATGCTCGGCGAACAGGGCCTTCACCGATTCCAGACAGTTGTAAGGGGCGGTGAGGGTGTTGGCGGTGACGGAGCGGGGCACGCCCGGCGAGTCCGGCAGACCGAGGGTGGCCACGCCGGAGCCCGCCTTCACCAGAAACATGTCCGCGTGGCCGTGGTAGCAGCCTTCGAACTTGATCACCTTCTCGCGGCCGGTGAAGGCCCGCATCAACCGCAGCACCGCCATGCAGGCCTCCGTGCCGCTGTTGACAAAGCGCACCATCTCCACCGAAGGGACGGCATCGATCACCATCTCGGCGAGGGTGTTCTCCAGGGCGCAGGGGGCGCCGAAGCTCGTGCCCTTCTCCAGGGCCTCCCGCAAGGCGCCGATCACCTCGGGATGAGCGTGGCCGCAGATCGCGGGTCCCCAGCTGCCCACATAGTCGATGTAGCGGTTCCCGTCCACGTCCCAGGCGTAGGCGCCCTTCACCCGGTCGAAGACGATCGGCTGGCCGCCGACCGACTTGAACGCCCGCACCGGGGAGCTCACCCCGCCGGGCATGAGGCGCTGGGCCGCCGCGAAGATCTCGTGGGAGCGGGTGGTGTTGTGCATCACGGGGTCGTGGAGGCCGAAACGGAGGGGAACCAAGCGTCGTCCATCCTTACGCACCCGCGGTCCCTCGGAAGCAAGGGTCAACGGTTGTTGAATCACGGTCGCGGGCGGCGTCAGCATTCGCTGGCCCCCTCCCCGAGGGCGCTAGGGTTTGTCCACCGCATCTGTGAGCAGTCCACCTTGATTCGGCGCGAGGGCCCGAGCGACGGCCGACCCCGTGGCGGCGACATTGATTCCCGCATCGATTGGAGCCGCCTCGCGGCCGCCTGCCGCCACCTCCTGCCCCCCCGTGCCGTGGTGGCGGCCCCCCAGGAGCTGCTCGCCTACGACAGCGATGGCCTCACCCTCCATCGCTGGCAGCCCCCCCTGGTGGTGTTGCCGGAAACGACCGAGCAGGTGGTGGCCCTGGTGCGCCTCTGCCACCGGGAGGGGGTGCCGTTCGTGGCCCGCGGCAGCGGCACCGGCCTCTCCGGCGGCGCCGTGAGCGAACAGCCGGCCCTGGTGATCGCCACCAGCCGCATGCGCACGATCCTCGATCTGGATCTCGACAACCGGCGTGTGACGGTCCAGCCCGGCGTGATCAACAGCTGGGTCACCCGCGCTGTTGCCGGAGAGGGCTTCTATTACGCCCCCGATCCCTCCAGCCAGGTGGTGTGCAGCATCGGCGGCAACGTGGCGGAGAACTCCGGCGGCGTCCACTGCCTCAAATACGGCGTCACCAGCAATCACGTCCTGGAGCTGGAGGTGGTGCTGCCCGACGGCACGGTCACCCGCCTCGGCGGCGGCCTGGCGGAAACGCCCGAGCTCGACCTGCGGGGCGTGTTCATCGGCAGCGAGGGCACCCTCGGCATCGCCACCGCCATCACCCTCCGCCTGCTGCGCGCCCCCCAGAGCGTGGCGGTGCTGCTGGCGGATTTCACCAGCATGGAGCGGGCCGGCGAGGCCGTGCGCCTGGTCACCGCAGCGGGGGTGCAGCCGGCGGGGATGGAGATCATGGACAACTTCACCCTCAACGCCGTGAACGATCTCTTTGGCCGCGAGGAATACCCCAAGGACGCGCGGGCGGTGTTGCTGATCGAGCTCGACGGCCAGGAGGAGGAGGTGGCCGCTGCGGTGGAGATCGCCGATGGCCTCTGCCGCCAGGCGGGGGCGCGCACGATTCGCCGCGCCACCGATCCCGCCGACCGGGCCCTGCTCTGGAAAGGCCGCAAATCGGCCTTCGCCGCCGTCGGACGCATCAGCCCCACCTACTACGTGCAGGACGGCGTGGTGCCCCGCAGCGCCCTGCCCAGCGTGCTCGCCGCCATTGAGGCCCTCAGCCGCCGCTACGACCTGCCCGTGGCCAATGTCTTCCACGCTGGCGACGGCAACCTCCACCCCCTGATCCTCTATTCCGCCCGGGAGGAGGGCGAGGTGGAGCGGGTGCAGGCCCTCGGGGCGGAGATCCTGCGGCTCTGCCTGGAGGCTGGCGGCAGCATCACCGGCGAGCACGGGGTGGGCAACGACAAGCGCTGCTACCTCGACTGGATGTTCGCGCCGGACGATTTGGCGACGATGCGCCTGGTGCGCCAGGCCTTCGACCCGCGCGGTCTGGCCAACCCGGGCAAGATCTTCCCCACCCCGGCCCGCTGCGGCGAATCCCAGCGGCGTCAGCAGGAGCGGCAGGTCCCCGGCCTGGCCCTCCAGGGCGTGGACGTCTTCTGAGCGGGGAACACGCCTTGTCAAGCGCTGTCGCCACCCGGGCACCGGCGAGTGCCTGCGGGCCCGCGCCCGGCTATGTCTGACAGCACCGTGCCGCTGGCGATGCCCTCTCCTCTTCCTCTCCCGTTGCTCTTTCCCTCGCGCCGCGCCACTCCCTCGCGCCGGCTGGCGGCCACGCTGGCCCTGAGCACCAGCCAGGCCGTGCTGCAGCGGTTCCCCGCCGCCTCCCCCCAACCCGCGCCATGACGGCCGCCGCCCCCCCGGAGCGGCTGGTGCTGCGCCGTCCGGACGACTGGCACGTGCACCTGCGCGATGGCGCCCTGCTGCAGGCGGTGGTGGGGGCGACGGCGCGGGTGTTCGCCCGCGCCATCGTGATGCCCAACCTCAGCCCGCCCATCACCACGGTGGAGGACGCGCGGGCCTATCGCTCCCGGATCCTCGCCGCCCTGCCGGACGGCTGCGGCTTCACCCCCCTGCTCACCCACTACCTGAGGGATGACAGCGATCCGCGGGAGATCGCCCGCGGCTTCGCCGAGGGGGTCTTCACCGCCTGCAAGCTCTATCCCGCCCACGCGACCACCAATGCCGCCGCCGGGGTCCGGGAGATCACCTCCCTCACGCCGGTGCTGGAGACGATGGAGCGGATCGGCATGCCCCTCCTCCTCCATGGCGAGGTCACCGACGCCGAGGTGGACATCTTCGATCGCGAGGCGGTGTTCATCGAGCGCCATCTGCGGCCGCTGCTGGCCCGTCATCCCGGCCTCAAGGTGGTGTTCGAACACATCACCACCGCCGAGGCCGTGGCCTTCGTCCGCCAGGGCGGCCCCCGCCTGGCGGCCACCATCACGCCCCATCACCTGCGGATCAACCGCAACGCGATGTTCAACGGCGGCTTTCGGCCCGACTTTTACTGCCTGCCGGTGGCCAAGCGCGAGCGGCACCGCCTGGCCCTGCGCGCGGCGGCCACCTCCGGGGAGCCCTGCTTCTTTCTCGGCACCGATTCCGCCCCCCATCCCCGCTCCGCCAAGGAGGCCGCCTGCGGCTGCGCCGGCATCTTCAACGCCCCCTTCGCCCTGGAGAGCTACGCCCTCACCTTCGAGGAGGAGGGCGCTCTCGACCGGCTCGAATCCTTCGCCTCCGTCCACGGGCCCCGCTTCTACGGCCTGCCCGAAAACACGGGGACGATCATCCTGCGCCGCGAGGATCACCTGGTGCCCTCCCGGCTCCATCTCAACGACGCCGCCGGTCGGGCCGTGGAGGTGGTGCCCTTCCACGCCGGCGAGCTCCTCCCCTGGCGCCTCGCCCCGGCCCCTCCCGATGGGGAAGCATCCTGAGGGCTCGCCGACAGGGAGACTGGGGCGACTCTCCCCTGGACCGTGGCTGTCCCCACCCTCGTCACCCCCCTGCGAGGGGCCCATCTCCTCAACGATCCGCTCCTCAACAAGGGCACGGCCTTCACGCGCCAGGAGCGCCTTGCCCTCGGCCTCGAAGCCCTGCTCCCCTGGCAGGAGGAAACCCTGGAGCAACAGGTGGAGCGCTGCTGGCACGCCTTCGACGCCCTGGGCGACGCCATGGAGCGCTTCGCCTATCTGCAGGTGCTGCGCGAACGCAATCTCACCCTCTTCCACCGCTTCCTCGCCGAACACATCGACGCGGCGCTGCCGATCGTGTACACGCCAACGGTGGGCCAGGCCATCCAGCGCTTCCGCCACACCTACCGCAGCCCCTCCCAGGGGGTCTATCTGGCGGCACCGGACCAGGGGCGGCTCGCCGAGCTGCTGCGGCAGGCCGCATCCAGCTTCGGCCCCCCCGATCTGCTGCTGGTCACCGATGCCCAGGGCATTCTCGGCATCGGCGACCAGGGGGTGGGGGGGATTCAGATCTGTCTGGGCAAGCTCGCCGTCTACACCCTCTGCGCCGGGCTCCATCCCGGCCGCGGCCTGCCGGTGATGCTTGATGTGGGCACCGACCGCGCCGATCTGCGGGACGATCCCCACTATCCCGGCTGGAAGGCGCCGCGGTTGAGCGGCGCGGCCTATGACGCCTTTCTGGATGCCTTCATCGCCGCCGTGCGGGAGGTGACCCCCGGCGCCCTGGTGCACTGGGAGGACTTCGGCGCCGCCAATGCCCGGCGGGTGCTGGATCGCCACCGCGCCGCCGTGCCCAGCTTCAACGACGACATCCAGGGCACCAGCGGCGTGGCGGCGGCGGTGGTGCTGGCGGCCCTGCGGGGCCTCGGCCAGCGCCTGGCAGACCAGACCATCGTGATCTTCGGCGCCGGCAGCGCGGGCTGCGGCATCGCCGAGCGGCTCTGCCGCCTTCTGGTGCGCCAGGGCCTGACGCCTGAGCAGGCGGCGGATCGGCTCTGGCTGCTCGATCGCGATGGCCTGGTGCACGACGGCCTGCCCCACTGGAGCGCCGCGGTGACGCCCTATGTGAAGCGCGGCGAGCGGGTGGGCGGTCTGGCAGCCGATGACCAGGGGCGCATCGGCCTGCTGGCGGTGATCGAGGCGCTCCGGCCCGGCGTCCTGATCGGCACCTCCACCTGCGCCGGAGCCTTTGATCAAACCGTGGTGGAGGCCCTCTGCCGGGGCGTGGACCGCCCCATCGTGCTCCCCCTCTCCAATCCCACCCCCCTGGCGGAGGTCACCCCCGACAACCTGCTGCGCTGGAGCGCGGGCCGGGCGTTGGTGGCCACCGGCAGCCCGTTCCCGCCGGTGACGGTGGGGGGACGGGAGCGGGTGATCGGGCAGTGCAACAACTGCTTTGTGTTCCCCGGCTTGGGTTTTGCGGCCATGGCCGTGGGCGCCAGGGAGGTGAGCGACGGCATGATCGACGCCTGCGTCGAGGCGCTGGCGGACCACATCCCCGCCAGCCACGATCCCGAGGCCTCCCTGATGCCCTCCCTCCAGGAGGCGCGCGCCGTGTCCGAGCGGGTGGCGGAGGCGGTGGCGCTGGCCGCCCTGGCGGAGGGCCTGGCCACGCGGGCCACGACGCCGGAGGACGCGTTGGCCTGCCTGCGGCGGGAGCGCTGGGAGCCGGCTTATCCGAGCATCCAGGCGGGCTGAGCCCGGCGCAAGCAATAAGACCTGTGTCACCCGCTCGCGGCGCCGGATCCCGGCGGCCTATCACCGTGACGTCACACCAGGCGCTCGATGGGGTTCTTCCTCCAGCTCACCGATGCCATCGCCGCACGGCACTCCCTCCTGGTGACCGGGCTGGATCCCAATCCGGAGATGCTGCAGAGCTGGGCCCTGCGCCGGGGCATGGCTGGCCGCTCCTTCCTCTCTCAGGCCCGCCACTGGATCAAGGCGGTGATCGAGGCCACCAGCGACCATGTCTGCGCCTACAAGCCCAGCCTGGGTTTTTACCAGGCCCTGGGCCCCATCGGCTTGGAACTGTTGCGGGAAGTGCGGGAGCTCGTTCCTCTCGGCACCCCCCTGATCGTCGATGCCAAGCATGGCGACCTGAACAGCTCCTCGGCCCTGGCCAACTATCTCTTCCGCGAGCTCGGCGCCGATGCGGTCACCCTGTCCCCCCTCCCCGGACAGGACATCGCCGCCCCCTTTCTGCTCCATCCGGACAAGGCGGTGGTGGTGACCTGCCACAGCTCCAATCCAGCGGCGCGGGAATTTCAACACCACCCCAATGAGGTGGATCCCCTGTTTCTGCGGATCGTGCGCGAGGCCCAGCGCTGGGGAACGCCCGAGCAACTGCTGCTGGAGGTGGGCACCAGCGATCCGGCCATCCTGGCCAGGGTGCGGGCGGTGGCACCGGAGCGCTTTTTGATCCTGCGCAGCCTCTGGGCGGAGGAGGATCGTCTCGATGCCCTGCTGGAGGCGGGCCTCAGCGACGCGGCCGATGGCCTGCTTCTGCCCCTCCCGCAGAACCTGCTGGTGGAGGATGACACGGAAGAGCGGGCCGCCCAGCTCAAGGCCCGCATCGAGGCCCACCGGCAAACGCGGCTGCGGCGCGACTCGGACGATCGCTGCAGCCTCTGGTTGCCCGCCGCGACGACCGCCGAGCCGATGGAGCGCTTGATCCTGGATCTCTTCGATCTGGGCTGCCTCTTGTTCGGGGAGTACAAACAAGCCTCCGGCGCCATCTTCAATTACTACATCGATCTGCGCCAAATCATTTCCGATCCCAACCTCTTCCATCGTGTGCTGCACGCCTACGCCACCCGGTTGGCCGAGCTCCGCTTTGATCGCATCGCCGGCATTCCCTATGGCGCCCTGCCCACCGCCACCGGCCTCTCGCTGCAATTGCACAAACCGCTCATCTATCCCCGCAAGGAGGTGAAGGCCCATGGCGCCCGGCGGTTGATTGAGGGCGACTTTCAGGAGGGCGAAACCGCTGTGGTGGTGGACGACATCCTGATCAGCGGCGGCAGCGTGCTGGAGGGCATCGCCAAACTGGAGAGTTCCGGGCTGAAGGTGTCCGATGTCGTCGTCTTCATCGACCATGGCGCCACGGCTGACCACGACGGTCGCGGCCGCCTCGAGGCCGCCGGCTATCGCCTTCATCCCGTGCTTCACATCGATCGCATCACCGAGGTGCTCCTCCAGGCGGGGCGGCTGAGCGCGGCCCAGGCCGCCTCGCTGAGCCAGGACCAGGCGGCGATCGCCACGCGCACGCCCTGTTGAAAGCCCACCGGTCACCGGTCTGCGGGACGGACTGCCAGGATCAACAGCCTCTGCCGCGCGACCTCCCCCGGGGATGGCCTTGAAGTCGATCGCCGATCCCTTCCTCGGGCGCCCGGTGCTCACCATGGTGCTCAGCCTGCTCATCCTCCTCGGCGGAGTGGTGAGCCTGCCGTCGCTGCAGGTGGAAAACCTGCCGCCGATCGCCAACAGCCGCGTCAGCGTGCGCACCAACTATCCGGGCGCCGGTCCCGAGGCGGTGGAACAGGGGGTGACCAACCTGTTGGAGAAGCAGTTTAACGGCCTGGAGCGCCTGGATTCCATCCGCTCCACCAGCTCCGCCAACGGCAGTTCCATCTCCCTGGTCTTCAGCGGCGGCAACCCGGAAATCAATCAGATCAACACCCAGAACCAGGCCACCACGGTGGCCCGCCAGCTGCCGGCCCAGGTGGCCCGCTTCGGCGTGCAGGTGCAGCGGGGCTCCGATGATCTCCTGCTCGTGCTCAGCTTCAGCGCCGAGGCCGACCGCTTTCGCGACACCTTTCTCAGCGGCTGGGTCGATCAGGTGGTGCGGGATCGGCTGCGGCGCGTGCCGGGGGTCGGGGAGGTGGGCTTCTTTGGCGGCAGTCCCGTGGCCTTCCGGCTCTGGCTCGATCCGGCCCGCCTGGAGCAGCGCAACCTCACCATCGCGGACATCCGCCAGGCCCTGGAGGATCAGAACGTGCTGGCCGCCCTGGGACAGATCGGTGACGCCCCCTCCCCCGCCGATCAGGTGATGGTGCTGCCCTTGCGGATGGAGGGGCGGCTGCGGTCGTTGGGCGCGTTCGAGGGGTTGGTGGTGGGTCGCGGGCCCGATGGCGGCGTCACCCTGCTGAAGGATGTGGGTCGGGTGGACCTGGGCACGGAGAGCTACGAGTCCCTGGCGACCAACCTGAACGGGGAACGCACGGTCTCCGTGGCGGTTTATCAGCGGGATGGAAGCAATGCCCTGGAGGTGCGCGAGGCCTTGCGAAAGGCCCTGGACGAGATCGCCCCCCGCTTCCCGCCGGGGGTGGCGATGCAGGTGATCGTGGATGAGGCGGAAACCGTGCGCACCAGCATCGACGGCGCCGTGGGGGCCCTGCGGGATGCCGTGCTGCTGGTGTTTGTGGTGCTGCTGCTCGGGCTGGGCAACAGTCGCCTCGCCCTGATCACCGCCGCCGCGGTGCCCGTCGCCCTGATCGGCTCCCTCACGGTGCTGCGCCTCACCGGCACCTCCATCAACACCCTCTCCCTCTTCGGCATGGTGCTGGCCTCCGGACTGGTGGTGGATGACGCCATCGTCGTCAGCGAGGACATCGGCCGGCGAATGGAACAGGGCATCCCGGCCCTGCGGGCCGCGCGGGAGGCGATGGCCGAGCTCGGCAATGCCGTCATCGCCACCTCCGTGGTGTTGGTGGTGGTGTTCCTGCCTGTGCTCGGGATGGAGGGCAGCCTCGGGCGACTCTACGGGCCGATCGCGCTGACGATCAGCGGGGCCATCGGCTTCTCCACCATCAATGCCCTCACGTTCACGCCGGTCGCCGCCAGCCGCCTGCTGCATGCCGACCAGCGGGAACCCGCCTGGTTGAAGCGCTGGATCGATCGCCCCCGCCTCTGGCTGGAAGCCCTGGAGGCCCCCTATGGCCGCCTGCTGGATCAAGCCCTGGCGCGACGGCGCGCCGTGCTTGCCCTCCTGCTGGTCGGCCTCCTGTTCACCGGCGCCGCCCTGCGCGCTCGCCCCACGGCCTTCATCCCCCAGGAGGACAACGGCCAGCTGAGGGGCGCTGTGGTGTTGCCGGAGGGCTCCGCCCTGGTGCGCACCCAGGCCGTGCTCGCGCAGGTGCGGGATGTGGTCCGCCGGGAGCCCCTCCTGGCCAGTGGCAACTTCTTCGCCGGGCGCTCCTTTGACGACAGCAGCCCCAACAAGGGGCAGATCTTTCTGCGGCTGGTGCCGATCCGGGAGCGTCCCCGGGCCGACCAGAGCACCGCCGCCGTCAGCGAGCGGATCAAACAGGAGCTGCGTCGCCGGGTGAACGATGGGGTGGTGCAGCTCAGCGAGGCGCCCACGGTGCGGGGCTTCGGCTCGGAAGGGGGCTTGCAGCTCGATCTCCTGGACGCCAGCAATGGCCAGATGAGCCTGGAGCGGTTCGAGGCGGAGGTGCGCAGCGTTCTGGCGGAAGCTCAGGCTCTCACCCTGGGGGGACGTCCCGCCTTTGAGCGGGTCTCCACCCGCTTCTCCGCCGGCGCGCCCCTGCTGCGGCTGATGCCGGACCGTGTGCGGATGGCCTCCCTGGGGGTGGATCTGGCGGATGTGGTGGATCTGCTCCGGGCCAGCTTCGGCAGCGACTACGTCAACGATTCCTTTGATGACGGCCAGGTGCGCCGGGTGATCGTCCAGCTCGATGGGGCGGCGCGGAGCCAGGCCTCCGACGTGCTGAGCCTGCGGGTGCGCGCCCGGGACGGGGAGTTGATCCCCCTGGCCCAGGTGGTGCGCCTGGAGAGCGGTAGAGGGCCGATGACCATCCAGCACTCCCGCCTGCTGCGCTCCATTTCCGTGCAGGCGCTGCCCCGTGCCGGCGTGAGCACCGGGCAGGCCATGGCTCTTCTGGAGGACCTGCTGCGCCAGCGGGACAACGACGCCCTCGAACTGGAATGGGTGGGTCTGGCCCGAGAGGAGGCCCGCTCCAGCGGCGGCAATCTCCGGGCCTTTCTGCTCGGAACGCTGGTCATGGGCCTGGTGCTGGCGGCGCTCTACGAGAACGTGCTCGACCCGGTGATCATCCTCGTCACCGTTCCCCTGGCCCTGTTGGGGGCGGTGTTGGGGTTGGCCGCCCGTGGACTGCCGCTCGATGTCTATGGCCAGATGGGCTTGCTGGTGCTGGTCAGCCTGGCGGCCAAGAACGGCATCTTGATCGTGGAATTCGCCAACCAGCGCCTGCGCCAGGGCCTGCCTTTGCTCGAAGCCATCCATGGGGCGGCGGTGGCCCGCCTGCGGCCGATCCTCCTGACGGCGATCTCCTCCCTGGTGGGCTTTCTTCCCCTCGTGTTCGCCAGCGGGGCCGGCGCCGCCAGCCGCGTCAGCATCGGCACCGTCGTCTTCAGCGGCCTGTTCGTGGCCACGTTTCTGAGTCTCTTTGTCGTTCCCGTGGTCTACCGGCTGGTCAAGGGCTTGGAGATGGGCCGGCTGGCCCCTTGAGGGAACCGCCGGGACGCCAGCGGCGGCGGCGGTGGCGGCGGTGGCGGCGAGATCAGTCGATGGCGCTCGGGAAGGCGGGAAGCATCGCCGGCGGCGGCGGTGGCGGCGTCAAGGGGGGGGACGATCCGCCTCGGGGCCGCGGGGACCCGCCCAATGGCGGCGGCGCGCTGGCTGCGCCCTTGCCCGAGGCCTGGCGGTGCAACTGCCGGAAGGCTGCCTGCCGGTAGGCGGCGCCCTCCGTTCCGGCGAACTGGCCCCAGAGTCCTTCCCAATAAAAATAGATCACGCCATGGCCCCGACCCAGAGCCAGATTCACCTTCTGGCTGAGGGTGGCCATGTCGGTGGTGCGGCCCCCGAAGCCGGCCAGGATGCCGATCTCCACGGGAATTCCCCAGCCGCGGGCCTTGATCAGGGCCGGCTGATCGAGATCCTTGGCGAATCCCCGCACGGAATAGGCGTAGTTCTGCACGACCAGATCATCGATCAATCCCCCCAGAGCCCAGAGCTCCCAATCCTGCAGCCAGTGGTTGTAAGCGAAGCGGAAGGGCCCGGGCGAGAGGCTGATCACCAGCCGTCGGGCGCCGGACACCTGCTGGACGCGTGCGCGCAGGTCCCGCAGCAGGCTGGTGAGCTGCTGGCGTCGCCAGCGCATCCAATAGCGATCGGTGGGGTTGCGCGGCGGTTCCCGACCGGTCTGGGCGCGATACAGCGCCCGGGTGGTGTCGTCATAACCCAGGTCGACGGGCCAGGCGAAATGATCATCCAGCTGAATGCCATCCACACCACAGCGCTGCACGATCTCGGCGATCAGACCGATGAAGCGCTGGCGCACCCCGGGATGGGCGGGATTGAGCCAGACCCGCAGATCCTTCAGGGGGGAGGTCTTCAGGTTGGCTCCATGCATGGCGTACAGCGTGCTGCCATCGGCGCGGCGCAGCAGCCAGTCGGGATTGGCCTGCACGACCGGCGCGTCGGCCGGCTCCATCAGGCCGTATTCAAACCAGGGCACCACCTGCATGCCCCGGGCCTGGGCCTCCCGCGTCAGGCGGCAGATCGGATCCAGCTCGGCATCCACCCGCGCCAAGGCCGGCTCGATCGGCGCCCAGCGGCTCTTGTGAAAGGTGGCGCCGCGACTCCAGACATTGGGGTAGAGCGTGTTGAAGCCGGCGTCGGCCAGCTCGCGCACGGCCTGCCCCAGGCGGCCCGCGTCGTAGTAGAGGGGACTGGGACTGTTGGTCAGCCAGACGCCGACCCGCGGCCCCATGGGCTGAGGAAGCTGGCCGGACTGGGCCAGAGCCCGAGGGGGAACGGCGCTCCCCAGGATGCTGACGGCCAGAAAGGAGGCCAGTCGCCGCGACAGGGCAAAGCGCCGTGAGCGCGGGGGCGTGACAGACACGGCGGTCATCTGAACGGGGAGGGGAAGGCTCAACGGAACATGGAGCTGACGGAGCTTTCCTCATGGATGCGCCAGATCGCCTCGCCCATGATGTTGGCCACGGAGAGCACCTTGAGCTGGTCAAACATGCGCTCCGGTGGAACGGGAATGCTGTTGGTCACCACCACCATCTCAAACAGGCCCGGCTCGGAAAGACGCTCCATGGCCGGGGGAGAAAACACCGCATGGGTGGCACAACACAACACGCGGGCGGCCCCGCGGCGGCGCAGCAGCTTCGCCCCCTGGCAGATGGTGCCGCCGGTGTCGATCATGTCGTCGATCAAGACCGCCGTCTTGCCGGCCACATCGCCGATGACCGTGAGGCTCTCGGCCACATTGTGACCAGACCGTCGCTTGTCGATGATGGCCAGGGGCGCGTCCTTCATCTGTTTGGCAAAGCCGCGGGCCCGGGCCACGCCGCCGACGTCCGGAGAGACGACAACCAAATCATCAAGCCGCAGGGTGCTGAGGTAGTCCACCAACACCGGCGAGCCAAAGACATGGTCGCAGGGGATATCAAAATAACCCTGTATTTGCGAGGAGTGAAGATCCATCGCCAACACCCGATCCACCCCTGATTTCACGAGCAGATTCGCCACCAGCTTGGCGGTGATCGACTCGCGGCCTGCGGTCTTGCGATCCGCTCTGGCGTAGCCGTAATAAGGGATCACCGCCGTGATCTGGCGAGCCGAGGCGCGGCGACAGGCGTCGACCATGATCAGCAGCTCCATTAAATTATCGTTCACCGGCGCACATGTTGGCTGGATGAGAAACACATCACAGCCGCGGATTGATTCCTGGATCTGGATGTAAAGCTCTCCATCGGCGAAGCGCTTGATCACCCTGGGTCCATCGGGGATCCCCAGGTAGGCCCCGATTTCCCGAGACAGCTCCGGGTTGGCGTTGCCGCTGAACAACCGCAACCGCCGGGTGTCCTGGGAGGCGTGCAGGTTGGCGCCGCTGGACTCCAGCCGTTCAGTGTCAGTCCGCTCAGTGGGAGACCGTTCTGTGGGGGACCGTTCGGTGGGGGAAAAGGTGGTCACGGCGGGCTGGGGCGGCACGCGGCAGAGTAGATCGTAGGAGTGTGCCCGCTCAGGCCCCCCTCCGAGCCCCACCCATCGCCAGGGATTTCCGGATGCCGGCCCGATCGCCCTCTGCCCCCGGCGCTTTCGACGCCCTCAACCCTTCGTCATCAGCGGCCTCCCCCGCCGCGCTGCGGGCCGTTGTGATGGGTGCGGGCCTGGAAGCCTGTGTTCAACGCCCCGACAGCGCCAACGCGCGGGTCGCCCGCTCTCTGGCCCTGAGCCTCGGCCTGGCCCAGCGCGCCATCGACACGCCCCAAGATCCCCGGGGTCAGCTCCAACGCCTGCAAGCGTCACCGGAGGGCTGGCTGGCCAGCCTTCCCCTTGATCCCGGCCATCCCTTGGACGAGGGCGGCACCTGGGCGGAGGAGCTGGGTGCCTGGCGCCAGCCCGCGCTGCTGGTCATCGCTGCGCACCAACTGCCCAGCGGCGCCGCGGCGTCCACCGTGGCCCTGCTGCGCCAGTGGCGGGTCCCCCTGCTGGGGCTGGTGCAGTGGGGCGGGCTGTGGATCCCCGAACAGCGGCGCCGGGATGGCCTGCCCTGGCTCGGCGCGTTGGAGGATCAGCGGAAGGCGGAAGAGGAGCGGATCGGGGAGGAGGAAAGAAACGGGGAGGGGGAGAGGACTGGGGAGGGAGAGAGGACTCGGGAGGACCGGGAGGAGAGCGCCCGAGTGGTGATCGACCTACTGCTTCGCCGCTGGCGGGGTCTCGATCACCCCTGGTCGGCCCCGATCGAGGCCTGAGCCGCGGAGAACGAGGCCTGCGCCGCGGAGAACAAAGCCTGCTCGGCCGTCAACGGGGACTGCGGGGGAGGGCGGGCGTCCTCAGGGCTTGGGCCAGAGCGGACGGGGAGCGTTGGCCTCCAGCTGTCGCAGCTGGCTGAATTCCTTTGTCGCCGGCTTCAGCGGCAGCGTCTGAATCCGCATCGGTTCCGGGTTGTCCAGAGCGGAGGCCAGCAGGCTCAGCATCTCCCGGGGGCTGAGGTTGGTCTCCACCTGGCTGGACATAGCCGAGACGAGGGCGGGCAGCTGGGCCAGCTGGCCGGGTTGCGTCAGCCGCTCCCGCAGCCCCTGGAGCACCACCTGCTGATTGGCCCGGCGACCCGATTCCCCCAGCCACTTGTCGCGGAAGCGCACCATCTGCTCCACCCTCGCCCCCGACAGCCGTTGCAGCCCGCTCTGCAGATCGATGGTGTAGCCGAGGCTCTTGTCCTTGTAGGCCATGCGCCGGGGGGGGCTGACCTCCACCCCGCCCACGCCATCCACCAACGTCCTCAGCGCCTGCCGCGGCACGACGATGAATCGCTCCGGGGCCTCGTCCTTCAGTTCAAGAAGCTCGCGAACCACCTCGCGCGTCAGCTGCGCGCCACCCTGGCGATAGATCTCCCCCAGCGCCACCGGTTCCGAGCGTCCCGGCAGGGAGAGGGCCAGTTCGGAGGGGAGCTGAAGCACCTGCAGGGGGCCTTGGCGGTTGACCCGAACCAGCAGAAGGGTGTCGCTGTTGGCGGGTCCGGCGGGCGCGGCCTGATTGGTGGCGCCACTGAGGGTCTCGGCGTCACTGCCGATCACCAACACGGTGATGGAATCCCGGGGCTTGGGGGCCAGGGTCGCCGCCGTGACCTCTTCCCGCAGGGCCAGGGAGCGGTCGGGCTTGGGCCAGACCAGCGCCAGCGCCCCGGTGCCCACCACCGCTCCCGCAACGGCCAGGCCCGCCATCCCCCATCCGGGCCACGCCCAGCGCCGCCGAGACCGGGGCGCCTCAGCGCCTTCAGGACGCTGCGGGGACGAGGAGGGGCGGCGAGCCCGGCGTGCGGCCATGGGAGCCGAAGGTGGCGAACGTGCCCCCACTTTGACGGAAGGAACTCACCCGCTTGAGAATCGCGCCGACACCAGGACCCCGGCGCGGCCAGAACCCCAGAGGGGCCAGGATGGCAGGGAGGCCAGGAGTCAGTGAACCAACAGACGCGGTGAGGCAAGGAGGCGGCGGCTCCCCCGCCGCGCCGCCCCAGCGGATAGGTTGAGCGCGGGCCCCAACGCGCCTTCGCTTTGACTGCCGCCGAGCCTTCCTCTCCCTCCCTCCTTCCCGCTGACGCCCGGGCCCATCTGCGCGCCCGCCCCCTGCCCCCGGGCGGCGTCCGTCCCGCCAAGGACCTCTGCAGCGACTGCGGCCTCTGTGACACCCGCTGGGTGGCCTACGTGCGCCAGGCCTGCGCGTTTCTCGACCAGCACATGGACGCCATGGAGCGCGCCAGCCATGGGCGCACGCGCGATCTCGACGACGAGAACGAGTTGTATTTCGGCGTCCAGCGGCGCATGCTCACCGCCCGCCTGCGCGCCCCGATCGACGGGGCCCAATGGACCGGCATCGTCAGCCGGATCGGCGTGCGCGCCCTGGAGACCGGCCTGGTGGATGCCGTGTTGTGCGTGCGGGCGAGTCCGGAGGACCGCTTCACGCCGGTGCCGATCCTCGCCCGCACGCCGGAGGAGGTGCTGGCGGCGCGGGTGAACAAGCCCACCCTCTCCCCCAACCTCAAGGTGCTGGAGGAGCTGCCCGACAGCGGCATCCGACGGCTGCTGGCCATCGGGGTGGGCTGCCAGGTGCAGGCGCTGCGGGCGGTGGAGGCCACCCTTCCCCTGGAGGCGCTCTACGTGCTGGGCCTGCCCTGCGTGGACAACGTCAGCCGGGAGGGGTTGCGGACCTTTCTCAACAGCGCCAGCCGTTCGCCGCAAACGGTGGTGCACTACGAATTCATGCAGGACTTCCGCATCCATTTCCGCCATGCCGATGGCACGGAGGAAACCGTTCCCTTCTTCGGGCTCGACACCCCCACCTTGAAGGACGTTTTCGCCCCCAGCTGCCTGAGCTGTTTTGATTACACCAACGCCGGGGCGGATCTCGTCGTCGGCTACATGGGAGCCACCTTTGGCCGCCAATGGCTTGTGGTGCGCAACCCTCGGGGCCAGCGGCTGCTCGATCTGGTGGAGTCGGAGCTGGACATCGCCCCGGTGACCAGTCGCGGCGATCGGCGCCAGGCCGTGCAGCAGGGGATCGACGCCTACGACAAAGCCGTGCGGCTGCCGATGTGGCTGGCGGAGGTGGTGGGGTGGTTTGTGGAGCGCTTCGGCCCCCGCGGTCTGGAATACGGCAAATTTTCCATCGATTCGCACTTCACGCGCAACGCCCTCTGGCTCAGGAGGAATCACGGCGCCATGGTGGAGCGGCACCTCCCCGCCTTTGCCCAGCGCATCATCGCCCGCTATCGCCTTCCCTCCTCGTGACCCCCTCCCCCCCGGCTCCCTCCTCCGCTGAACCGGCGCCGCACCGCTCCGCCGGGGTGTTGTTTCACCCCACGTCCCTGCCCGGCACCCCGGCCTGCGGCACCCTTGGTGAGCAGGCCCGCTCCTGGATTCAGCTCCTCGCCACAGCGGGGGTGGGCGTTTGGCAGCTGCTGCCGCTGTCCCCCACCGATGGCCAGGGCTCGCCCTACAGCTCCCCCAGCGGGTCAGCCCTCAATCCCTGGTTGCTGGACGGGGAGGATCTGCTGGCGGAGGGGGCCGTGCAGGCCAGCGACCTGCGAGCGTTGCCGGAGGGAAGCCCGGGGCCGCTGTGTCCGGCGACGGCCGCCGAACGTTCCCGGGGACTGGCCCGGGCGCTGGCCCGTCGCTGGCCGGAGCAGGGGGGCGAAGCGCGGGAGGCTTTCCGCCTCTGGAGTCGCCAGCAGCGCGCCTGGCTGCCCGACCATTGTCTGTTCATGACCCTGCGCCAGCACCAGGGGCTCAAGCCCTGGTGGGAGTGGCCGGAGCCCCTGGTGCGGCGGTCCTGGCGGGCGCTGCGGGCGGTGGCCCGGCAGCGGCGGGAGGACCTGCTCGCGGAAGCGTTGCTCCAATGGCATCTGCAGCGCCAGTGGGGTCGCCTGCAAGAGCAGGCGCGGCAGCTGGGGGTCACCCTGTTCGGGGATCTGCCCTTCTATGTCGCCCACGACGGCGCGGAGGCCTGGAGCCGCCGGGGGCTGTTTTCCCTGGATCGTCGCGGGCGCCTGCTGACCCAGAGCGGCGTGCCGCCGGATTATTTCTCCGCCACCGGCCAGCTCTGGGGAACGCCGGTCTACCGCTGGTGGGTGCACCGTTTGACGGGGTTTCGCTGGTGGCTGCAGCGGTTGGAGCGCCAGCTCGAACTCTTTGATCTGCTGCGGCTGGATCACTTTCGCGCCCTGGAATCGTATTGGAGCGTGCCGGGGGAGGACACCACGGCCATGGCTGGCCAGTGGCTGCCGTCCCCTGGCGCCAGCCTGCTGGGGCTGTTGCGCAAGCGCTGCGAGGGGAACGGCCGCCTGCGGGGGGATGGCCGGCTGCCCCTGATCGCGGAAGACCTGGGGGTGATCACGCCGGAAGTGGAGCGGCTGCGGGATGGCTTCGCCCTGCCGGGCATGAAGATCCTGCAGTTCGCCTTCGACGGGCAAGACAGCAATCCCTATCTGCCGGCGAACTATCGCGGGCCCCACTGGGTGGTGTACACCGGCACCCACGACAACGCCACCACGCTCGGCTGGTGGCGCCACCTCGATGAGGGCACGCGCCATCAGGTGGCCTCCCTGGTGGGAGGGGAGGTGCGAGCTCCAGGCTGGCAACTGCTGGAGGTGGCGCTGCGCTCCTCGGCGGAGCTGGTGGTGGTTCCCTTGCAGGATCTGCTGGAACTGGGGGATGAGGCCCGGTTCAACACCCCCGGCACCACCGACGCGGCGAACTGGTGTTGGCGGCTGGATCGGCCGCTGGAGGCGCTGGCGGGTCCCCTCAAGGGCTACGCCGACATGGCCCACCACCAGCAACGGGATCAGCGTGCCGGGATGGGGGTGGGCACCGCGTAGAGGCCGGACCCCATGGGAGGCAACGGCTTGCCGCGCCACGCCACGGCCCCCGGCGGGGGTGAGGGGCTGAGACGCAGCTGGAAGGGGGGAATCGCCGGCAGGGAGAGATCGCCCCGCAGCCCCTCCAGGCGCCAGTCGCCCCCTGTCGGGCTGCGCAGCTCGACCCGGGTCGCCACCGGCAGCTGGAGACGGAGGGCACCAAGGCCGCCATCCCCGCCGCCGCGCTGCCCTTCTTGCGCCAGCAGGTCCAGGGCGACCCCCTCGGCGGCCCGGGAGAGGGGGGACAGCGCGGCCCGCCCGGGGAGGGCGCCCGCCTCCTCCCGCGCCGCCAGGACCTCCCCCCCCTCCCCCGCGACCACCACCAGGGGAACCGGGCTGGAGGCCAACCAACCGAGGGCGCCCAGACGCCGCTGCTGGTGATTGACCGCCAGCAGCAGGCCCAGGGTCAGCAGGGCGTAGAGCACGGTCCCCTGCCAACGGGTGAGGAAGTGAAGGGTGAAGGGGGAGAAGACCGCCGCCACCAGGCTCTGGCCGGCGCCGTCGCCCTTGCCGCCGTGCCGCGGCGCGGCGGGGAGCACAGCCTCCAGGCTGCCCGGCGCCAGAGCGAGTGCATGCTCCAACAGGGGGAGCATGGTGCGCAGGTAGGTGGCTTCAGGCAGGCGATCCTTCCAGCCCCGCTCCAGCGCTTCCAGCACAGCGATGCTGATGCGGGTGCGCTCGGCCAGCTCCCGCAGGCTCCACCCTCTGGCCTCGCGGCTGTCGCGCAGCAGCTGGCCGATGCCCCGCTGGGGATCCGGCGGCGGGGGGGATGGCAGCGTCTGGCCGCGGGCTCCGGGCCAGAACCGCCGGGGCCAGCGGGCCACCCGCAGGGCAAAGGGAGGAGCGCTCATCGCGGGTCGGCGGTGAAAGGGTCAGCGTCGAAGGGATCGGCGGGGGACGGCAGGAGGGTCTCCGGGGCGACGCGTCGCCAATGCCCCTCCTCCAGGGCGCCGAGGCGGAGGGGACCGATGGCCAGCCGTTGCAAATCCCGCACGGGATGCCCGAGCCAGGCGGCTGTGCGTCGAATCTGGCGGTTGCGTCCCTCCCCCATCTTCACCTCCAGCAAGGTGGCCTGGTGGCTCTGTCGCATGGGGCGCACCATCACGGGGGCGCTGACCACCCCGTCCAGGGGCACACCCGCCCGCCAGCGTCGCAGGGTGTCCGGGGTGGGGTGGCCCTCCACCCAGACGCGATAGGTCTTGCGATGGCCATAGCGCGGATGGGTCAGCCGGAGGGTGAGCGCTCCATCGTTGCTGATGAGCAAGGCGCCGCGACTTTCCGCGTCCAGACGGCCCACCGGGTGGAGGCCCTGGCCCTGGCGCCAGGCCGCTGGCAGGAGATCGAGCACCGTGGGGCGCCCCCGGGGATCGCCGCAGGTGCAAAGCACGCCGGGAGGTTTGTTGAGCAACAGGGTGAGCCGCGGCGGTGGCGTCGCCAGGGGGCGACCGTCCACGGCGATGTGGTCCCGTGAGGGATCGGCCTGAGCGCCAAGGGAGGCCACCTGGCCGTTCACCCGCACCAACCCCTCGCGCAGAAGGGTTTCGGCGTGGCGTCGGGAGCAGAGGCCCGACGCCGCGATGAGCTTTTGCAGCCGTTCCAAAGCCATGGGCTCATTGTGGCGCGGGCGGGGACGCCGCAAAAAGATGCTATGTTTACGAAACAACAAGGTTTCGCAAACCTGCCGAGATGCCCTCGATCTTTCTGGACACCTCCGCCGCCCAGGCTCAAACCGGTGATCTCCTTCGCTCCTATCTGCGGGACATCGGTCGCGTGCCCCTGCTGACCCACGAACAGGAGATCACCCTCGGCCGCCAGGTCCAGGACCTTGTCGCCTTGGAAGAGTTGGAAGCCGAACTCACCCTGCGCGCCGGCGGGGAGAAGCCGAGTCAAGAGCAGCTGGCGGTGGAGGCGGGGCTGACCGTGCCCCTGCTGAAGCGTCGCCTGCAGGTGGGCCGCCGAGCCAAGGAGCGGATGGTGGCGGCCAATTTGCGGTTGGTGGTGAGCGTGGCGAAGAAATACACCAAGCGCAACATGGAGCTGCTGGATTTGATCCAGGAGGGAACGATCGGCCTGGTGCGCGGGGTGGAGAAGTTTGATCCGACGCGGGGGTACAAGTTTTCCACCTATGCCTATTGGTGGATTCGACAGGGGATCACGCGGGCGATTGCCGAGAAGAGCCGCTCGATCCGCCTGCCGATTCACATCACGGAAACCCTGAACAAGTTGAAGAAGGGTCAGCGGGAATTGAGTCAGGAGCTGGGCCGCACCCCCACGGTGAGCGAGCTGGCGAAGGCGGTGGAGCTGCCGGAGGAGGAGGTGAAGGATCTGCTCTGCCGCGCCCGTCAGCCGGTGAGCCTGGAGACGAAGGTGGGCGACGGGGAGGACACGGAATTGCTGGATCTGCTGGCGGGCGATGGGGTGCTGCCGGGGGAGATGGTGGACGGGGAGTGTTTGAAGGGGGATCTGCGGGCGCTGGTGGAGCAACTGCCGGAGTTGCAGGGGAGGGTGTTGCGCATGCGCTACGGCATGGAGGGCGAGGAGCCCATGAGCCTCACC
>VGQX01000031.1 GCA_016882305.1 Cyanobacteria bacterium K_Offshore_surface_m2_239
CTCCTCCACCGCCCACAGCTGGCGAGTGGCCACCAGGCTGAGAGCGCCGCCCAGCAGCACCACCGCGAATCCTCCGTAGACCAGCGGCACCCCGGGATCCCGCTTGAAGAGCACTCCGCTGGCCGGTACCACGCCCACGACGCGCACCGGCAGACCGCGCACCTCAAGACCCTCGTCACCGGGTCGCAGCAAGCCCAGGGAGGTGCCTTCCGCGTCAAACACCTCCACGGGCCCCTCCTCGCTGCTCAAGGTGAGCAACACCGGTTGACCGCCGTCGGGCCGCGTCGGCAGGAGGAGCCCCCAGACCTCTTCGCCGAGCTGGGGGAAGCGCTGCAGCGGCAGCTCCAGCACTGGAGAGCGTCCCAGTTGGATCCGAATGGCGGCGAGGGTCCAATCGGCCTGGTAGAGGGTGATGCCCTTGGTGCGCAAGGGGTGGTTGACGCTGATTTCGGCGCTGCGCTCCAGCGGAGGGCTCGGGCTGTCGGCCGATGTCGCGGCGGGAGGGGACAGCAGTCGCAGGAAGGAGGTGAACTGCTCCGGCCGCCCGGCCGGATCCCGTTGAATGGCAAAGCGATCCAGCACCACGGTCATTTGCGATCGGCCCTGGCGATCCAGCAGCTCCAGGTCGCTCCCGGGGGCCAGAAAGCGCTCCAAGCGCTGCCCCGCCAGGGCTCCCCAGGCCGCGCCGATCATCAACAGGACCAGACCGGCGTGAACAAGCAGGGGGCCCACCCGCCCGACCAGGCCTTTGCGAGCGGCCAGGCGCCCCTCTTGCTCCCTCACGGTCCAGCCGGCGGCGCGCAGCTGGCGGGCCAGGCGGTCCAGGGACCCCTCACCCGGGGCCTGGAGGGTTTCCGCCAGGGAGAGTTTGCTGAGTTGCCGCGGCGTGGTGTAGTCGATCCAGCGCAGCGAGGCCTGAAGGGCGGGCCATTGCCGCCGCCAGCTGCACAGCAGCAAAGCCACCCCCAGCAGGACGAGCAGGGTCAGAAACCAGCCGCTCGAATACACATGGTCCAGCTGGAGTCGCAGCAAGCCGTCGGCCTTCAGCCAACCCAGCCAGGGAGCCTCGTCATAGCGCTGGTGATAAAACGCGACGGTTTCCTTCTGGGGGATGGCGGTGCCGAGGCCGCTGGCTGTCGCGATCAAAAACAGCAACGCGAGGGCCAGTCGCAGATCCGCCAGCCAGGCCAGCAGTCGCCACAAGGGTCTCCAGGGCGACGACGGGGGAGAGAGCGTGCTCATGCCAGATGGGCCACCAGGGTGAGGGCTCCCGTGGTGACGAGAACCACGCCGCTGATCGGCGGGATCCAGCGCCCCAGCAGCCGCAGCTGCAGGAGGGTGGGCAGGCTGGCCGCCACGGTGCCGGCCAGAAGCAGAGGCAGCACCTGCCCGGCGCCGAAGCAGGTGAGCAGAAGGAGGCCCGCCAGGGGGCGACCTGTCTGGGCCATCCAAGCCAGCAACACCGCCAGCACAGGCGTGGTGCAGGGGGTGGCTGCCAGGCCGAACGCCAATCCCGCCGCCAGAGGGGCCAGGGGTGCCGGCACGGCGCGGCGCCAGCGCTCAGGGTCGGGGCCGGCCGGAAGCCGCAGGGGAATCCAGCCCAGCAGCTGCAGGCCCATCACCACCGCCACCGCCGCCACCACCAGCGAGACCCCTTCGGGCACCTGGCCGTAGAGGCGACCCAGCAGCCCGCTGCTGAAGCCGAGCAGCACGAGGGAGACGACGATGCCGCCACTGAAGCTGAGGCTGCGCTGCCAGGGCATCGCCAAGGAGCCGGGGGCGGGGGCTGCCAGGGGGGTGGTGGCCGTGCCGTTGGCGCCGAAGCCGGCAAGGTAGGCCAGGGTGACCGGCAGCAACGAGAGCGAGCAGGGGCCGAGACTCGTCAGGAGGCCACCGAGGAAGACCAGACCCAGGGTCAGAGGCGTGGGATGGCTCAAGGAGGCCTGCAGGAGAGCTTCGCTGGAGCGAGTCCAGTCAGCGAGCTGAAGCCCGAGGCTGGTCATCGGCGCGGCGCGAGGGCAAGGTGAATCAGCCTATCGGCCCTGGCGTGGGGCGTCGCCGCCGCGGTCGGGCGGGTTCCATCCCCGCCGATTCCAGGGAGCAGCGCACGAGGAGTCCCGCCACCAGCAGGCTGCTGAGGAGGGAATTGCCGCCATAGCTCACCATCGGCAAGGGCAGGCCGGTGGTGGGCATGGAGCCGCTGGCGACGGCGATGTTCAAAATCGATTGGCCCACAAGCAGCACGGTGCAGCCGATGGCCACCAAGCGATGCTGGCTGCTGGCGCAGGAGAGGGCGATGCGCACCCCAACGAACCCGAACAGGCTCAGGAACAGCAAAAACATCAGGCAGCCGACAAAGCCGAACTCCTCGGCGAAGACGGCAAAGATGAAATCTGTCGTCTGAATGGGCAGATAGTTCAACTTCTGCGTCGACAGGCCGAAACCTTGGCCGAGCACCCCTCCGGAGCCAATGGCCAGAAGGCTCTGGACGAGTTGATAGCCCGTGCCCTGATCGTCTTTCCAGGGATCCAGGAAGGAGATCACCCGATCGCGCTGATATTGGTTGATCAGGATGCTCGCGCTACCCAGCAGAGCGCCACCTCCGGCCGCTCCCAGCAATTGGAGGAGGGGCAGGCCCCCCGCCAGCGCCATCAACCAGAGAAGCAGTCCCGTCAGGGCCGCCGTGCTCAGGTTGGGCTGCTTGAGGATCAACAGGATCAGCACGCCGAAGAGCGCGAGCCAGAGCAGCTTCTGGTCGGCCCCGATGCGGCGCCAGTGGGAAAAGAGGACAGCCCCTTGGAGCACCACGAAGGGTTTGACCAGCTCTGTGGGTTGAATCTGCACAGGCCCCAACACCAGCCAGCGGCTGGCTCCATTCACGGTGCTTCCAATCACGAGGGTGGCGGCCACCAGCAAACCGCCGATCAGCAGCGCGGTGGGCGCCAAGTGGAGCCAGCGACGCAGGGTCGTGCGGATGGCCAGCCAGAACAACGCGCCGCTGGCCAGCATCCAGAGGGCTTGGCGTTTGATGTAGTAGGCCGCATCCCCCATCTCCCGTTCAGCGACCCACCAGCTGGCGGAGGTGAGCATCAACAGTCCCAGGATGCTCCAGATCAGCACCAGACCCATCATCAAGCGCGCCTCAGCGGGCCAGCGGTCCCAGGGGAGAGGAAGAAGGCTCTGGGGAGACTTGCGGGCCTGGGGGAGGGATTCCATGGGTTGGACGGAAGGGGCGCGGCAGGCTCTGCCAGGTGAATGACCCATTGAGCCCTGCCTATGGGGGCTTTGTCGAGAGCGCGTCAGCGGAACTGTTCACAGCCCGCCGCGAGCGGACGGATGCGGGGCACCGGCCGCTGCCAGCCCCAGAGGGCTGAAGCGGGGAATGACAACAAAAAACCCAGCCAAGGCTGGGCATGGGAAAGATGTGCTGGTGAGGATGAGCAGTGACGCCCAGGTGGAGCAGCCGTGTTGACCGATCTCCTGGGTGTTGTGGATGGGTCAGCCCTGCGGAAGGGAACGGAAATTCAGTTGCCGCAATTCTGCTGACGACGTCCGGTGGCCAATTCCACTTTGAGAATTTTGCCGCCCTGCTTCATGATGCGCTGTTGCTCGGCAAACCAGCTCTCATAAGGAACCCACTTCGTGAAGTAGGTGTTCTGAATCTCCCGCTGGGTGCGTGCCTTTTCGGGGCTGGAGATGCAAGCGGTGACTTTGAACAGACGCATGGTGATTGCTGGCGGCGATTGGAGAACTGGCTCAGTTACCCAGCCCGGAGCTGATGTAGTCGAAATAAACGCCCATCTCACGTCCGGCATCGGGACCCACCAGGGCAGAGGTGGCTTCCTTCATGGCCTGGATCGACTGCACAGTGGCACCGATGGGAACACCCAGGGAGTTGTAGGTCTCCTTCAGCCCGTTGAGCACCCGCTCATCCAGGATGGATGTGTCTCCAGCCAGCATGGCATAGGTGGCATACCGCAGGTAGTAGTCCAGATCGCGGATGCAGGCCGCGTAGCGACGGCAGGTGTACATGTTGCCGCCGGGACGGGTGATGTCCGAGTAGAGCAAGGATTTGGCCACGGCTTCCTTGATGATGGCGGAAGCGTTGGCGCTGATCGTTGCGGCAGCACGGACACGCAATTCGCCACTGGAGAAATACTTCTCGAGGCGACCCATGGCGGAACCGTCCAGGTAAAGACCCTGGACATCAGCCTGGTTGATGACGTTGGTGATGGCGTCTTGCATGGAATCCCGATGAAGATGGCGGTGATGGAATGGATGGGCCTCAGGAGAGGGCGCCGACCACGTAGTCGAAGTAGAAGCCAGCTTCCTCGGCGTCAGCGCCGGTGAGGATGCTGGTGGCCACCGCCTTCATTTCCCGCACGGCTTCCGCCATGGCTTCGAGAGGGGTGCCAAGGGAGCGATACATCTCGCGGGCGCCGATGATGCCGATCTCCTCAATGGGAGTGACATCGCCAGCGACCACTCCGTAGGTGACGAGCCGCAGGTAGTAATCCATGTCCCTCAGGCAGGAGGCGGTCATCTCTTCGCCATAGGCGTTGCCGCCAGGGGAGATGACGTCAGGTCGCTTCTGGAAGAGTTGACCTGCGGACTGTTTGACGATGCGTTCGCGGCTCTCACTGAGGGCCTGGGCGACGCGCAGACGACGCTGACCGCCGGCCACAAAGGACTTGACCTGGTCGAGTTCGCCAGGGCTGAGGTAGCGGGCTTCGGCGTCCGCGTTGATGATCGAGTTGGAGACGATGCTCATGCAGTTCTGCCTCGAAACAAGCGGTCACCGTTAAGGAGACCGGTATCCGGTGGGTAAGGGTGAGATCGGTGGTGCCGATCGCGGTGTCATTCTGCGCTAAGGGCTGACGTTGCCCCCGGCCTCGGTAACAGATCTTCATGGCGGAAGGGGGGCTGAAATCCCTTGGCTCGCAATGCGTTTGACCTGCCAGACCCGTGGGGAACGTTGCAGCAATTGTTCATTATCTGCCTCGCTTGTTGCGCGGCCACGGTTGGGAATGGCGAGGGTTTCCGCATCGTTCATCCTGGCCGATTGCGGCAACGCGAAAAAGCCCCCGGAGCCGCATCCGGAGGCTGGCGATATGTTTCGGGCAGCCCCTCAGAGCGAGCTCGTCAACAGGAGATCCACATCGGACATCCATCGTCTGTCGGGACACTCTCTCAGCGGATCATCCCTTCCAAGGCCCCCTGGACGCACCGGCACTCCGGCCAGACTCGCACAGACCTGATCCACGTTCAGGAACCCACTGGGAGAGCCCAAAAATCAAGGGTCCGCGTCAGGGGAATCGCGGGAGTTCTGACGTCATCCACCGGAAGCCGTCCGCGTGGGCGGCTTCCGGTGGGCTCAAATGGCGGGGCGCGGGTTTGGCGTCAGGCCACCGTTGCCGCCGTAAAGCTCGGCGGAACGATTGACCGTGGCCAGGGGCACCCCATCCTGGGTGCTCAGACCCCGCAGGAACGGCACCGTGGAACGACCGAACGCACTGGCGTACTCCTCGCTGCCGAGGAGTTGTTGCACAGCCGCAGGAAGCCCCCGGCTTGTGCGAGTGGCCAGGAAACGGCTGGTTTCCGCCGGCAACGCGGCGCGACCCAGCAGAGCCAGATGGGCGGCCGCGGCGGCACGCAATGGAGCCAGCCGGTTGAGGCGCTGCAGGAAGAGGTCACTGCTGGCGATCAATCCCACAAATTCCGCCACCAACACCCGGCCATTGCGCAGCTGCGATTCGGCGTCCAGCAGGCGCTCCGCCGCGAACGGCACCCGGTTCAGGAGTTGTCGATAGCTGGCTCGCACCACGTCTTTGAGCTGGCCTTCGCTGGGAGCATTGGGCAATTCCACGGCCTGACCAAGGCTCTGCCGGCGTCGGAATCCTTGGGGATTGACGCTGCGCAGGGCTTTCTCCATGGCTTGGGACGGCATTGTCGCGGGCCCGGATCCGAGGGTCGGCCCCCCAGCGGAGACCGCCGCCTTCCAGACGCCGATGGCGGGAGGGGACGCCGGGGCTCGGAACGCGGTGGTCCGGGCCACTGGAGCGGCGGCCACGCTGGCGCTCCAACCCGCCGCGGCGCCGTTCTGGGGGCGCCAGGTGCGCGCTGGTGCCGGCGGTTGGCGCAACGAGGTCGGGCCGCTGGCGGCAGGGGCCGGGGCAAGGGTCTCACCACCAGCGATCTGGGCTGACCACCCCCCTCGGATGGTCGTGGGACGAGAGGGCAGGTTGCGGGGGGTGAGGTCTGCGGTGGTGCGGATCTGTTGCGGCGCCGGCACGTTGGGACGTGGCGTCATCCGAAGGTCAGGGATGGCCTCCAGATTGAGGGGGCGCCGCAGGGCAGGAACCCTGCGGGTGTTGAGATCCGCCGGGGTGATGAACCGTTCGTAGGGAACGGTGTCTTCGCCGAAGGTGCTGGTGTATTCAGGGCTGTTGATCATGGCGTCAACAACGCCATAGAAGCCCTTGCGCGCGGCGGTGTCGAAATAGGAATCGATCTCCCAGCGGCCGAAGGTGGGTCGTCCGAGCAGACGACGATGAATCACCTCGATCGCCTTGCAGATGTAGAGACCGCTCCAGTAACGACGCCGGAACGCATCGGAGCGGGCCACTTGCCGCACGAATTCCCGCAAACTGATGTCGCCATTCTCCAGCTTGATCTCCTCCACCGTGTTGCGTTCCCCGGCATAGCCGCTGTTGCCGAGCACCTGCACGTAGACCGCGCGGATCACGGCCTGGGTGGCGGCTTCGGTGCCGCGAACGCTGGGTTGGCCGCCACGCTGTGGAACCGAATTGCCCCCGGTGGCGATCTGCTTCAGACGCACCACGCGCGGGCCAACACGCCGAGGCGTGGCCTTGCGGAACTGGGGACTGGCCATCTGGCCCGGTTGGCTGAGGCCGTTGCTGATCAGGATGCGACGGCTGTCATAGCTGAACGGAACGGCCCGAGTGGCAACAGAGGCCGTGCCGGAAGGGAAGATGGCTCCATAAGTGAGCGCCAGAGGATCGTTGCCGCCGCCGTAAGCATGCTGATCGGGCAGGGGCTGGCGGTAGGAGGCGTAGAGGGTGATGTATTGCGGGGCGCCCTCGAACGGCGCGCTGAAGCGGAAGAGCTTGCGGTTGGAGCCCCAGCCGGCGCTTTCCTGGGCTTCTTCGCCGAGGTCCCTCAGGTAGGGAACGGTCTCCTCGCCGAAGACCCGGGCGTATTCCATGCTGTTCACCAGCACATCCACCAGGCCCTTGAGCCCTTGGGTGCTGACTATGGCAAAATGATAGCGGAATTCCTCGATCGAACTCAAGCCGCGTCCGAGGAAATGGCGGAAAGCCAGCTCAACGACACGGCTGTTGGAAAACCGACCATAAAACTGCTTCTGATATTCCTTGCTCCGTCCCATGGCGCGGACGAATTCCCGCATCGAGATCTGGCCCTGCCGACACTGGGTGGCCTCCACCGGACACACTTCCAGGGAATAGCCCTTGACGATGTCGCGCTCGAACACCTGGCGATAGGCCGCACGGATCACCTCCGCCTTTTCCCGGCCGGACAGGCCGGGCTTCATGACAAAGCGTTGGCGACCCTCCGCGGCCAGGGCATAAATCGCCGGCAGCTGCAGGCCCTGGTTCACAGGGCTGCCCAACCTTTGGCGGGTGGAGGGCGTGGGCAGCTCCAGCTCCTTCAGCAGGACGTTGAAGCATTCGATGACCAGAGAGCGGGCTTCCGGCTCGCCTTGGAACAGACCGGCCGCCGCCGCCCGCATCTCCTGGAGGGCCACGTTGGTGGCGGCCAGAGAGCAGGCCTTCTCCAGCACATCCCGCAGGCCGCGGGTGTTCACCGCGAGGATGCTCGGATCACCGGCGACGAGGGCGTAGCCCACGTAGCGCAGGAACCAGGCCAAATCACGGATGGATTTCTTCATCCGCTCCGTGCCATAGACGCCAACGGAGATCGGGTTGAAGCCGCTGGGCAGCACCACGCGCACATCGGCGTCCCCGCCTGCCCCCTCCAGGAGGCGGCTGAAGACGTTCCCCTTGCGCGCCGAGGTGGTGCCGACAAATGTCCGCACCGAGCGTTGGAAGGCTTCCTGGTCGGCGGCCAGGGGGGTGGAGCCACTGGTCTCCCCCCCGAGGGGGCCGTCGAGATAAGAGAGCGGAGTGCCGCCCACGAAGATGCGGTCGGCGGCTTTGGCGACGATGGCGGCGGCATTGGCGGACAGCCTCTGGGCTGCCTCCACGCGGACGCGTCCGCTCTGGAAAAAGTTGATCAGGGTCTGCAGTTCGCCCCCGTCGGGGAAACGATCCTGCTGCTCCGCCTGACGGACGCTGGAGAGCGGCAGGGTGTCGTAGAGCTGGGGGTTGACCCTCGTGCTGCCGCTGCTGGCGGTCACAGTCATGAACGGGAGCGTGCCGGGCTTCGACACGTTACGGCTCCCCCGTGGCTCCTCCGGGGGCGCATGAACAAATGTTTGCAGCCCCGTCCCGTCGCCGGGCAGCGATGGGGGAGTCTGGGGGAAGCCATAGCGCGTGAACAACGCGGAACCCATTCCCGATGCAGGAGTTTCCCCCCCCCTCCCCGGCCGCTGATCTCTCCGCCGTGCCGGAGGCGTCCACGCCGGACGCCGCGCCGGAGCCCCCTCCGCTGGATGCCGCCACGCCGGTGGTGAGCGCGTTTTACGACCGCTTTCCCTATCCCGGCGATCCCCTGCAGGACGGCCCTCCCCCCGGCTACAACTGGCGCTGGTGCGTCGACAGCGTCATCGCCTCGGTGCGAGGGGTCCTGCCTCCCCGCCCCCCCGGACACGGACCCCGACCCTGGCGGGTGCTGGATGCCGGCTGCGGCACCGGCGTCAGCACGGACTATCTCTGTCACCTCAATCCGGAAGCCACCGTCCTGGCTGTGGACATCAGCGCCGGAGCCCTGGAGGTGGCTCAGGAGCGCCTGCGCCGCTCCGGAGCTCGCGAGCGGGTGCGGGAGCTTCGCGTCGAACGGCGCAGTCTGCTGGACCTTGGCGATGAGGGACTCTTCGACGTGATCAACTCCGTGGGGGTGCTGCATCATCTGGCGCAACCGGACGCTGGCCTGAAGGCGTTGGCGGAGCGCCTGGCGCCGGGGGGGCTTCTCCACCTGTTCCTCTACGCGGAGGCGGGACGGTGGGAGATCCATCGCACGCAGAGAGCCCTGGGACTGCTCGGGGCCGGCAGCGGCGCGGCGGGCCTTCGACTGGGGCGGGAGCTGCTCAGCCAGTTGCCGGCGGGCAATCGGTTGCGACGCCACCATGAGGAGCGCTGGGCCCTCGACACCGCCGCTGACGCGAACTTCGCCGACATGTACCTGCATCCGCAGGAAACGAGCTTCAGCCTGGCCAGCCTGCTGGCCTTCCTCGGAGAGGCCCGCCTGCACCTCGTGGGCTTCTCCAATCCGGAGGTCTGGGATCCCGCCCGCCTGCTCTCGGGCGAACTGCTGGAGCGGGCCCGGGCCTTGCCCGCGCGGCAGCGGTGGGAGCTGGTGGAGGCCCTGGATCCGGACATCAGCCACTTCGAGGTGTTCCTCAGCCGCGACCCCCTGACCCCCCGCGATTGGTCGGACGACGCCGCGCTGCTGGCCGCCGCCGGAGAGGTGAACCGCTGCCTCTGGGGCTGGCCGGGCACGGCGCTGCTGGATCCCGATCTGAGACCGCTGGAGATCGATCCCGGGGATCTGGCCCTGATGGTCGCTTGGGGTGACGCCCCCCCTGGAACCCCTCTTGGAGCCCTGCCTCTGGCCATGGCGGCCTCGGAACGGCTGGAGCGGGCCCGCCGCCTCATCAGGCAGCGCGTGCTGCTCCCCGTCGAGGCCTGAACACGCCGCCGCCGCCACAACGCTGCAAGCCCGCGTGATAAATTCCCTGCGCTTCCAAGGTTTCCAGGTTGGCGGTCGCCATTGCCACTCCCCAGGACGCTGACGCTTCCGCGTCGGCGAATGGAGAGTCTCACGGCCCTGATCCGGTGACCCCCTCCCCTCCCCCGTCCTCTCCTCCCCGGGATGGCGACAACGGAATGGAGGCGTATCACCGCCTGCGGCTTCGGCTGCTGGTGGCCACCACGATCGCGGCGGCCCTCGCCGTTCCCCTCGTGGCGTTGACCTTGGGTTGGTCCGCGTCCCTCAGCACGTTGCTGGGCGCCTTCTGCGGCCTCCTCTATCTGGTGCTCCTCTCCCGCAGCGTTTCACGCCTGGGGGTGAAGAGCAAATCCGTGGGGAAGGTGCAGCTGCTGGTTCCCATCGTTCTGGTGCTGACGGCCACCAAGGTGCCCCAGCTCCAGGTCTTGCCGGCCCTGCTGGGCTTCTTGCTCTACAAGCCGGCCCTGCTGGTTCAGGCTCTTCTCGATGCCTGACCAATCGCTCGTTTCGAGTTGCCTTTAGATCCGGATCCGTGGTCCGGTTTGTCCAATCCGATGGTTCCCATGCCCTTCGCGATGCCCCTGCTCCCCCTTGCCGAACTCGAGGTGGGCCAGCATTTTTACTGGAATTTGGGCAATCTCAAGATCCATGGCCAGGTGTTTCTCAGCTCCTGGGTGGTGATTGGCGCCCTGCTCGCCGTTGTTGTGATCGGCACCCGCCGCCTGCAGCGGGAACCGGCCGGCGTGCAAAATCTTCTGGAATTCCTCTGGGATTACATTCGCTCCCTCGCCCGTGAGCAGATCGGCGAAAAGGCCTATCGAGACTGGTTGCCATTCATCGGCACGCTCTTCCTCTTCATTTTTGTCAGCAACTGGGGCGGTGCCCTCATCCCCTGGAAGTTGATTCATCTCCCCAGCGGCGAGCTGGGAGCCCCGACGGCAGACATCAATACCACCATCGCCCTCGCCCTGCTGGTTTCCCTGGCTTATTTCTATGCCGGCCTGAGCCGCAAGGGTTTCCGCTATTTCGAGTATTACGTGGAACCCACTCCGATCATGCTTCCGTTCAAGATCGTCGAGGATTTCACAAAGCCTCTCTCCCTCTCCTTCCGTTTGTTTGGAAATATCCTTGCTGACGAGCTTGTCGTGGCTGTGTTGGCGTTCCTCGTGCCCCTGATCGTGCCTCTGCCAGCCATGTTTCTCGGGCTGTTCACCAGCGCCATCCAGGCCTTGATCTTCGCCACGCTCGCCGCCTATTACATCGGCGAAGCGGTTCACGAAGAGCATCACTAGGTCCCCGTCCAGACCCCCTTCCCGGCGGTCTGTCAAACTCTGCTCGCGCAGGTCCGGCCATGGTCGGGCCCATCTCCTCCAGGTTCTCCTCGATCGAGATGTCCCAGGGCGCCAGGTTCCATCCGGTTCCAAATACACCGCCTGAGAAGGTTCCTTCCTTCTCAGTCCCCGGCCATTTCGGCCTCCAGCGACTCCCATCCCCCGTCACCCCATGGATTCCCTCACTGCCGCCGCCTCTGTTGTGGCTGCCGGCCTTGCCGTCGGTCTCGGCGCCATCGGTCCTGGCATCGGCCAGGGCACCGCAGCAGGCGGCGCTGTCGAAGGCATCGCCCGCCAGCCCGAAGCCGAAGGCAAGATTCGCGGCACCCTGCTGCTCTCCCTCGCCTTCATGGAAGCGCTCACCATCTACGGCCTGGTGGTGGCGCTCGTCCTGCTCTTCGCCAACCCCTTCGCCGGCTGAGGATCAGGCCAGCGGGTCCCGTGAGAATGCTTTTTCCTCACGGGACTCCCGCTTGCCCTCAGCTGTTGTTTCACGCCATTCCGCTCCACGCTCCCGCCGTTTCGCCCGCCCCGCTCCATGACCAGCTGGCTATTGCTCGCCGAGGCCGGTGCCCAGGAGGGAGGTCTCTTTGACCTCGATGCCACCTTGCCCTTGATGGCGCTCCAGGTGGTGCTCCTCACCTTCATTCTTAACGCGCTCTTCTTCCGCCCGGTCGGCAAGGCCGTTGAGGATCGGGAGGGATACATCAACACCAGCCGCGCTGAAGCCAAGAGCAAGTTGGCTCAGGCGGAACGTCTGGAGGCTGATCTCAAGGCCCAGCTCAAGGACGCCCGCCAGGAGGCCCAGACCTTGGTGGTCAATGCCGAACAGGAGATGGACCGGCTCTACCGGGCCGCCCTGGCGGAAGCTACCGCCGCCGCCAACGCCTCCCGCGAAGCCGCCCGTCGCGAGATCGACGCCGAGCGCTCCAAAGCCGTGGCTGAGCTTGATCAGCAGGCTTCCCTACTCAGCGATCAGATCGTCTCCCGCTTGCTCCCCACCCCATGATCGCCTCCTTGCCCCAGCTCTTGGCCAGCCATGGTGGCTTTGGGCTCAATCTCAACCTCTTTGAAACCAACATCATCAACCTGGTGATCGTCATCGCTGGATTGATCTGGTTCCTGCGGGGGTTTCTCGGCGGAATTCTTGAACGTCGCCGTGAAGCCATTGTTTCCGAGCTTCGGGAGGCGGAAGAGCGGTTGAGCACCGCCAATGCCGCTCTCGCCGAAGCCCGGAAGGGCGTCGCTGAGGCGCAAAAGAGGGCCGAGCAGATCCGCATCGATGGCAAAGCGCGCGCCGATGCCATCCGCTTGGATAGCGAGCAGCGCACGATCGAGGAGCTGGCTCGCATGAAACAAGCCGCCACTTCGGACCTGGCCAACGAAGCTTCTCGTGTCACCGATCAACTGCGTCGCGAGACGGCATTGAAGGCCATCGAGAAAGCGCTTGCCGCTCTGCCCGGCAAGCTCGACGCCGACGCGCAAGCGCGGTTGATCGACCAGTCCATCCAATCCCTGGGGAACCGCTGATGCCCCTCCTCAACTCCATCACCACGCCTTACGCCGACGCCTTCCTTCAGTTGACCGAGTCCGCTGGTGAAACCGACACGGTGATCACCCAGACCCGAGAGCTTCTGAGCCTTTGGCAAGCCTCTCCCGAGCTGCGCGAGGCCATGGTCTCTCCCGTGCTCGATCCGGAGGCCAAAAAGAGCGTTCTCCTCGCCCTCTTTGGCCAATCCCTCACTCCCACGTTCCTCAATCTTCTCAAGCTCCTGGCGGATCGTCGCCGCATCGGCGTCCTCGACGCGGTGCTGGAGCGGATGCTTGAGCTCCATCGCGAGCGCAACGGCATCGCTCTGGCCAAGATCACTGCCGCTACCCCCCTGAGTGAGGAACAACAAGCTCAGCTCACCGAAAAGGTAAAAGCCGTGGCCGGCACCGACAAGGTGGAAATCGACACAGCTGTGGATCCCTCCCTGATTGGAGGGTTCGTGCTGCGCGTCGGTTCCAAGGTGATCGACGCCAGCCTGCTTGGCCAGGTGCGTCGTCTTGGCCTGGCGTTGGCCACCGCCGGCTGACTCCCCCCTTCCCCCTCCAGTTCCTTCAGCCCCTTTCATCCCCCTTCCCCAGGGACATTTTCCAGCCATGGTTTCCATCCGCCCCGACGAGATCAGCGCAATCCTCAAGCAACAGATCGCCGACTACGACAGCACGGTGTCCGTGAGCAACGTCGGCACGGTGTTGCAGGTTGGTGACGGCATCGCTCGCGTCTATGGCCTTGAGCAGGTCATGGCCGGTGAACTGGTGCAGTTCGAAGATGGCACGGAAGGCATTGCCCTGAACCTCGAAGAGGACAATGTCGGCGCGGTGTTGATGGGCGAAGGTCTCGGGATTCAGGAGGGCAGCACGGTGCGGGCCACCGGCAAAATCGCCTCCGTTCCCGTGGGTGACGCCTTGTTGGGACGGGTGGTGAACTCCCTGGGTCAGGCCATTGATGGCAAGGGAGACATCCCCACCACTGAGACGCGTCTCATCGAGTCGATGGCGCCCGGCATCATCCAGCGCAAATCGGTCCACGAGCCCATGCAGACCGGGATCACGGCCATCGACGCCATGATTCCCATCGGCCGGGGCCAGCGCGAGCTGATCATCGGCGACCGCCAGACCGGCAAGACCGCCATCGCTCTGGACACGATCATCAATCAGAAGGGCGAAGACGTCGTTTGCGTCTACGTGGCCGTGGGTCAGAAGGCCGCCTCCGTGGCCAACGTTGTGGAAGTTCTGCGGGAGCGCGGCGCTCTCGACTACACCGTGATCGTTGCCGCCAACGCCTCCGATCCTGCGGCGCTGCAATATCTGGCTCCTTACACCGGAGCCGCGATCGCTGAGTCCTTCATGTACAAGGGCAAGGCCACCCTGGTGGTCTACGACGACCTCACCAAACAGGCTCAGGCCTATCGCCAGATGTCCCTGTTGCTGCGGCGTCCTCCCGGTCGTGAGGCCTACCCCGGCGACGTGTTCTATTGCCACAGCCGCCTTCTGGAGCGGGCCGCCAAGCTCTCCGACGCCATGGGCAAAGGCTCGATGACAGCCCTGCCGATCATTGAAACCCAGGCCGGTGACGTTTCGGCTTACATCCCCACCAACGTGATTTCGATCACCGATGGTCAGGTGTTCCTCAGTTCCGATCTGTTCAATTCTGGCCTGCGTCCCGCCATCAACGTCGGCATCTCCGTCAGCCGGGTGGGAGGCGCCGCGCAGACCAAAGCCATCAAGAAGATTGCTGGCACTCTGAAACTCGAGCTGGCTCAGTTCGATGAGCTGGCGGCCTTCTCCCAGTTCGCTTCCGATCTGGATGCCGCCACCCAAGCCCAGCTGGCACGGGGCAAGCGCTTGCGCGAACTGTTGAAGCAGCCTCAATTCAGCCCTCTCAACCTCGCGGAACAGGTGGCTGTGGTGTACGCCGGTGTGAAGGGTCTGATCGACGAGGTGCCTGTGGAGCAGGTGACCCAGTTCGTGCGTGAGCTGCGCGACTATCTGCGCACCAACAAGCCGGACTTCATCACCGCCGTGATGACCGAGAAGCAGCTCAGCGACGCGTCGGAGGCCACCCTCAAGGCCGCCATCGCCGAGGTGAAGGCGTCCATGCTCGCCACAGCCTGAGACGCGAGCAATGGCTAACCTGAAAGAGATCCGCGACCGGATCAGTTCTGTCAAGAACACCCGCAAGATCACCGAGGCCATGCGCCTGGTGGCGGCCGCCAAGGTCCGCCGCGCCCAAGAACAGGTCCTGCGCAGTCGTCCCTTCGCTGACCGTCTGGCACGCGTGTTGCAAAACCTGCAAACCCGCATGGCTTTTGAAACGGCAGATTCACCACTGCTCCAGAAGCGCACCGCCGGTACCGTCACCCTTCTCTCGGTGACCGGCGATCGGGGATTGTGCGGCGGGTACAACTCCGCCGTGATCAAAAGGACCGAGCAGCGGTTCGCTGAGTTGAAAGCGCAAGGGTTGGAGGTGGATCTGGTTTTGATGGGTCGCAAGGCGATCACCTATTTCCAGAACCGCTCGTCCACTTACAAAATCCGGGCCACCTTCACCGGCCTGGAGCAGGTGCCCACGGCCAGTGATGCGAACCGCATCTCCCGGCAGGTCCTGGCGGATTTTCTGTCCGACAGCACCGATCGTGTCGAGATCATCTACACCAAGTTCATCAACTTGGTGAGCTCCTCTCCGGTGGTCCAAACGCTCCTCCCCCTGGATCCCCAGGGGATCGCCGATGCCGATGACGAGATCTTCCGTCTCGTGACCAAGGATGGCCAGTTGGGTGTGGAAAAAGTCACGATCAACAACTCGCAGTCCCCCCTGGAACCCGACTTTGTCTTTGAGCAAAGTCCAGATCAGTTGTTGAATGCTTTGTTGCCGCTCTATCTCGACAATCAGCTGCTCCGCTCTCTTCAGGAAGCGGCCGCCAGCGAGTTGGCGAGCCGAATGACGGCCATGAACAACGCCAGTGACAACGCCAAAGCCCTCGCCAAAACGCTGACCTTGGATTACAACAAGGCCCGCCAGGCGGCCATCACCCAGGAAATTCTGGAAGTGGTGGGCGGTGCGGCGGCCATGGGTTAAATCTCCCCTTGATTCAAAGCCACCTGGTGCTTGTTGCCCGGGTGGCTTTCCTGTTGTTTCAAGACGAGGCAATCCGAGATGTCGACCACAGCTATGGCGTCTAGCACTGGAGCCTTCGAGCCCAGTCCTCTTCAGCTGGAGAGTCGCGGGTCGATCAAGGTCTAGCCGCTGTCATTGGCTTTTGTTCTGCACCTACCCTTCTAAAGAGGGCTCAACTACGCGACGATGGCCCTTGCCCTACGCCTGGATCGCTCCCTGGCCCGCCTGAAACAACGTGCCTTTTTACCGCTGGCCATCCTGGTGGTGCCTTGGAGCCAAGAGCTGATCGACCAGCTCTTTTTTGCTGGGCGCTGGAACCTGCCACTCGTGCATCAGGGGCCTTGGTGGGGATTGCTGACCGCTCCCTTCAGCCATGCCGGCTTTGGCCATCTGCTCAGCAACAGCCTTTGGTTTGTCCCGCTGTCGTGGCTGGTCCTCCTGCACGGCAGCCGCGCTTACGCCGCCGTCTGGATCAGTGTCGTGCTCCTGCAAGTGCCCGTATGGCTGCTCTGGCCTGCGGCGAGCCATGGCCTTTCCGGAGTGGTGTATGGCCTGCTTGGGTTTCTGCTGCTCATCGGCTGGCTGGAGAAGCGCCCCCTGTCCGTTGCGCTTTCTGTGGGCTGCTTGTTCTCCTATGGAGGGCTTCTGCCGGCCTTGCTTCCGTTTCTCAGCCCACCAGGCGTGAGCTGGATCGGCCATGCGGCCGGTTTTGCCGGCGGGCTGGTGGCGGCCTGGGCGATCTACCGCGAATGACAACGGCCTGGGATGTGGCTAAAGAAGCAATGACTCAGCAGCTTGCTTCGATGGTTTTTCTTGGTCGTCACGCCTCGGCTGGGTTGGCCCTTGGCCTGCTTCTCCACGGCGCTGCCCCGCTGGCCGGCCACGCCGCGTTGGTCTACTCCGCTTCCGGCGCGGGCATCACGGGCAGCCTCGGGAGCCAGCCGTTCAGCAACGCGCGTTGGCGATTGACCGCCACCGCGAATGAGGCCCTGGCCACGCTGTCCAACTTCACCATCCCAACGCTCGGCACCTTCCAGTTGTGGTGGCTGCCGGCCGCGCCTCAGTTGACGCTGGAGACCACGTCCGAGGTGCGGGTGGCGGAGTTGCTGCCCAGCCCCACTCTGCAGTGGCTTGTCCTCTCGGGTCGTTTCCCGGTGGGCCCGGATCCGAAGGTCGGCTTCGTCTTCACCACGCCAACCACGTTCAATCCGGAGACGGCAGCCGGCCTGATCGGCGTCCCCGGATCGTTCATCAATCTGCAAGGTCCAGCGAACTTCACGGGAACGTCGATCTTTGAGAGCAACACCTATCCCTCCAGCGCCGGCGACCTGGTGATCAGCTCCAGCAACTTTGTTGGCGGCACGTTTGCCATCGCGCCGGTGCCCGGACCCTTCCCCGCCTTGGCGGTCGCGGGAGCCGTCACCTGGAGTCGACGCCTGCGATTGCGGTGCGCTCATCGCAAGCCATGATCGCGCCCCCTCGCCTCAGTTGCACCCCTCCACCGACACTCTGTAGCTGAATCCGGTGGCCCCTGGCATCGCGCTGGAGCCGACACGCACGTTCACTTTGCTGGTGCGCTTGCCAGGCACAGCCGGGAAGGGTCCCAGACGCCGCTGTTGGCGTGGATCCAGGCTGAGGTTGTCGTTGACGAGTTGGAGGTTGCTGCCATCGGTGAAGCGCAAAAACACCGCCAGAGGAAATGTGCCGCGGCCTGTGGACACTGACTGGAAATTGACCCGATAGCTGCTGAAGGAGCGATCGACCGCGAAATCGGTGTTCCAATTCGTGCGGCCCACGAGGCGATCCGGGCTGATGCGTTTTTCCACCCAGGGCTCGCCCCACCACCGATGGGCAGCAGGAAGCGACATTGGGCCTCCGCCGCCTGGGGCATCGCCAAACAGACCAGGGTGCCGAGCAGCAGGACACCACGATGGCGCTTGCCTCCGAGGGTGTTGGCGATAGCGTGAGCGCGAGGGCGGGCGATCAGGGTTGACATGGCTGCGGAGGGGTCGACGCTGGAGATCTCACGCAACTTATCTCGTCCTTGTGAACCGTCCGTCGCGCGGGGGATGCCCCTAGGGTGCTGGGGGCGGCGCGGTGGGGAGGATGGTCCTGCACGCTCCCACCGCAGTCCTTCCCATGACGCCTGAACAGCCTCCTGCCCCCCCCACCAGGGACGGCTTGTGGCTGCAGCCTCTGTTCCCCCTGGCCCTTGGCCACGTGCAGCTCGCGCCCGATCCCCTGGACACCGCTATTCTGCTGCAGGAGATCCTGCGGTTGCGCGGCGAAGCCACAGGCAATCCCGAAGACGGCTGCGCCTGGACCGGGGACTTGCATGGCGCGGATCAGCTTCATCACCATCCCGCCTTTGCGCCGTTGCTGCGGCGGTTGGCCAAAGCGGCTTGCGAGTATGTGTCGGCGCTGGGTTTTGACCGTTCCCGGGTGGCGTTGCACCTGCAGCGGGCCTGGCCTGTGGTGAGCGAAGAAGGGCAGGGGATCGGTCGTCATCACCACCCCAATGCGCATCTCAGCGGGGTCTATTACCTCACCGGAGATGGGAGCGCCGCAAGTGGCTGTTTGCGCGTTTGGCCGCCGCGCCAAGCCAATGAACTCGTGCCAGGCTTGGCCGTGGGTCATGGCGGCCCGTTCGTCAGCCCTGACGCGGCGACACAAGTCTGGAACGCGCCCTGGTGGGATGTGGCGCCTCGGGCGGGCCTGCTGCTGCTGTTTCCCGCTAGTGTTGACCATGGAGTTCTTCATAATGGCCGCGCGGAAGAACGTCGCGTGTCGATTGCCATGGATTTCTGCCTGACAGGGCCACCCGGGACGAAGCAGGCGGCGGAGGCGGAATATCTGGCCCCGCATCCGTCCACCTGGATGGAGGTGGGACCGTGAACGGCCCGCCATGATGGAACCAGTCAGCCCAATCCTCCGCAACAGGAGGGAGTTCAGATTAGAGCGCATGGCGGATCCCAGGAATCCAGCGACTTCAGAAGGCGGTTTGGGGCTTCCCTCCGCTGTGAACCTTCCCGTGCCGCTGCCTCCACCCCCTCCGCCACCTGATCCACAGGCCGGACGACGTCCGCGGCAAACGCCTCCGAACACGCCGGCAGCGGAAGCTCATGCCTTCTTGATGGCATACGGGCCCACCTTGCTGGGGGAGGCCATCAAGCGAATTCTGGATGCCACCTTTGCGATCACCACATCTGCTGAAGCCAGCGGACCTGTCAAAGAGGCCTTGTCCAGTATCGATCCGCCGTCTGCGGCGTTGCTGGTGGCGATGACCCTGATCGGATCAGGAATGGTTCTCTGTCAGTCGGCCAAGGGCTGTGTCAATGAGTCGGATGTGATCTTCCTTTTTGACTCCGTTCATCCTATTCTTGCCATTTCGGAAACGGGGAAGGTCGTCCCATCCTTGAGTGCCAGCGCGTCCAAGAAACGTCGCTTTCTTGATTACATCCTGCTTCAACATCAGGAGGAGTGGTCTTTGGCTACGGGCACGGCCGCTGCCCTGGAGGGATTTCGCTATCTGGCGATGTATGACACGCTGAATGGCTGTCCTTTAAGCAGCTCCGGAGCACTGACAGTACGCATGCGCCATGCCTTGTTGAAGTATCTACATACACTGGCGGATTGTGATGGTCGCATCAGCAATGAAGAGCGTCATTGTATCGCCTATTTGAAGGAGCGTTGCGCTGATTCCATCGCTGCGGGCAATCGATTTGCCAAGTCCATGCCCAGCGCAGCTCGACGCTTGCGATTCTCGCCTTTTGCCCGACCCCTGATCGTGATCGAACCCTATCGACAACGGGACGTTTGTCTGACAGGGCTGCACGGCAAGGATGCAGCTTCACAGGACACCGTCGATCAGCTCCTGCGTGAATTATGGGAGATGACAGGCTTGGCCTCCGTCAAAGAAGAGATTATCTCTCATATCAATATACTGAAAGTCTCGGCGATGAGACGAGAGGTTGGATTGCTGGAAATACAAACCACGAATCATATGGTGTTTACCGGAAATCCAGGCACGGGGAAAACAACAGTCGCTCGAAAATTAGCCATGTTATATCGTGAACTAGGCATCCTTTCGGTCGGATCTTTGACAGAAGTTGACCAATCAGCGCTTGTCGCAGGCTATGTAGGGCAGACTGCCATCAAGACGAAGGAGGTTGTGGATCAAGCCAAGGGGGGAGTCTTGTTCATCGACGAGGCCTACGCGTTGACCAGCGGGAGAAGCGAGGAGTCTTTCGGTCGTGAAGTGATTGATACCCTGCTTAAATACATGGAGGACTACAGAGATGACCTGATTGTGATTGTTGCAGGATATGAACAACCAATGAAAGACTTCCTTGCTTCCAACCCAGGACTGAAATCCCGTTTCAATAAATTTATTTTCTTTCCTGATTATAATGCCCAGGAGTTAAAAACAATCTTCTTAGATATCTGTACTGCCTCGGGGTATGTTGTGTCCGCCGATTTAAATGCCGTCCTGGAGAACATATTTACACGGATGATCACAGAAAAACCCCTGCATTTTGGGAATGGTCGTGCCGTGCGAAATCTATTTGATTGTGTCGTGATGCGACAAGCCAACCGGGTCGTTCAAATCAAGGAACCCTCGCATGAGCAGTTGATGGAGCTCTCACCCGCAGACATCAAGGAGGAGGATCTCAAGAAAGTGTTGCAATAAAGCTTGGCCTAGAAATCCAGGATCGCGCATTTTTCATTATTGCTTCATGGCTCCATAAATCTCCATTGTCAAAAGCAAACCATTCAATGCGACAAGTGGGGTTAAGTTGATTGAGTATTGTCAAGCTCGCACCCGAAGCGAAGTGTAGCTTAACAGTCTGATCGATGACGATTGCTTTTCGCAGGTCTCTTGGTTTGAAGTGAGGGAAGTGAATGGTATCTCTGGAAGTGTGTCCGTGATCAATGTCATAAATTTGATCATGCCCAGAGTCGGCAGTAAGAATATATGTATCGTTCCCTTCTCCGCCATTGAGATAATCATTTCCTGGGCCACCATTGAGGGTGTCATTCCCTAAGAAGCCGGTCAAACTATCCTGACCTGGTCCGCCATTCAAATCATCACTTAACATCCCACCGATCAGGATGTCATGACCTCCTAGTCCAAGCAGGTGGTTGTTTCGGGTTCTGACCCCTATCAGTTGATCATTCACTGATGTTCCTTGAGGCTTGATCCGATCCAGAAGATCGTCGTGCGACCATATGACTCCGTCAGAGAAGTGAAATTCCTCAATTTGATGTTGAGCTCTTTCTTGCTTCTGAATTACAGCAGCAGGAATTCCTCTAGAGAGAGATTCGCCGATTAAAAACGTTTTCGATGGATAGAAGGCAAGATCATCACCTTCCATGATTGGCCGCAGCTGGTGGGAGGCAATATCCCAAAAGACAATGCGATCGGGTAATCCATGCTGTTCTGAGCTTTGATCAAAAATGGTGTTTACAAAAACACCATCGCTCTGACTCACGATGTATGTATCCCCGCCATTTCCTCCATAATAGGCATTCGATCCTGAGCTCCCATGCAGGGTATCGTCTCCATCATTTCCCCAAAGGTGGTCATAACCAGGTCCGGCCTCAAGAAAATCATTTTCTGCTGTTCCTTTCAATTGATCATGGTCAGAAGTTCCTCGGATCCATTCCCATGGCTTCGCCACCTCTCTCTGAAGACGCATGGCTCGCTGGAAGGGGTCTGCCATGGCAGTGCTGAGGCTTTGAAGACTGCCAAAGAAAGTCTGGCCAATATCGTCATCTTGAAGTAGCAACCACTGAATCATTGGAAGAAAGCCAGGGTCAGGATCCTTCAAGAATTGAGTACGCAGATGATTAACAGATGCTGTTAAATCAAGTTGGAACGGACCAAAGTCATCAGATTCAACTGGGACAGCGAGCTCAAACAAGGGTTTAACTGCTATCTCATGATGCAATATCATATCCAGAGAAAGGGTCATTTGATCACTAAATGATCCGACCCGCTCTGCACGATTAATTGCCAGAACAAACTCATCGGTGACCAACCGATCTCCCATCATTTTCTCAAAAACAGCAAGCTTAAGATCAAGCTTCGGGTCATCATCATTATAAATATAACGATCTGCTGATTTATATGGATTATTCATTGCATCACACCATTGAAAGAGCAATGCTTCACTGAGCCCGATGCGTTCTTGGCGTGTCGCATTAAGCCATTGCAGGAGGAGGGGCTTCAGCAAAGGATTGCTGGGATCCATGAGAGCTTGATGCAGGCTTGGCAGAATTCCAATTCCTGGCACATCAGGCAGTTCTGCCGTTTCTTCATCCACTTCGCGATATGTTGTCGGGATGCTATTCATTGTGTCCTTGGCAAACCATACATCGGTCATGATGCGGCGGTTGCCATCGATGCTTTCATAAAAACCATGTTGAAGATGAACATTGCCATTCGCATCAACAATCTCGTCATGATGATGAGCCAACAAAAGAGACTTAACTCGCAAGTCATCTAGGGTGAACCACTCATCAGGATCGGTTTCTGCGTTGCTATTCTGATCACGCCAAACTCGTAATTCTTGCCAAATAGCATCTTGATAATCAAGGCGTTCATCGGCATTATGATCATACATCGCCAAGGCGACAAAACCATCCGCTGCCAACTGTCCATCTTGAAGGACTGTGTTATTGCCAAATAGCTCAGCTCCGCTATCCACTTTTCCATTGCCATTCAAATCTAGGATTAATAACCCCTCGTTAGGACCAACCCATCCTGTCTTCTCAACGAAGTTGTTATTGTCATGGTCAAAGTATATGATGGTTTCGTGAAGAGCAAGTGTTTCAATGCCAAATTCTTCAAGATCAAGTACCAAGGGGGATCCAATAATAAAAATCTCAACAATGATTGTTTCAACGATCTTATTTCTTCTGCGAACCAATTTCTTTCCTATTTCTCCGCCGAGGATTGAAGCGCCAATAATGATTCCAGCGCCAACGAGAAAGCCAACTGGACCTGTCATCATCAGCGGTGCCACAAGAGTGGTGGCCAATCGTCCAACGATAAAGCTGCCAGTGGCTTCTGCGGCCCAGGTGACAACGGTGTCATGAGCAGCCTCATGGTCACCGGCTCTCATTTCCATCGTTGATTTGTGGATCATCGTCCCGACACTCAGCACATCAATCGCACGGCCTCCATAACTCCCGACCCTAGAGATGATGTTGGGAAGACCAAATGGATCGACTTTCCTTGGTACGATGTGCCCTTGACGCGCCAAAACACGATGCGTCTTATAAATTTCTTTTACAGCCAGCGCATGTCGAATCTTTCTCTCTTTTGGAATATAATCCATTAATCGTTGCATCCCCTGAATTGTTGGTGCCGGTGAGCTTCTCATATTGACGTAGTCTGTTGCGTCGATATTATAAGAACGACTTGGATTGATTACAGGTCTTCCTGTACTATCTGCTTCAACTTTAAGCATGCCTGAGGTTACATCAGACGCAAGTCTGAGTAATTTCAGGACGCTAGCTGTTCCTTGTGCTCTCGCCATCTCCCTTAGTCCGTTAATGGGTATGCCCTCTATTGAAGTTATCTCTGGATTCCTTAGAAGAGCAGGCAATTCAGTCTGGGCAAAGATTCGATCATCTCCACCGCCACCAACAATTAGTCGAACATTTCCTTTGGCCTGAGCTGCAAAGTTTTCGGAAACAATATCCCAAGCTCCTTTTCCAATCCTTTTCTTTGTCCCTGGGTCTTGTTGCCCATAAAGAAAGTTTCGCAACTCATCCGGTCGATCCACAAATATCTCCTCTAGCTTGTTTGAGAGTCTGCTATTAAAGGTTGGACTTGCTCGATCAAGATCTAAGAATCTCCCTGCCTCTGTATTTGTGAGGATGCGAAAGTCTGAATTGCTTGCAGCTATACTAGCAGCGACGATCTGCGAAGCAATCTTTTCGGCTCCAACGCTTCCAAATGTGCCGATCGAACCGCTCCAAAGCAACGTCACTCTTCCTGTTCCTGTTACATCTAGCTCTCTGACTAGATCTCTAAGCTCTTCAGGTGTACTGATTTGTTCCAGGCGAAGATTAGCCTGTTCTTTTGTGAGGCTCATGAAAATAAGCTGGTAGAAGTTTTTGCGACTATGTCGCGACAGACTGTTTAAAAATCAAAATAGACTTGTATACTAATCGGCCACTTTCTTTGCTCACCCTGCAATCCATAAATAGATAGAGCTTCTTTTAGGACAGAGACTAAGAACTCTTGGTTATCGGCTGAAGTCGGATCCGGAATAATGCGAAGGAGATGCTTCCAGCGAACTATGTAAGGATTATCCTTCAAGCTTTGAGAAAACATGCCGGGTTGGATTAGAAAGGTATGGATTTCTTTATTTATATAGAGATAAAACCAACCTCTCTGTTCAGTGTCGTAAGCCGGGTTGCCGGACAGGCCGCCCCAGAGGTAGTAGTCGCGTTCGGCGTCGCGGGTCCACCAGCGGCCCTCACCTTTTTGGAAGGGGAGCTTGTAACGATCGATGTCGGCATCGGAGACCACTTCATTTTTGAACGCCATGGTCAGCCGTGGTGAGGACGTCGTGGAAATAGTCTGGCAGTTCGGTTGGGGTGGGCAAGGAGGCTTTGCCGTGGCAGAGGGAGGGGCGAACCTCATCAGCTTGGAGTGGGGGGAGATCAAGCATTCCCCGGGTAGGACGCAGGCGTGTTGGGAGGAGGTGTGTTCAGGTTCGACGGTCGCCGCCGCCCTCAGGACCATGACCATCTGTCGCGTCCTTGATGACGGCCCCGTGGCACGCCCCAGCGTGTTCGAGCGTCACTGCCGAACCACCCGCTGCGATCGACTGACCCAAGGAGGATGGTCGTGGAGATTGGCCAACCTCGCTACGCCGCGGGAGTGAACCAGGAGCGGGCCATGCGGATGCCTCGCGCATCCAGCAACCCTTGTTCAACAGCTCAAGGAGCAGGGCGCCGACGTCCGCCAGAACGTCAAACCGAACCAGCGCACCTCCATCGCCAGGCGGCGTCCCATGGAGTGGTGTAACTCGGGAGGATCAGCCCCGGCGTAGCCGGGGCTGACGGTTCACCTCCCACAGATTTCAGCTGTGGCAATGGGTGGGCCGGTCTGT